>DMBU01000083.1 GCA_003446015.1 Bacteroidales bacterium | reverse complement strand
AAAATCTTCCGACCATGACTGTCTATTTAACTCCTCTTTTTTATTTCTATACGGGGGGTTACTTTTCAATATATTCAGATATATTATTAGCTATTTTTAAAATCTTATAAATATCACCATCTTCATTATATATAGGAGTATACGATTCTGTGAATAAATAGCTTTTCCCGTTTATAGTAACCTTGTTTTTTTCTTTTTTTACTTTTCCTTGCTTAAGATCTTTCCAAAATTGCTCATAACTGTTTTTTTGCTCTTCGGTAAAATCAATGTTTTCAGAGTGATGTTTTCCTATTGCCTCTTGCCTCTTGATTCCAAACAAATCTAAATAAGCATCATTTACAAAAATAATTTTTCCGTTTAAATCATACTCTGCAACATAACTTGTTGAATTTAGTGCGTTAATAAAGCTTTCCATTTCGGCAGATTTACGGGCTGCTTCTTCTTGTGTTGCTTGCAGCTCTTCCATGTTTTGTCTCATCTCTTCTTCCTGAGCTGCCATTTCTTCTGCTTGTTGTTGCGTTTTTTCAAGTAGTTCTGAAGTACGTTCGTTAACCTTAACTGTTAATAATGTTGATGCTATACTTTGAGCAATTTTTTCTACAAATTCAATTTCAAAGGTTTCGAATTTATTAAAAGATGCCAACTCTATAACACCCAAAACTTCTTCTTCAATTTTTAGTGGTACAATCAAGATGCTTTTTGGGTTTGATCCTCCTAATCCCGAAGTTATTTTTATATAATTATCAGGTATATCTGTAATATAAGTTGTTTTCTTTTCAATTGCACATGTACCAACGAGTCCTTCTCCGAGCTCTATTTTTTTAGTATTGTATTTTCTCCGATCAAATGCATAAGTAGCTACTAACTCAAAAAACACATCTGTTTTATCTTCATCATTTTTAAGAAATAATCCTCCCTGATTAGCTTTCAGATAATTTATAAGATTAACAATTATAGTAAACGCTAAATCATTTATATTATCATGACTTTGTCTTAAAACATCACTAAACAGAGCCAGTCCTTCATTGGTCCAACGTCTTTTCTGCTCCTCTGTTTGTCTGATTATTTCTTCTGCTTTAGCTTTTTTTAATTTATCGCGCATATCAATAAGCGATTTACCGAGAACATCTTCATCGCTTAATAAATCAATTGATGTTTCTAGATTTCCTTCACCAATTTCTCGAGCGAATTCTGTTTTCTCAATTAATCCGTTAATGGATTTATTTAAAGCATTTCCCATTTCTTCTATTTCATCACCAGAATGTATATCCGAAAACATTTCAGAACCGATATGCCCTTTTGAAAGATTCTTTAAAAACCCAGTGATTTTTAAAATTGGGTTCGTTATGCTATTTGAAATATAATAAATTACTATGCTTAATAATAACAAACCAATAAATCCGACAATAATTGAGATTCTGAAATTTCGTGTTGCTTTTGACATTACCTGTGTAATTGGAACAGCAATTCCAATTGACCATGGAGTATTGGTGTTTCCTATGGGAATGGGAGCATAAACCACATAGTATAATGATCCATCTAAGCCTGTAATTTCATACGAAAGAAACTCGCCCTTTTCAACGTATTCCATTACTTTATATTTTTTAATTTCTTCGGAAAATACATCAATGGCTTTTTTACCCGTAAATTCCCGATCCGGGTTTGCAACATAAGTTCCATTGTTCGACATTAAAAACGCAATACTGTTTTCAAAAGGTTTTATACCATTAACAATTTCTTGAAATTGACTTAATTGAATATCGGCACCAACTAAACCCAGAAATTTATTATCAGTAATGATAGGAACAGAAATACTTGTCTCTAAAGTTTCATTTTCTTTATTTTTTGAATAAGAATAATAATATGGATCAATAATTACTTCTTTCCTTGTAGTTTTTGGAAGTTGGTAATAATCCCCGGAATAAATTTTTGTTGAATTGGTTTCGATTGATTCGTCTAAAATGATTTTATTATCTAATTTGTAAAACAGGTAAGCAAAATTTCCAAGAACACTACTCCCGGGTTGATTTGCATACATTTCATCAAGATGATCAATTGAGTTGGGTTCCCAGGTGCTCCATACTGCCAAAAAATCCTTATTTGACTCAAGTGTTTTTATCATTATCTGACTTAAGACCACACGTCGGTTTTGCTCATCAATATCTTTATAAACTTTAAATGAATTACTCAAATCTTTAACAGTTGTTAAATAACGCTCAAGATAAATCTCAACTTGCTTTGCAGCTCCTTGTGCATAATTATCAGATATTTTTTTTGCATCATTAAAAGCCATCCGTTTACTATTAATACTAATATAGCCTAAGGCAGTTGCATAAATGATAACTGTAGTTAACAAAATGTAAATCTGAATCTTGTGTTTAATTTTAAGTTTCAATTTCATATTTTAAAGCTAAGATGTGGGTCAAAAAAAATAGAGTATACGGTTCGAAATTTAATAAAGTTTGCACGATTATTAACTTTTAACCGGGTTAAAATACAAAGAATTTTAACTACATTCTTAATACGCAACAAGCATTTAATTCTGAGGACAACAACTTAGTAAATACTTCTTGAATCATCTTTAAGTAAAGAAAATTATTCTAGACATTTTTTAGGAAGACTGATTATTTAATAAATTGATTTATAAAACGTTCTAGATATAAAAGGGATAATTCTTTTTCTTCTATAAACCCCATATGCCCCGAATTAGAAAGCACACATTGCTCAGCCATTTTCGGGTGTCTTACCTTTGGAACAACAGTATTATAATCGATATAGTTATCATGTTCACCCACAAGATATAAAAAAGGGATCGTTGATTTTACAAGAGATTCTGACAAATCAGGTCGGTTCATCATTGCGTGCAGATTTGCAATAATTCCTTTCTCGGTTGTTTGAAGGGCAATATTAGTTGCATTTTGTATTTCTTTTTCGAATTGAACAAGATTATTAGGTGAAAAGGCATTGGGAATATTAAATTTAGCAATCAAATCTTTTTTCCCGTCCTTTACCAATTCTATTTCACGCAGGCGTTTCTTTATAGTTGCTTCCGAATCAGCAAAGGGATGTGAATGAAAAAGACAAAAGCCTGATAATAATTCAGGAAATAGATCATGAAACAATAAAGTTAAATAACCACCCATTGAATGCCCGATCATAAAGCACTTTTCAACATTTAAGTTGCATAAAGCACTTTTCAATATTTCGACAAGAGCTTGTAATGTATGAGCTTCTGATAAAACATCACTGTTTCCATGACCCGGAATATCAAAAGAAAGCACCCTGAATTTTTTAGATAATTCAACTGCAAAATCACCCCAAATTTCCAGGGATTCTAAATAACCATGAAGCAAAACGACAGGAACACCCTGTCCAATGTCGGTGTAATAAATTCTTTTATTATTAATTAAATGGGAGTATTTCATTTAGATATAGACCATGCTTTTGCATCTTCAAAAGTGCTAAATGTTTTTGTAATCCAATTACTACCAGACATAATTTGATCGTATTCCGAAGTAATTTTTTTTACGTAATCATCGTCTGTAATGATAGCAACTTTCATTTCCTTTTTGAAATCTGTCTGCGATTTATCCATTACTCCAATTATATTTATATCATAGGAAGTAATTTTAAAATTCTCAATATTTAAAAAGTCAAAAATCTGATAATTGATTAATTCAAAATTGGCATTGCTGATAACATAATTATTCGCATCAATTAAATCCTGAGCTGTTACAACTCCTCTGAATTTTACATATACCCCTTTTTTGTCCCAGTTTATATTAAATGTCATAGCCAGTTTCTTATAGTTAATTTATATAATGCATAAATAAGTTAATTGTTCAATTACTTTGATACTATTATTTTGAGTTCATTAGCATTTCAATTTCGTCAACTTCGAACGGAATGCTTGCCATCAAATCTATTGGTTTGGTCCCTACTACAATATCATTTTCGATACGAATGCCTATACCCTCGGCCGGGATATATATTCCCGGTTCACAGGTCAATATCATTCCCTCTTCTAAGAGAGTTGTCTTTTCGCCTACATCATGAACATCCAATCCAATGAAATGGCATGTTCCATGAGGATAATACTTTTTAACCAACGGATTTTCAGGATCTTGATTGGCTACATCCTTATGCGTATATAATCCAAGCTTTATATGTTCCTCCTGAAAAAGAAGCTCTACTCTTTCATTAATATTCTGAATAGTTGTTCCAGGAGTAAGCCAGCTTATTGCTTTTTTCATAACTCGAAGTACAGCTTCATAGCAATCTTTTTGTCTTGGAGAAAATTTACCATTTACAGGAATAGTCCTTGTACAATCGGCTGCATAATTCGCATACTCAGCACCAAAGTCCATTAAAAGCAGCTCGCCATCCTTGCATTTCTTATTATTTTCAACATAATGTAAAACACATGCATTCTTGCCACTGGCAATTATGGGAGCATAAGCATGCCCCTTGGCTTTATTCCATAAAAATTCATGTGTAATTTCTGCCTCAACCTCATATTCTGTCACATTCGGTTTAACAAATTTAAGAAGCCTTTGAAAAGCTTTAGAGGTAATGTTGCAGGCTTCTTTCATCAACTCAATTTCTTCAGGTTCTTTTCTTAAACGAAGCTGTTTCATAATTGGGGCTAATCGTTCCATTTCGTGAGCCGGAAATTCTTTGTTTATGGTGCTTACAAATCGTTCATCTACTGAGAGCGTTTCGGGTTTGAACTTTGCATTCTCATTTAGGTTTAAATAAATATTCTCTGCTTTAATGGCAAGCTCTCTGAAAAAAATATCGAACTCGCTAATATATTTAATTGTTTTTATTCCTGATATCTGTCTGGCTTCCGCTTTTGTAAACTTATGACCTTCCCAAACAGCAATTTTTTCATTACTTTCAATGATAAAAAGAACCTCCCTTAATTCTTTATCAGGATGATTAGGACAAAGAGTCAGGATAGTTTTTTCCTGATCAATTCCAGTTAAATATAAAAGATCAGAGTTCTGCCGAAAAGGAAAATACTGATCCCCATTCCGGGGCATCTGATCATTTGAATGAATCACTGCCAACGAATTTGATTGTAAATATTTAAGAACTTTTTTTCTGTTTCGTTCAAATAAGGTACTGTTAAACAGGGAGTACTTCATAACTTAGAACAGTTTTAAATTAATGTGTTTGTGCTTCCAAACATTGTATTTGTGTATATTAGAAAATATATTTGTGTCTAAACATATACATGTTTGTAATTAATTGCAAGTTAAAAATAATGTTCTAAAAAAATTAAATTCTATGACCAAATTTTTCACTTCATCCATTGGACAAAAATTTTTCATGAGTATAACAGGACTGTTTCTCATGATGTTTTTAGTAGTCCATTTAACAATAAACTCGTTATTGCTATTTGGTGATGGCTCTTTATTTAATATTGCTGCAAATTTTATGAGTAGTAATATAATTATGAAAGTCATTGAACCTATATTAGCATTGGGTTTTATTTTGCATATTTTATATGCATCGTATATAACATTGAAAAATCGAATGGCGCGGCCACAAAATTATTTGGTGGCAGGTAAAACGAATGTGTCATGGGCATCTAAGAATATGTATATTCTTGGAGGTTTGATTTTCATTTTTCTGGTTATTCACCTGGCAAACTTTTTCTGGAAAGTTAAATTTGGAACAGTTGCTGCTATATCATATGATGGAGGAGAAACAGAGCTGCATGATGTTTATGCTCTTGTGGCCGGATTATTTAAAGGATGGTGGTGGTATGATGTTTTATACATTATTGGTGCAATTTTTCTTTTTCTACATCTTACACACGGCTTTTGGTCAGCATTTCAAACCATTGGTTGGGATAACAATAAATGGATGAGCAGACTAAAAGTAATAGGATATATCTATTCAATAATTATTGCTGGTGGATTTGCTTTAATCCCTTTATTCTTCCTTATTAAATACGTTGTGTAAACAATCAATCAAGTAAAAATATAGTAATATAGACACTATGAGTAAATTAGATGCAAAAATACCAGAAGGTCCATTAGCTGAAAAGTGGACAAAATATAAAGCCTCAATGAAACTGGTTAGTCCAAATAATAGAAAGAAATTAGATATTATTGTGGTAGGAACAGGGATTGCAGGCGCACCAGCTGCTGCTTCATTAGCAGAAATGGGATACAATGTAAAAGTATTTTGTTTTCAGGATTCTGCCCGTCGTGCTCACTCTGTTGCAGCACAGGGAGGAATTAATGCCTCAAGAAATAACAAGAACGATGGCGATAGCGTTTATCGTTTGTTTTATGATATGATTAAAGGGGGAGATTTTCGTGCTCGTGAAGCAAATGTTTATCGGGCAGCCGAAGTGAGTAGCAATATCATCGACCAGTTAACTGCACAAGGGGTTCCTTTTGCTCGCGAATATGGCGGAACTTTAGCAAACAGAACATTCGGTGGAGTTCAGGTTTCCCGAACATTTTATGCTCAGGGACAAACAGGGCAACAGGTATTATTAGGAGGATATTCTGCTCTTAAACGCCAGGTTGGTTTAGGCAAAGTAAAAATGTTTAGCCGTCGTCAAATGTTAGATGTTGTTATCATCGATGGAAAAGCTCGAGGTATTATTACCCGAAATCTGGTTTCCGGAGAAATTGAACGACATGCTGCACATGCAGTTGTTTTAGCAACCGGAGGTTACGGAACAATTTATTATCTTTCAACATTGGCTGTTCAGTCAAATGGATCGGCTGCAATGCAGGCATTTAGAAAAGGTGCATTTTTTGGAAACCCTAGTTTTATTCAGATTCACCCTACTTGTATTCCTGTATTAAACGAATATCAGTCTAAGTTAACACTTATGTCCGAATCATTACGAAATGATGGTCGTATATGGGTTCCAAAATCAAAAGATGATAAACGAAAACCAAACGATATTCCAGAAGAAGATCGTGATTATTTCTTAGAGCGCAGATATCCTGCATTTGGGAACTTAGTTCCTCGTGATGTAGCAAGCCGTGCTGCAAAAGAACGTTGCGATAATGGTTTTGGTGTTGGAAAAACAGGCTTGGCCGTTTATCTTGATTTTAGCGTTGCTGTGGGTAAACAGGGCGAAAAAGTAATCAATGGTAAATACGGAAACCTTTTCGATATGTACGAAAAGATTACAGGAGAAAGTCCATATAAAACTCCAATGATGATTTATCCGGCAGGTCATTACACCATGGGTGGATTATGGGTGGATTATAATTTACAAACAACTATTCCCGGATTGTTTGCAATCGGTGAAGCAAACTTCTCTGATCACGGTGCAAATCGTTTAGGGGCAAGTTCGTTGATGCAAGGTGCCGGCGATGGTTATTTCATTGCTCCTTATACAGTTAGCAATTATCTTGCTGATGAGATTTCGACTAAACTTCCTTCAACTGATTCTCCTGAATTTGTTGAGGCAGAAAATAGTGCCAAAGCATTACTTGATAAATTCTTAAGTATTAATGGAACTCAAACAGCAACTTCTTTCCACAAGAGATTAGGTAATATCATGTGGAATTTTGCAGGAATGCAACGAAATGAAGAAGGATTAAAGAAAGCTTTGGGAATGATTGCGGACCTTAAAAAAGAGTTCTGGAGCGATTTAAAAATACCGGGAAAAACCGAAGAGATTAATCAGGAGCTTGAAAAAGCAAGTAGAGTAGCGGATTTTATTGACTTGGCAAGTTTGATTGTAACCGATGCATTAAACCGTAAAGAATCTTGTGGTGCACATTTTCGCGAAGAGAGTATGACCGAAGGTGGTGAAGCATTGCGAATAGATGATCAATATTCGTTTGTCGCTGCATGGGAATATCAGGGTGAAGATAAAGAACCAAAGCTTCATAAAGAAGAGCTCAAGTTTGAGAATGTTGAAGTTAAAGTAAGAAGTTATAAATAAGTTTAAAGTTCAAGGTTCAAAGTTTATTCTAAACAATTTATTCAACTAATTTTTAAGCTTTGCGTCTTGGCGACTTTGCATGATAAAATAAAAATAAAATTATGAAAATAAAACTAAATATTTGGAAACAAGCGAATGCTAAAGCCAAAGGGAAATTTGAAAAATACGAACTGGATGGCGTTGATGAGGAAATGTCATTCCTTGAAATGCTAGACTCATTAAACGAGAAATTAATTAAAGAAGGCAAAGAGCCTGTTGCTTATGAACACGATTGCCACGAAGCAATATGTGGATCATGTAGTTTGTATATTAATGGACGTCCTCATGGACCAGGTGATGTTATAGCAACCTGCCAAATGCATATGAGATCATTTAAAGACGGAGAGACCATTACCGTTGAACCATGGAGAGCAAAGAGTTTCCCTGTGCTTAAAGATTTAATTGTTGATCGTGATGCTTTTGATAAGTTGATGGCAGCTGGTGGATTTATTTCCATTGATGCAGGTCAGGCTCCAGACGCTAATGCTAATCTGGTAAGTAAGATTGATGCGGATAAAGCATTTGACGCTGCAGCTTGCATAGGATGTGGTGCATGTGTTGCTGCTTGTAAAAATTCATCAGCTATGTTATTTGTTTCTGCTAAAGTTTCACAGCTTGCTTTATTGCCACAAGGTAAGATTGAGGCTAAACGAAGAGCATTAAATATGGTTGCCAAAATGGATGAACTTGGTTTTGGTAGTTGTACAAATACTGGTGCTTGTGAGGCAGAATGTCCAAAAGGAATTGGAATTGATTTTATTGCAAAACTAAACCGCGAATATTTGTGCGCTTCATTTACTGAAGCGGAATAAGGAAAAAAATGTCATTCCCGCTCAGGCGGGAATCTAAAATAAAAAATCCGAAGAAATTTCTTCGGATTTTTTGTTATGTATAATTAGTGTTTTATGATTTCATTGTTTCTTCAACTTCTTCAACTGTAATTGGAATTCGTTTACCAATTAACTGATGTCCCTTTTCGGTAACAAGAAGATCATCCTCTAAACGAATACCTCCAAACCCTGAATATTCATTCAGAACTTTATCATAATTAATAAAACTTGAATTAATCTTTTCGGCTTTCCATTTTTTAACCAAATCAGGAATAAAATAAATTCCGGGCTCATTGGTTAAAACAAATCCTGGTTGTAATCTGCGGCCTAGCCTTAGTCCTTTTAATCCGAATTGTGTCGAACGCTTTACTTCGTCGTCATAGCCTACATAATTTTCTCCCAGATTTTCCATATCGTGAACATCAAGTCCCATCATATGACCTAATCCATGTGGCATAAACATAGCATGTGCACCTTCGCGAACAGCATCTTCCGGCTTGCCTTTCATTAAACCAAGTTCAGTAAGTCCTTTAGCAAGAACAAGAGCTACTTCAAGGTGAATACTTTGATACGTTACGCCTGGTTTTATGAGTGATGTACCATGGTTTATTCCATTAAGTACAATACTGTAGATATCTTTTTGCTTTTGTGAAAATTTCCCTCCAACAGGGAATGTTCTTGTATTATCACTTGCATAGTGTAAATTAGTTTCTGCTCCGGTATCCGTTAACAATAATCTTCCTTCTTCCAGGATATTTCCATGATAATGATTATGTAAAGTTTCTCCATTCTGCGAAAGGATAATCGGAAATGAAAGTGCTGCTCCATAACTAATTGCAATACCTTCAAGCACTCCTGCAATTTCTTGTTCAATGATTCCCGGCTTTGCCATTTTCATTGAGGTAACATGCATCTTATAACCAATGGCAGCCGCTTTTATTAATTCTTCAACTTCATACTGATCTTTAATTGAACGCAAGTCAACAATCGTCTTAATTAATTCACTTGAAATATAGTCTTCAGTTTCAGCCTGATGAATTTCAAGTAAATTGCTAAATTGAATAACAGTATCTCCACGGTAAAAAGGTAAAACATGAATGTTTCGACCTTGATTCTTTGCATTTTTAAGATAGTTTCCAAGTTGATCAAATGGTTCTGTATTTTCAACTCCAATTTCAGCTGCCAACTCTTTAATTTGAGGCTGAGGTCCCATCCAGATAATATCATCAATGCTAAAATCATTACCAAATAAATATTCTTTCCCTGAATCTAAATCAATAATACCTGCAAGATTTGGTAAATCTAACCCAAAGAAATACAGGAATGAACTGTCCTGTCGGAAATGATATGTATTGTCAGGATAATTAAATGAAGCTTCTTTATTGCCTAGTAAAAGAACTAATCCTCCTTTTAATTTATCTTTTAGTTTGTTTCTTCGATTTATATAAACTTCTTTCTTAAACATAATCAATCATTTTAATAATCTAACAATTTAGTATTAATCAAATTTAAATCCTAAAAGTTTTTAGGATAAATTTTAGAAAAACAAAGGACTGAATTTTTTAATTAATATAAAATTTATTCTTTAAAATATTGTTTAATTTTTTACAAAAAAGGTTACATGCCAATAAAAGGTTATGAAAACAGCCATAGATCAAGCCGCATAATTGTTTTGGAGGTTTTTAACACTAACAGATTAGGAATCAGATTGAATTACTTATAAATTAAAATGCGAATACTCTTGTTTTTTTCGTATAAATTTATATATTCGCATCTTATCAACATCTTATTAACATTTCCAATTTTCTAAAAAAAGAGATTATGCCTTACAGAAGATTACCTAACACGGACAGTTCTCGATTAAAAGCTTTAAAAAATGCTTTAAAAAAAGGTAAAGATTTAACCCCTATGGATTTAGCCTTTAAGCAAAGTACGTTTCAACGAATGAGATCTTTTCTTCCAAAATGGGAAAAGGCAATCACCGAGCATAAAAACACCTACGATATTCAAATTAAAAATAATAAGGAGTATTTAAAGAAACTTAAAAAAGTGAAGTTATACATTTCACATTTTATTCAGGTTGTTAACATGGCAATTAACAGGGGAGAGCTACAACAAACCGTGAGAACTTACTATGAGATAGACGAAAATAACAGCAAATTACCTTCATTGAATACAGAATCAGACATTATTGAATGGGGCAGTAAACTAATTGAAGGCGAAACTAAAAGAAAAATGAGTGGTCATACTCCAATTACCAATCCAACAATAGCCTTATTGAGAGTTCATTATGATAATTTTATGGAAGCATATAAATTTCAAAAAATGCTTCAAAAAAACCATTCCAGAGCATTAAGTAATCTTGCTGATTTGCGCAATGAGGCTGATGACATCATTTTAAATGTATGGAACGAGGTTGAAGATTCGTATAGCGAATTACCCGAAGATGTAAAAAGAGAGAACGCTCAGGACTATGGTCTGGTTTATGTATATCGTAAAAATGAGATTGGACGAATTAGCTTATTTAAAGATAGCGAATCAAGAATTTTCAATTTGTATTCCTAGTCTTATTTTCCACATAGAACTTATAAAGTAACGGAATAACAACAACTAATCCCAGGATTAAAAAAATAAATGTTTCCTTTCCGGCTCCAAAGTTTTCAATATCTTTGGTCATATTATCTGCATAAAAATAATAGATAAGTACAGCAGTAGTATTATTTACAAAATGCCCTAGAATCGGCACCCAGATAGATCCGCTCCAATAAAAAAGATATCCTAACAACACTCCAAGAATCATTCTGGGCAGAAAACCATAAAATTGCATATGCATAGCGCTAAATAAAATTGCTGCGATTGCAATCCCCCAATGTATATTTTTTGTCCATTCGGCAAATAAACGTTGAAAAACTCCTCTGAATATCAATTCTTCCCCAATAGATGGTAAAATACCAATCATTAAAATATTAAAAAATAAACTACCTAAAGTATCCATTTTCAAAAATGCCTCCGTGAGTTCTTGAGCACTCATTTCCTTTTCTTTCATCCATGATTCAAGCCCGCTTAACCAGTCAGGTAGCTGCATGCTCTCATTCAAAACATTTAATGAATTAATTATTGGTATTGAGGCTAACAATATAATTGTAGCAAACACAACGGATCGAATGGATATAGAATTAAATTTTAAATACGAACTTGCTTTTTGGTTAAAAAGATAAGCAATGATAAATGCCGGAACAATAAATAAACCTATTGCCTGTAGTGTTTGTAAATATTTTAAAAATTGAATATTGTCAGGATCGTTATAATTGCTTAAAACAGCAGATAAGTCTAAAATGTTAATATGAAAAATGGGTATTGCAATCAGAAACCCGATAACAAAGGTAACAAGAAATGATAGCAGGATGATGAATAAAGAAAAAATTAGCTTTGAAAAAGGATGTGCATCCGATAAGGAATTTCTCATATTAAAATGAATTAGTTAAATATTGTATAAATTTGCGCCTAAAATTAATCAATAAATTGTCAATTTGGTAAAGATAGGTAACATAGAACTTGGTGACAAACCACTTTTTTTAGCTCCAATGGAGGATGTAACAGACCCATCGTTCCGTTATTTGTGCAAACATTATGGAGCCGATGTTGTTTATACTGAATTTGTTGCTTCGGAAGGCTTGATTCGTGATTGTGAAAAAAGTTTTAAAAAAATACAATTATTCGATTTTGAAAGACCTGCTGCAATTCAACTTTATGGTCACCAGATTGATTCTATGGTTGAAGCTTCAAAAATGGCCGAAGAAGCTAAACCTGATTTTATTGATTTGAATTTTGGATGCCCTGTTCGTAAAATTGCTACTCGTGGGGCAGGAGCCGGAATGTTACAAAATATCCCTTTAATGCTCGAAATGACCAAGGCAATTGTTAAAGCTGTAAAAACTCCTGTTACTGTAAAAACACGTTTAGGTTGGGATGATGATAGTAAAATTATTGTTGAACTTGCTGAACAACTTCAGGATACTGGAATTCAAATGTTGGCTATTCATGGAAGAACCCGTCAGCAAATGTATAAAGGTGAAGCAGATTGGACCTTAATTGGAGAAGTGAAAAATAATCCAAGAATGAAAATTCCAATCATAGGAAATGGAGATATAAAAGATGCTGAATCAGCCAAGCTCGCTTTTGACAAATTTGGTGTTGATGGAATCATGATTGGTCGTGCAACGGTAGGTCGGCCATGGTTGTTTAAAGAAATTAAAGATTTCCTGGAAAAAGGCGAAATAATGAAACCTTTAACCATAAAAGAAAAGGTTGATTTGGCAAAACTTCATCTTGAAAAATCGCTCGAATGGAAGGGAGAGCCACGCGGGATACACGAAATCCGACGACATCTTTCAAACTATTTTAAAGGCTTACCACATTTTAAAGAAACCCGAATGAAATTGGTTACACTGCTGGATGTTCCTGAGCTGTTAAAAACTCTGGATGGTATCTCAGAACATTATGGCGATTGGGACGACAGTCAGCAGGCTGATGATTATTCGTATTTTCAATATTAAACTTTTCCCAGGGTATCTTGTTGTTCTTATGTTATTAATCTAAAAAACGAAAAAAGTGAATTTCAAATTAGCTCTTTTTATTTTATTCTCTCTGGCAGCATTAAATCTCCGGGCACAAATTGATAGCAGCAATCATTTCGAAGAACTTCATCATTCTGAATATGAACTGGGCTTTTCGAACGGAATCGTTTATGATTTTGGTGAAAGCGAACTGGCTTATGGTTTACATCTGCATTTTGTTAAAACAATTGGTAAATCAGATAAAATAGGAATTGGATTGGGATACGAAAGAATTTTCGATGATCACAAACACAATGCTGTAAGTGTAATTTTTCTTTTCAGACCTATCGAGCATTTTTCACTGAATTTAGCTCCCGGAGTTTCATGGTTGGCAACTGAAAGTAATTCTGAAAAATTCTCTATGCATTTAGAGAGCTTATACGAATGGGAACTGGGTAATTTTCATTTTGGGCCATTGCTTGGTGTTGCAACAAACATGGAAGATTTTCATGCTTCATTAGGGATCCATATAGCAATTGGATTTTAAGCAAGAATTTTAAATCTAATTTCTAAAATCGTACTTCTTATATCTTATATTGTAAAGCATATCATTTTATGTTAAAAGTCATGATTTGTAATGCGAAATGAAGTAATTTTGCACAAAATTTAATTTTAACAATTTGTTATGGCAGACAAAACAAATCAAACAAAATTATTCGAAGAATTTCCTCCCATTTCATCAAAAGAATGGAGAGATAAAATTATCGCAGATCTGAAAGGAGCTGATTTTGATAAAAAACTGGTATGGAATACCATCGAAGGTATCAACGTTCAGCCGTATTATCGGGCTGAAGATCTTGAAAATCTGAAACATATAAAATACCTTCCGGGAGAATTCCCATATGTACGAGGGAATAAAGTAAAATCTAATTGTTGGTATATTCGTCAGAATATTGATGCCACTGATGCTGTAATAGCTAACAAAAAAGCATTGGATGTATTAATGAAAGGCGTTGATTCCTTAGGTTTTGAAACTTGCTGCAAAAGTGAGTTCACAAAGGAATATTTCGAAGCACTTTTAAATGATATTAGCATTACTGATATCGAATTAAATATTACAGATGCTACTGCAGCTCATCCTTTTGTTGATTTCTTAACTAAGAAAATTGAAAAAGAAGGAATTGATAAGAATCAGGTTGAGGGTTCTGTTGGATTTGATCCATTGGCTCACTTAACCTTGAATGGTAATTTCTGCAAAGCACAATCAGAAGTTTTTGATACCGCAAAGGAATTAATCGAGAAAGCAAAAGATTTACCTAAATTCAGAACCATTGGTGTAAATGGCGAAATGTTTAGTAATGCAGGGGCAACCATTGTTCAGGAATTGGCATTTGCATTGGCAATGGGAAATCAATACTTAAATCTTTTAACTGAGAAAGGATTAGATATTGATACCCTAGCTCAAAATATAAAATTCAATTTTGGAGTAAGCTCAAACTATTTTATGGAAATAGCAAAATTCAGAGCTGCCCGAATGTTGTGGGCTAAAATAGTTGAAGCTTATCAACCCAAAAATTTGGAAGTAGCAAAAATGAATATTCATGCCGCTACAACTAAATTTAATCAAACAGTTTATGATCCTTATGTTAATATGTTGAGAGGAACAACAGAATCAATGTCGGCTACAATTGCCGGAGTTGATTCATTATCAGTTACTCCTTTTAATGCAGCATTTGAAAATTCAACCGAATTTTCCGATCGTATTGCTCGTAATACTCAAATCGTATTAAAGGAGGAATCATATTTCGATAAAATTATTGATCCTGCAGGAGGCTCATATTA
The DNA here is from genome assembly GCA_003446015.1 of Bacteroidales bacterium. Lineage (GTDB taxonomy): Bacteria > Bacteroidota > Bacteroidia > Bacteroidales > UBA12077 > UBA12077. Next base: position 16,799 of record DMBU01000083.1, on the reverse strand, counting down.
TATTGAAAACTTAACAAACTCAATAGCAGAACATGCCTGGAAATTATTTCAGGATATTGAATCTAAAGGTGGTTATGTTGAGGCTTTCAAAGCCGGATTTATTCAAGATAAGCTTACGGAATCTGCGAATAAACGTAATATAAATATTGCTACACGTAAAGAAATTTTATTAGGAACAAACCAGTATCCAAATGCTTTGGAGAAACTTGGTGATAAAATTAAGGACGAAGCAATAATATCAAAATCTACAAAAAGAGATGATGCTATTGCTGAGCCTATTACTCCATTTCGTGGTGCCGAACAAATGGAATTATTGCGTTTAAAAACAGAGAATGCAAAAATAAAACCAAAGGTTTTCTTATTAACCATTGGTGATTTAACCATGCGTAAAGCAAGAGCCGGTTTTGCTTCTGGTTTCTTTGCATGTGCAGGTTTCGATGTGATCGACAATTTGGGTTTTAAATCTGTTGAAGAAGGTGTTAAAGCAGCTATGGATCAAAAAGCGAACATTGTAGTTGTTTGTAGCTCTGATGATGAATATACCGAAACTGCTCCTGCTGTTTTAAAACAATTAGGAGATAAAGCAATCACAGTTGTTGCTGGTTATCCAAAAACTGTTGATGAATTAAAAGCGCAAGGAATAAAACATTTTATTCATATGAAATCGAATTTAATTGAAACATTACAAGGTTTCCAGGTAGAACTTGGGATAAAATAATTAGACATAAGTATCAAGATATTTAGTATCAAGACAAATAGGAAATCATGCATAATTTTAAAGAACTAAAAGTTTGGCAGAAAGCAAGAAGATTGGTTAAGGAGATATATTTAATCTTGAAATCTTTCCCTGAAGATGAAAAGTATGGGATTGTCTCGCAAATTAAAAGAGCAAGTGTGTCAATACCTGCTAATATTGCTGAAGGAACCGGACGATATACAGATAAAGATTTCTCTAGATTTCTTGATATTGCAACAGGATCAAGTTTTGAACTTGAAACATTAATAATACTTTCTTCAGATTTAGAATTTCTAAAGGAGAATGATTATAATAGAATAATTGCAGACCTTGAAGAGATTCAAAAAATGATATATAGTTTAAAGGCAAGGATTCAAAATAATTCTTGATACTAATTACTAATAATCTAAATACTAAAATAATGAAACCAAATTTTAACAATATAAATCTAGATCTTCCCAAGGCGAAATATAATTCCGTAAAAGACTGGGAAAAAGAAAATAACATTGAAGCAAACTGGAAAACCCCGGAACAGATCAATGTAAAAAATGTATATTCCAAAGAAGATTTAGAAGGCATGGAGCATTTAAATTATGCTGCAGGTCTGGCACCATTTTTACGTGGTCCGTATTCAGGAATGTATGCCATGCGTCCTTGGACAATCCGTCAGTATGCTGGTTTTTCTACTGCTGAAGAATCAAATGCTTTTTATCGTAGAAACTTAGCTGCCGGACAAAAAGGCTTATCCATTGCATTCGACCTTGCTACTCATCGCGGATACGATTCAGATCATGAACGTGTTGTTGGTGATGTTGGGAAAGCTGGTGTTGCTGTAGATTCAATCTTAGATATGAAGATCCTTTTCGATCAGATTCCTTTGGATAAGATGTCTGTTTCGATGACCATGAACGGTGCGGTTTTACCTGTATTGGCATTTTATATCGTAGCTGGTTTAGAACAAGGAGTATCATTAGATCAATTAAGTGGTACGATTCAAAATGATATTTTGAAAGAGTTTATGGTGCGTAACACCTATATTTACCCACCGGATTTCTCGATGAAAATTATCGCTGATATTTTCGAGTACACATCGAAAAATATGCCTAAGTTCAATTCAATCAGTATTTCGGGTTATCATATGCAGGAAGCAGGAGCAACTGCCGATATTGAACTGGCTTATACTTTAGCCGATGGTTTGGAATATTTACGTACCGGTGTTAATGCAGGTATGGATATTGATACTTTTGCTCCACGCTTATCTTTCTTTTGGGCTGTTGGGATGAATCACTTCATGGAAATTGCCAAGATGCGTGCTGCTCGTATGCTTTGGGCTAAATTGGTAAAACAATTTAATCCAAAGAATCCAAAATCGATGGCATTACGTACTCACTCTCAAACCTCCGGATGGAGTTTAACTGAGCAGGATCCGTTTAACAATGTTGCCCGTACTTGTGTTGAAGCAATGGCTGCTACATTAGGTCATACACAATCTTTACACACCAATGCTTTAGATGAAGCAATTGCTTTACCTACAGAATTCTCTGCTCGTATTGCACGTAATACTCAGATTTATATTCAGGAGGAAACTCAAATATGTAAAGCTGTCGATCCCTGGGCTGGTTCTTATTATGTTGAGAAACTTACCAAAGAAATTGCTGACAAAGCCTGGGCACTGATTCAGGAAGTTGAGAGTTTGGGAGGTATGGCAAAAGCGATTGAGACAGGAATTCCTAAAATGCGTATCGAAGAAGCTGCTGCACGAAAGCAGGCTAGAATCGATACCAAAAAAGACACTATTGTTGGGATTAATAAATACCGTTTAACAAAAGAAGATCCTATTGAAATTTTAGATGTAGATAATACAGCCGTTCGTGAGGCTCAAATAAAAAGATTAGCTAAATTACGGGCTGAAAGAAATGAAGAAGAAGTTCAGGCTGCATTAAAAAAGATAGAAGAATGTGCAGCAACCGGTAAAGGAAATTTATTAGAATTAGCTGTTGAGGCTGCCAGGAAAAGAGCTTCATTAGGAGAGATCTCTGATGCCTGTGAAAAAACCGCAGGTCGATACAAAGCTGTAATAAGATCAATATCAGGAGTATATATGTCAGAATCAAAAGATGATGCAAATTATATTAAAGCAAAAGAGCTTGTTACAAAATTTGCAGAAAAAGAAGGTCGCCAACCTCGAATTATGATTGCGAAAATGGGGCAGGATGGACATGACCGTGGAGCAAAAGTTGTTTCAACAGGATATGCCGATTTAGGTTTCGATGTTGATATCGGACCATTATTCCAAACTCCGGCTGAGGCTGCAAAACAAGCAGTTGAAAATGATGTTCACATCATGGGAGTTTCCTCATTAGCCGCAGGACACAAAACATTGGTTCCTCAGGTTATGGAAGAATTGAAAAAACTGGGTCGCGATGATATCATGATTATTGTGGGTGGTGTTATTCCTGCACAGGACTATAAGTTTTTATATGATGCAGGAGTTGCAGGAGTTTTTGGTCCTGGAACACAAATCCCATTAGCAGCAATTAAGATGCTTGAAATCATGCTTGGAGAAGAATAAATTTAAATTACAATTATACTATGTTGAAAGGCCTGACTTAAAAGTTGGGCTTTTTCTTTTTCTGCAGAGAAGCTTTTAGCCTTTAGTTATTAGCTATTAGCGAGAAATAACAAAAAGCTAATAGCTAAAAGCTAACAGCTAATTAAAATTTTCAGTAAATTTAAAAGATCAAATCCAACAATCAATAATCATGAAAAAGTTAATTACAATTTGGGTATGTCTTTTCTCAACAATACTTTTTGCACAATCTCAAGGAATCACAAAAATGCAATGGGGTGCAGATTTCCAGATACATATTACTTTAGCAAATGATTCAAATTACATCTTAGATATTAAAGAACTGCATCATACAAATGTTGCCGATGACGGATCAACTTCATTTACTTATATACCAACAAGACTAGAAAACGAGTTTGTACAAAAGCTTAAGCAAACAGAAGTTGACACGAATCTAAGCCAAAAAGAGACTGAGGAAACAAACAAAACGCTTTGGAGTGCTTTGCATCAAACCATTGGTGGAGGATGGGTTCACTTTGTAAACTGTTTATTATATTCTTTAGAAACAGGTTATTTAGATATTACTTCTCCATTAATGAAACGTCCTGAAAGTAAGTGGAAACCTAATCCAATGACAGAGTCGTACAAAAGAACAAAGAAATGGGAATACTATATTCCGGTTGACCAAAAATTAGCGATTAAAGAATATACTATTAAAAAGAAAAACAATGAACTCGGACACTTGAATGATATTCCAAAAGAATTTATCGATTTACTTTTAAATACGAGTCAAAAACAATACGACCAGCTTTCCCATATTCATAAAAGCAGGGCAAAATCACGTATTGATTTGGTTAAAATACTGGTAGGGGCAAATTATCTGGGCGAGGTTCAAATAAAATATATAAAATCAATGGTGTTAAAATCGATGGTTGATTATGCCAATAATCAATTGCCATCGGTTATAATTTTTGACAATTTCAATGCTGCTGTTGCAATGGGATTGAACGAAGCCGGATATCAGATTGATAAAATTATATTTCTCGACGAACGATTTATTTCAATGGAAACCCGACTGGAAAGAATGAATAAAATAAATTCTATCGTTGCTCAAATAAATGAAGTAAACAAGCAAGTTTTTCAGCAAAAACTAAAAAACTATTACAATTAAATTATTTATTTCGGTTAAAAGGAATTTGATAATAAATATAATAATTGGCTCCCAGGTTAATGGAACTTTCACCCTTACCAAATCCAGGTATATCATATGCTTGAAACGCAGCATCTTTTCCGCCTGTCATTCTGATTTTCACCATAGCTGCCCAACCCAAATACACATTTTTAAATAGTTCTCCTTTTAATCCAAAGGATACTTCAAGCCAGTACATATTATACGATTTTGAATCAATGGCTGTGGTAAAAGATGGCCAATGATCATCTTCAATTAATATGTTATTTGCGGACTGAGTAAAATCTGCTCTTCCAATTCGAAATCCCATTCCTAAATAATCGCTTGGTTGCTTTTTAAGCATATTATAATCCATTCCTATCTTATAAAAATTCCCTTCGGATGAATAGTTATAATTTTCTTTTTTTAAATCTATTTCAGAATAACCGGCCTCAATGATACCATAATATTTGTTGCTTAAATTAAAATCAAGAGAAGCTTCGTAAGAGAATCGCTCGGGTTTAAATTGAAAATCGGTAAAACGGCCAACGTTTACTCCTAATTTAATACCTTTTAGTACAAGGGGTACTTTTTCTTCTTTTGGTGCATAAAGATTCTCTTCTTGTCCAAAACAAAAAGAAACAGAAATTAGAACCAGGCTTAGACTAAAAATATATTTTAATAGATCCATCTTTTTCAGTTGAAATATTTTTAGTAATGATTTTTAAAGAATCAATATAATTAGTTGAGTTTAAAATGGTATCGATTGTAAAAGTCGTCACAAACCCGCATTCCGGAGATAAAAAAAGCAATTCACGTCGAGAGTAAATAAACAAGGTATCGTTTAAGGCTGCATTTAAAGAGGTAATTACAATTTCAGTTGTATCCGAAATTGGGGATAAGTTGAAATTTAAAATATTCTTCGATCCTTCCTCTGAATAATGAATGCTATCAGTCCATTCCGGGGAATATACCGATAAATTAGCAAGGTACTTGATGGACGTTAGATTTGTATCCAGTACAAGCAATTCAGTTTTCAACAATGCATCAGTATCAGCGTTGCACTGATCATCGCTACAGGAATAAACTGAAACAGTAACAAGTATTATAAGAATTATGTAATTAATGGATTTCATTTTATTTAACTTTCAAACGTCAAAACTAATAGTTTATTCCTAATTAATGAAGGTTGTTTTTAGTATATTTCTTCAGATACATTTCTTCTCCGTCGAACTCGGCATATGTAAAATGACTTAACCAATCGCCAAGATTAATGTATCGGCTATTTTCTTTTAGCTTAAGGTCTAAAGGCGAATGCCTATGTCCATACACTAAAAAATCGAAATGTTCTTTTTCTAATAATTCTTTCGAGTAGATGATGAGCCACTCTTTATCTTCTCCCTCAAAAGGCCGAGTTTCTCTTGAGTATCTGCTGTGAGTTGACCATAAATTGGCTATACCGATTCCTAAATTTGGATGAAATCTGGCAAAAAGCCATTGTGAAATTCGACTGGCAAAAATCTTTTTTAGCATTTTATACATTGGATCACCAGGCCCAAAACCATCTCCATGAGCTAAATAGAATTTTTTACCTGAAAACTCCTTTATAATAGGTTTCTTATGCAGAATTACTCCTGTTTCTTTGGGTAAATAATCAAAAATCCACATATCGTGGTTTCCAGTAAAAAAGTGAACAGGAATTCCTGAATCTGTTATTTCACAAATTTTACCTAGAAATCTTGAAAAACCCTTAGGAATTGCACGTTTGTATTCAAACCAGAAATCGAAAATATCGCCTAAAAGGTAAATTTCTTGTGCATCAGTCCTTATTTCATCAAGCCATTTAACAAACAACTTTTCTCTTTCAAGACTCTTCTCGTAATTGGGAAGTCCTAAATGAATGTCTGACGCAAAGTATATTTTTTTTCTATTATTCAAGGCATGCTATTTTAAGGCATATTCAAATGTGCTCAATAAATCTTTTTTTGATGGATTGGTCATTACAATTTCTCCATCTGGATTTATCAGATAACTTGTTGGCAGATTATTTACATTGTATATCTTGGCGTAATAAGATGTTCGTCCATTTAAATCGATAACATTAATCCAGGGTAATTGATCAAAGTTTATTAAACGAACCCAGTTTTCAACTTTTGTATCTAACGAAATCTGGTAAATTTCGAATCCTTTGATATGATATTTTTTGTATACATCTTTAAGATCAATGTTTCGCTGAATACTTTCCTGATTCCACGAAGCCCAGAAGTTTAGTAAGATATATTTAGCATTAACTGCATTTAATGAAATACTATCACCAGACTGATTGGGCAGATAAATCTCAGGAATGCTAAGTACTTTAGCTGATTTTGCAATATCATTTAACTGAGAGTTTGTTTTTAATTGATTGTATCGTTTAAGTAAATTTTCTTTATCGGCAATTAAGGCCTTAACATGTTGCGATTCAGGATATTTTTTCTCCAATGCTTCCGATACAATTTTAATATACTGAAGATCTCTGTTTTTATATAAAACATAATTTTCATCATCATATTTTTGGTATAAGGCAACTATGCTTGCCAGACTATTTAGGTTATTGATGATAAATGCAATGGATGAGTCGCGTTGTCGGTTAACTATTTCAGCATATGAATTATTCAACGCTTCAATTTGCTTATTAAAATTCTCTGTTCCTTGAATAGCTTTAACCTTTTTATTTATTAGTTCGAGCTTTTGTTTTGTTTCAATTAACTGATTGCTTAATTTCTGAACTAAAACTGAACCTTCTGATCCTGATATAAGGGCTTTGCTCATGTCTGAAGCATTAGCAGTGATTTGAACCTTTTCACCCGGGTTTATTAATAAAGATAAAAAGTTATTGTTTGATATGGATACCTGATAAAACCTTGGTATATCTGTAGAAGTTTTGAACTTAAAAGTTCCTTCTTTACTTAATTTAGTAGTTTGTATATCCTGAAGACCGGTAATTAAAAGCTCACTGAAAACAAGGTTTTTTCCTTCTGCATTTTCAATTGTTCCTGAAATTTCAATTTTAGTTGAATTATTACAAGATGTAAGAATTATTAAACCACAAATAAAATAGATTAAGCGTTTCATGCTAAAGTAATTTTAAATATTTTTTATCATAATCCGGTTATCTTTTTGCAAAAATAACCGGATATCAATTTTTTATAAGATGCTAAGTTAATCAAATATTTCTGAAAGTTTCGCTTCCAGGGCGTCCCCTCTTAGATTTTTTGCAATGATTTTGCCATTTCTGTCCAATAAAAAACTTGCAGGGATGGCCTGTACCTGATATAATTTTGCTGCTTCTGAATTCCAGTATTGCAAATCGCTAACATGAATCCAGTCAAGATGATCCCTTTCAATTGCTTCAAGCCACGATTCTTCTTTCTTATCCAGCGAAACCTGAAAAATTTCAAATCCTTTTTCGTGATATTTTTTATAGCTATTCACAAGATTTGGATTTTCAATTCTGCATGGACGACACCACGAAGCCCAAAAGTCAAGTAAAACATATTTGCCTCTCAAAGACGAAAGAGCAATGGTATCTCCATTAGGACTTTGGAGCTCAATCTCCGGAGCTAAAACGCCTATTCCAACAATACTGTTAATTTCATTTTCGACTTTTAATTGTCGGTTAATTTCATTCATTTGTGTATGCAAAGATTTTACAGCTTCAGATTCTGGATATTTTGCCATAAGTGTAGAATCGACAAGTGTAAAATATTCTAAATGATCTTTTGGATTCAGAACATATTTTCTGGGGGCAATTTGCTGATAAAGAGCCATTAAACTGGCTAATGATTCCGGGTTGTTTAGAATAAAATCCTTTGTATACTCCGTATGCCTTGTAATAATTTCTTGCGAAAGCACATTTAATGAGTCTCTTACACGATAAACTTCATTTGTGCCTAGTATTGATTTGTAATACATTCCAAGGGAGTCCAGCTTTTTAACACTAACATCCAAACGATCTCGTAATTCAGAAACTTTTACACTTTCGGGTGATCCCTCAATAACTGGATTGTTAGCTAAATTCTCACCATTCGTTTTTACAACAATTTGTTCAAGAGGATGCACAATTAAAGTGAGATAATTATTGGCACTTGTTCTTAATGCATAAAATTTAGGAATATCTGTTTGGCCCTTAAACGAAAATATTCCTTCGTCATTTAAAATTACAGAATCCAGAAAAACAACATTATTCGTCTGTAATTCAATTAGGTATAGCTTCTCGCCATTCGCATTTTTTATTTCTCCCGAAATAGTAAAAAATTCAGGAGTGGTTTCACACGAGTTAAAACTTAATGCAAGAATTAAAATCCAAAAAACTTTTTTCATTATATCTTTAATTTATTGATTAGCTAATGTATTGATTACAAAACACAATATTATGTAATAATATTGCAAGGGATTCATTTTATTTAATGGCGAATTTAGCAAATATTTTAAAACTTTGCGTTCAAATAGTGATGATTGAATAAAATACAAGTTTTATAGTAAATAAATGGATAAATGTCTGTTATCGAATTATAACCAAAGCAAAAAAAGGTTTACTCTTCATTCAAATCTCTGTGTTAAAATGAGCTCTTTATGGTTAAGTTTAATTTTAGTACATATTAGTTAGGTTTATTTTTTAATTTTGTCATCTTAAAAATTAGATATTTGTGATAATACATACTGACATAAATGATTTAAATATTCTCAACCCTATTCTAACGATAGGCGTTTTTGATGGTGTTCATCTAGGACACCAGAGGGTTTTGGATCGTTTAAAGGAAATTGCTTTGGAAAAAGGAGGAGAATCTGTTATTGTGACCCTGTGGCCGCATCCAAGACTTGTTCTTGATAAAGATGTTGAATTGCTTCGATTATTAAATAATATTGAAGAAAAGAAATATCTATTATCAAAAACAAATGTTGATCATTTAATAATTATTCCATTCACAAAAGAATTTTCACAATTATCGGCTTGTGATTTTATTGAGGAATACCTGGTAAAAAAAATAAAAGTAAAACATCTTGTAGTCGGATTCAATCATCAATTTGGCAAAGACAGAAAAGCTGGATTTGAGTTTTTAAATGATTGTGCCCAAAAATATGGTTTTAGCATTGAAAGACTTGATGCAAAGCTTGTGAATGATGACAAGGTGAGTTCAACCAAAATCAGAGAATTTTTAATGAAGGGCGATCTGGATATTGCCAACAAATACTTAGGTTACGAATACTTCATTAGTGGAAATGTTGTTGAAGGAAATCAAATTGGGAGAAAAATAGGATTTCCTACTGCAAATATTAAAATCCCTGAACCATATAAACAAGTCCCTAAAGATGGAGTTTATGCTGTTCGTGTACAGTTAAACAGCGATTCATATTTTGGAATGTTAAATATTGGCTCAAGACCTACTATTGAACCTCAGCCTGGCTTAAAAAACATTGAAGTACACATACTTAATTTTGATCAAAAAATTTACAATCAAACCATTACGGTGTCGTTTGTAAAGAGAATAAGAGATGAAAAAAAATTTAATGGCATAGAAGAGCTTACCAATCAATTATCCCTCGATAAAATAGAAATCAGTAAAATTTTTAATATCTAATTGATTGAACATTTTGCTATTTATAATCGTATAGTTTTGAATGATATCGTTTTTAATGTAATTTTGCAGTCCGTTTCAGAAAATAAAAATAACTAATTATAAAATAAGAATTATGAAAATTGAAGGTACAATGGTTGATAGCTTACCATACATGGTTAAAGATTTAGGTTTAGCTGAGTACGGAAGAAAAGAAATAGAAATTGCCGAGAAGGAAATGCCAGGTTTAATGGCTCTTCGCGAGAAGTATGGTAAAGAAAAACCATTAAAAGGTGCTAGAATTACCGGATCATTGCATATGACAATCCAAACTGCTGTGTTAATTGAAACATTAGTTGAACTTGGTGCAGATGTTCGTTGGGCAAGCTGTAATATTTTTTCAACTCAGGATCATGCTGCTGCTGCTATAGCCGAAGCCGGAATCCCTGTTTTTGCATGGAAAGGTGAAACGCTGGAAGAATACTGGTGGTGTACAAATCAAGCATTAACGTTCCCTGAAGGAAAAGGTCCTCAACTAATTGTTGATGATGGTGGCGATGCTTCAATGATGATTCATTTAGGATATAAAGCTGAAAAAGATCTTTCTTTTTTAAATAATGAGCCAAGTGCCGTTGATGAAAAAGAGCTTTTTAAAAGTTTAAGAAAAACCTTAGAGCAAGATAACCAGAAATGGCACAATGTAGTGAAAGAAATGAAAGGAGTTTCAGAAGAAACAACCACTGGTGTGCATCGTTTATACCAAATGATGGAGCGCGGCGAACTTCTTTTCCCTGCAATTAACGTTAATGATTCGGTAACCAAATCAAAATTTGACAATTTATATGGATGCCGTGAATCATTGGCAGATGGAATCAAACGTGCTACTGATGTAATGTTAGCTGGTAAAGTTGTTGTTGTTTGTGGTTATGGTGATGTTGGAAAAGGTTCTGCTAAATCTATGCGTTCATACGGTGCACGTGTTATTGTTACTGAGATTGATCCAATATGTGCTTTACAAGCTGCAATGGAAGGATTCGAAGTAAAGACCGTTGAAGAAGCTTTGGAAGAAGGAAATATTTATGTTACAACTACAGGTAATAAAGATGTTATTACGGCTGAACATATGGCTAAAATGAAAGATCAGGCTATCGTTTGTAACATAGGTCATTTTGATAATGAAATACAGGTTGATAAATTAGAAAAACATCCTGGAATCCAAAAGATAAACATCAAACCACAGGTTGATAAATATGTTTATCCTGATGGACATGCAATTTACTTGTTGGCTGAAGGTCGACTGGTTAATTTGGGTTGTGCAACTGGTCATCCTTCTTTTGTAATGAGTAATTCATTTACAAATCAAACCTTGGCTCAACTTGAACTTTGGAAAAATTCATATAAAATTGATGTTTATCGTCTTCCTAAGCATCTTGACGAAGAGGTTGCACGATTACATTTAGAACAAATAGGGGTTAAATTAACCAGGCTTACTCCAGATCAGGCAGCATATTTAGGAATTCCTGCCGAAGGTCCTTACAAAGCGGATCATTACAGATACTAATAGAATTTATATATTATTAACCTGTCAGGGTTATTGATCCTGACAGGTTTTTTTATGTGTAAATGGAATGGAGAATTAATTGGTTACTGTAACTGTATTTACTCCGTTAAAATAACAATTGTATTGTTTCAAAGGGTAATTTGCTGGTCCTTGATAAACAGTACCTGCAATATCTACGCTGTTAACCATCCAAAATTGTGATTCACAGCAAGGGCATGCAAAAATACCATCATGATCATCATCAGTTAGAATACAAGAATGTGAAGCTTCATATGTACAGGCTCTGTCGAAAGCCATAAAATCATTATTGTCTGCTCTAAATATAATTAATCCTCCAATACCATAATTATCAACTTCTACATAATCACCAACCAAAACGTTTTTGAGCTGTGTGTCCAGAGATAGATTCGCATAAACCGAAACATTTGGAAATGGAGTTTCATTATCATCACATCGAACAAAAAGAGTAAGTATTAAAATAGGTATTAAAAAAAAACTTAAATTTGATTTTGAAATTATTGATCTCATATTCAGATTTATTTATTTACAAAAATAATCAAATGCTTTTCAAAATAAAGCATACGTTCTTTATAATGTTGGTTTTGTTGTTTGCAATGGCTTGTCATTCAAAGAAGCAGTTAACAGGAATGGAAAAATCAGCTCAGTACAAAGAGAAGCTGAATAAAAAGAAAAAGGATGATGCTATCAAAAGCAGAGCAAAAACCCGGGAACGACAATACAATAATCAGGCAACCAGCACAAAAAAAAGATGGGACGAAAATTCAGAGAAATCAAATACCTGGGTAAAAAATGAATTCCATCGTAAATCACTAAAAGAAAGAATGATATCTTTTTTTGATAATTTTAAACGAGAGCCAAAACCTGATGAAGGTTTGTATTCTGAAAGACAAAAAAGAAGAAGTAAAGGGAATATATTTAAACGGTTTATTAAGAAAATTAAGAAGAAAAAAAGAAAGAAATAACTATGGATGATATTTTTGATAATCTGATTTACATAATCATAACCATTGTTGCATTTGCAATTTCTGCGTTGGGAAAGAAGAAAAAGAAAGATGCTCGCAGAACTTCAAGTGTAAATAATGTAAACCCAGTTCAGGAAAGACCAAGTCCTTTCTTTGCTAATCTGGAACAATTGTTTAACGAAGAAATTGGTGTTCCAAATCAAAGTTACCAGAATCAATACATTGAAGAACCTATTGTTGAAAAAGAACCAGAACCCGAAATTGAAAAACCTTTGGATTTTGTTCCTCCTGAAATGCTTGACGACATTGAAGATGTTCCATACAGTATAGAGTATGATGACAGTGAAGACATTTCTTCCAGTTCAATTAAAGATGCAGAGATTACACCAGAAGAAGATCAACCTGTTATTGAAGGATTTAATTTACGTGATGCAGTAATTTATTCCGAAATAATGAATAGAAAAGAATATTAAAACTTTTTATATTAGTTAGTTAAGGAAATTTCAGTCTGTTATTATGGTGTGTTTGTAAATTTTTTTATTTAAATTTGTAAACACAAGAAGAGTTCCGATATGGTTTGGAATTCTTCTTTATTTATTGATATATGCTTAAAGCACAAATTAAAAAAGATTAACAATGACAAAAGTTTCTTACGTTACCGAACAAGGTTTAGAACGATTAAAGAGGGAATTAGAACAACTAGAGACTGTTGAAAGACCAAAAATCTCACAACAAATTGCAGAAGCACGTGACAAAGGTGACCTATCTGAAAATGCAGAGTACGATGCAGCAAAAGAAGCGCAAGGAATGTTGGAGATGAAAATTAGTAAGCTAAAAGAAACATTAGCGAATTCAAGAATTTTAGATCAATCAAGATTAGATACATCAACTGTTCAGATTTTAAACAAGGTTAAAATCAAAAATAAAAATAACGGCACAGTAATGGAGTACACCTTAGTTTCAGATAGTGAGGCAAATTTGAAAGAAGGAAGAATGTCTATAAACACACCAATTGCAAAGGGATTGTTAGGTAAGAAAGTTGGTGATGTTGCCGAAGTTCAGGTTCCCTCAGGGAAAATGGAGTTTGAAATTGTTGAGATTTCATTATAAAACAACACAATTATGGCTTCAATATTTACAAAAATTGTTCATGGAGAAATTCCTTCGTATAAAATTGCAGAGGATGAAAACTATTATGCTTTTTTGGATATATTTCCTTTAGCCAAAGGACATACATTAGTGATTCCTAAAAAAGAAGTGGATTATTTATTCGATTTAGATGATGAAACCTTAAAAGGATTAACTGCATTTTCAAAAAGAGTTGCTAAAGCTATTGATCAAACGATAGAATGCAAGCGGGTAGGAGTTGTCGTTTTAGGGCTTGAGGTTCCACATGCTCATATTCACCTGATTCCTTTACAAAGTGAAGCCGATGCATGTTTCTCTAAACCAAAACTTAAATTATCAGAGGACGAATTTAAAGAGATCGCTGAAAAAATAAAATCAGCGTTCAAATAAAAAATATTTGGATTTTACTACAAATAAACATCCGGGGTTGTACAAACTCCGGATGTTTTTATTTGTACGAACCTGTTAAATAAAGTTAAATTATTTTACAACAAGAAATATAAAGCTTTATAAAGTCGTTATTTCAGTAGAATGTAGAAAATCTCTATCGTTAAATAAAGTTAATCCCGATAGCAATAGGGAAACAGTGATAGCAGTATATCGTATACCTTAACAAAAGCCGGCTGTTTAACGAAAGATTGTGGGGAAGGAAATATTAACCTCTAAAACCCCAATGCCATGAAACCAAAAAAATCGAAACAAGCAAATTTGGAGAATTATCGGTCGATATTCTTGCAAATTGGACTCATCCTCGCTCTCACAGCAATTCTTGCATCATTTGAGTGGAAAACCAAATTTACTTTTGAAAAACTAACAAATGACAGAACAGTAGGAAATGACATTACTGAATTACCTCCTATTACACGACCAGAAAAAGAAAAGGAAGAGCTAATTAAACCTCCAGAACCGATTAGTAAATTGGAAATTGTGAAAAATGATATTGATATTAAAGAAGAACCAATATTTTTACCTACAGATATCGAATGGAATATTCCAATTCCTGATTTTAAAAAGGAAGAAGAAGTGGTGGATGATAATGAATACATAAAAGTACAATTTATGCCAAGATTTAATGGTCAGGATGCAGCATATTTTAGAAATTATGTGTCTGAAAATCTTAAATTTCCTTTTTCAGCAGTTGAAAGCGGTGTGACAGGTACAGTATTTGTCTCTTTTGTTATCGAAAAGGATGGTTCCGTATCTAAAGTAGAAATATTAAGAGGTGTTCATCCTGTTCTTGATAAAGCAGTTGTTGAAGCTATTCAAAGATCTCCTTCGTGGGAACCAGGAATTCAAGAAGGCAAATTTGTTAAAGTAAGATATTCAATTGCTATTTCGTTTAGGTTAGAATAGAATTAGAATCTTAGCAAATTAAAACTGGTCTGGATAGAAATCTGGATCAGTTTTTTATTTTATAAAATCTCTTATGTGCTAATTACAAATTTATTACCTTTGCACATACAAAATAATATAGGATAAAAAGAATGCCCAAAAATATTGAAACAGCTCTAAACCCTGAGTCTGCGGTGTTGGTTGGAGTAATAAATCAAGAGCAGGATTCAAAACAAGTACAGGAATATCTGGAAGAACTGGCGTTTCTTATTGAAACAGCCGGAGCAACTCCTGTTAAGAAATTTACACAAAAAGTAAATATCCCGAATCCACGTACGTATATTGGTGAAGGCAAATTAGAAGAAATAGAATATTACGTTAAAGATAATGATATTGACATGGTTGTTTTTGATGATGATCTGTCGCCTACTCAACTTCGTAATATTGAAAAAGTGCTAAAAGTCAAGATTATTGACCGTACAAACCTGATTCTGGATATTTTTGCAAAAAGAGCCCAAACGGCTCATGCTAAAACGCAGGTTGAACTGGCTCAATACGAATATCTTTTACCCCGATTAGCAGGTATGTGGACTCACCTTGAGCGTCAGCGGGGTGGTATTGGCATGCGTGGTCCTGGAGAACGTGAAATTGAAACTGACCGTCGGATTGTCCGCGATAAAATAGCATTGTTAAAAGAACAGCTTAAAAGTATTGATAAGCAAATGGCAACACAGCGTAAGAATCGTGGAAAGATGATTCGTGTTGCTTTGGTCGGTTATACCAATGTTGGGAAATCTACAATCATGAATATGTTAAGCAAATCGGATGTTTTTGCCGAAAACAAGCTATTTGCTACACTTGATACCACAGTAAGAAAAGTCGTGATTGAAAATCTTCCTTTCCTATTGTCCGACACAGTAGGGTTTATCCGAAAACTACCTCATAGTTTGGTTGAATCGTTTAAATCAACCTTAGATGAAGTTCGCGAATCGGATATTTTATTGCATGTGGTAGATATTTCGCATCCAAATTTCGAAGATCAGATTCAGGTTGTGCAAGAAACCTTGAAAGAAATTGGAACTGCAGAAACTGAGTCATACATCGTTTTCAATAAGATTGATGCTTACACTTACGATAAAAAAGATGATGATGATTTAACGGAAAAAACACAAGCTAACTATTCTTTAGAAGAACTGAAAAAAACATGGATGGCCAAAAACAACGAACATTGTATCTTTATTTCTGCAAAACATAAAGATAATATCGAGGCCTTTAAACAATTAATTTACGATAAGGTAAAAGAGATTCATGCCATACGATATCCGTACAATGATTTTTTGTATGAGATCTAAGTACATCAGACATTCCTTCCAGTTTGCCGACTAAAGTCAAAGAGTTAAGAAGAAAAAATCGAGGTCATTGCGAACGCAGTGGAGCAATCTCTTTCTATGAGTTATAAAAATTACATTATCAGGATAACTTTTGAAAAAAAGGAATTGAGCTAACCAGAAACCAGATTTAAAACCTCATACTAAATTTTCACGAACTAAATATTCTGCAATCTGATAAGTACAACAGGCATTCCTGCCTGTTGAGGCCATTTCAACAGGCAGGAATGCCTGTTGTACCAGAATAAAAATCAGCGTTCTATTTAAAAACCAGACAAATGTAACAAGCAACAAGTAACCAGAAATTAGTTATAAAATGTCTTTCCCTAATATAGGT
>DMBU01000111.1 GCA_003446015.1 Bacteroidales bacterium | reverse complement strand
AGGAACACTGAAACACCGCTCTCCCTCCTGCTCCAAACCCGAAGACTGTTGTGCATCGTCTTCTCATCACGATTGAATACCCAGAATAACTTTAATTGAAAATTTTTGTTTTAAGAAGAGTATTAACAAAAAAATGAGAAGTTATGAAGCGGGGGAAATTTATTTTGACAATGCTTGTACTTTACCCTTTGACACTTATCGCAAAAATGATACCCACAATTATGACAAGGACAGGTAAAGGATTTAAGGTAAAATCTGGTGAAGCCAGATTTGGAATTCACTATAAAATGAAAGGTGTCACTCTAAATACACTTGATATTAAAATTTCTGGTAAAGACACTGAAAATGATTTAGCTGTTTTTGAACAAACTGGGTTAACTCCTAAAGGTGGACCNNACAACATCGGGTCTTAAAGCATGTGGGGTTTTGCATGATGTTATTACTTACTAATTTTGTTTAACAAGGAACACTGAAACACCGCTCTTCCACCCGCTTTAAACCCCAAGATCGTTACAAAACAGGCGCTGGAAAATTTCACAAAACTTCATTTTATTTTGATAAATTTGTAAATCAAGAATTTTTATTAACGGTTTGATAGTTTTTGCAAGTTGAAAACTTTGTCTCGATTTGATAATTAAAGTGAATTCTATTCTTAGCAATTTGATAGCATATTTATCAGGATTGGTTTGGTAGGTGTGATAGAAAAAAACATTTTTTGCCCGCACACTTTTTTGCAGCTTTCAGCTGCATTTGTATTTTACTTAAGCATCCTTGTGATGCAAAGTTGCTTAATCTTTAATTGTTTTTCTTTTTCTTGTAATCATCTATTTTTTCTTTGAAATAAGTATTTCCGCTTATTTCAAATGCTTTCGTTATATATTTGATTGCATTTTCAAAATCTTTTTGATTAGCATAATAATCTGCCATAGAATCATATGCATTTGCACTTTTAGGATAATATTCGATAGTTAGTTCAAAATACATTTTTGCCTTTTCTAGCTGCTGCATGTCCATATTCATATATCCTAACATATTTAAAATATCTTCTGGATAAGGAGGTTCTTGATATCCAAAATGGCTTTTAAGTTTTTTTGCACGATATTGAATTATCTCATAAAGTTCTTCTTGTGATGTATCGAAAGAATTGAATTTGTCAGTATTTTCCATTTGAAACCAACTAAATAGTGTAATCAAACTATTTCTAATAGAAGGCAAGGCAACCGTACCATGCAGATCTTGTGGAAAGAACTCCCATTCAAATAATAATCTATTTTTAGTGTTTTGCTTAACCAAATTTGAAAAGGATATATTTGAACGAGCAAACAAAGTATAATCTGTAGTGTCTTGCATCACATTATCTATTGTTACTTTTGAGTCTTGCATATTTAATTGCCCACTTAAAGACACATATAAAGATTTTCCTTCATATTTCTGTATTGGAATTAACTCTTGTGCCTCTTTTAAAAGTTTTTGTTTGTCCCAGTCCAAACTTGGATCTATTGAGATGTAATTGTCAAATAAGTTTGGGTAATTCAATAATGTATATATTGTAAATAATCCTCCATAAGAATGCCCAATTAATGTTCTATAACTGGATACAGGGTATTTGTTTTCAACAAATGGTATTAGTTCTTTCTCGAAAAATTTTCTAAAATTATCAGCTTCACCATTTTCTTCATTAAATGGCATTCCATACTTTGTTTTTATTTTAGATGGAGTGAGATCCCGTGTTCTATGTTTATCGTTAGAAATTCCTACAAGTACCATTTCAGGTATAAAACCACCGCTGTAGAAATCATGTAAACTATTAAGTGCAGGGAGGTATACTTCTCCATCCAATATAAAAACTACGGGGTATTTTTGATGTTTCTCAGGGCTATAACTTGCAGGAACTTGAATATAAATCTCCTTCGATTCATTGAGAATGTTTGAATATACACTATCAATTAAACCTATTTTAAACTGGTAATTAGATTGTGAGTACAAACTTTGATTTGATCCAATAATTATTGTTAAAAATATTACGTTTAATAATCTTCGTGTCATACTGATTGCTATTTTTTAATATGATGTAATAATAACCTATTTTATTCTTTTTTGTATAAGAAATACAGTCCGACCTTAAAAAATGTTTTTTAGATTTTCATAGTTTGTTATTCTACCAACTTGATAAGCTTGGTCTTTTTACACCCAATTTGTAACAGCTGTTCAAATTTAAGGCGGGGTTTTGTAGTTTAATATGGTTTTTATATATCATTATCAACGGGTGATAATGAAACAGGGAGGAAACCCGCACGATAGCGGTAACGCGGGACCTTTATAAGCCATTTTTTAAAAAACTGCATTTATGAAAATTAACACAAATACATGGAATAAAATTAGATATACGCTTTATACTCCTGGTTATGATTTGATAGCTCAGTATTTAAGAGATTCTAGAAAAAAATCCATTGATAGTTTAGAGATAGAATCAGGTGATAAAGTTCTGATAATTGGTGCAGGAACAGGTTTAGATTTAGAGTTTTTGCCAAGTGATTGTGATATAATCGCAACTGATATAACACCATCTATGATTGATGGAATCAAAAAGCGCAATAAAGTTTTGAATCTAAAAGTTCAAGCAATGGTTATGGATGGCCAAGCTCTCAATTTTGGTAACAATATGTTTGATAAGATAATTTTACATTTGATAATTTCTGTTATTCCTGATCCTATTGCGTGTATTAAAGAAGCAGAACGAGTATTAAAATCTGGTGGGCAAATTGTAGTTTATGATAAATTTGTACCAAAGGACAGAAAAGTCAGTTCCATACGCAAAATTGCAAACGTATTCACAAATTTTCTTTTTAGTGACATAACTAGAAGCTTTGAATCAATTATTCTTAATTCGGGGTTGACAATTCTATCTGATAAAGATGCAGATTTTAATGGTAATTTTAGATTGATAAAAATGACCAAGTAACAAAAACGGCTTATAAGATTGGGTCAAACTACATGCGGGTTTTTGGTGGTTTACTGACAAAATATTATCTTAGTAAAGCTGTACAACAGTAATACCGAAACACCGCTCTCCCACCCGCTCCAAACCCGAAAACTGTTGACGGTGATTACCCATATTTCCGGATATTGACTTTCAAAGAAAATGATTGGTCAAATGATGCTATTGTAATAAGTTTTGTTACTTACATGCACAATTGAACACTTGATTCCCTGATTTGTTATAGTTAAATAAAATTTTCAGAAACTCCCACAGACAAGAATTGGAGAGTTTCGTTTATTAATTTAATAACCTAAAAAATAGCAATATGGCAAGTAACAATGTAAAACTGCACCGGGTTTTTACAGCCCCGGTTGAAAAAGTATTTAAAGCATTCACAGATGCCGATTCAATGGCTTCATGGTTGCCTCCATATGGATTTGTATGTAAAGTTCATAGCATGGATTTTAAAGTTGGTGGAACATACAAAATGACATTTACTAATTTTACAACAGGTAATGGACACTCGTTTGGTGGTGAATATTTGGAAATTATCCCTAATAAGCTTTTAAAGTATACCGACCAGTTTGACGACCCCAATTTGCCGGGTCAAATAATTACAACAATTGAATTCAAAAAGGTTTTAAATGGTACTGAACTTTTTGCAACACAGGAAGGAATACCTGATGCGATACCTGCTGAAATGTGTTATTTAGGTTGGCAGGAATCCTTAGACAAATTAAAGCGTTTGGTAGAACCAAATATCCCGGACGCATAATAAATAAATATAATGAATATCCGTTTTTGTATCTAAAATGCATCCAATAGAATGAAAATCAATTGTTTTGCCCCTCCCGAAAGTTTTCGGGACTAAAGGGAGCAATTGATTTTGACTTCGTCGAGCTCCACTTCGTTACGGTTCTTCACACCCCTGACTGCCGTCAGGCAAGTCTTCAGGGTTAGGGGCAAATGAAGAAAATCGAATTCAAATTGGGTACAAAAACGGATAACCATATAAATAAATATAATAAAATGGCAAAACAAATATTTATCAATTTAGCAGTAAAGGACCTTCAGAAATCCGTAGACTTTTACACTGCATTAGGATTTACAATCAATCCGCAATTTTCAGACGACACAGGTAAATGTATGGTTTGGAGTGAAAATATTTTTGTGATGATTTTGACCCATGAAAAGTTTGCCTCTTTTGCTACAAAACCATTAGCAGATACCAAATCAAAATTAGCAGGACTGTTTTCATTATCCTTAGACAGCATTGACGAAGTGAATAACATGATGACTAAAGGACTAAAGGCGGGAGGAACAGAACCAAACGAGATAAGAGATTATGGCTTTATGCAACAGAGAACCATTGAAGATTTTGACGGACATACCTGGGAAATTTTCTTCATGGACATGGCTAAATTTCCACAACAATCGTAAAGATTGATTCTGATGAATAAAGAAATTCAGGAATATAATCAGTCATTGGAAGAAGTTGAACTTTGCAAAAAGTTGTCAACTTTAATCGACAAAAACCTGAAAAATGCAGAAAATAAAATCTGGCATTCACACCCGGTTTGGTTTATAGACGGTAATCCAATTGTAGGTTACAGTAAACAAAAAAAAGGAATCAGATTAATGTTCTGGAGCGGTGCAGATTTTGAAGAACCCGGTCTAAACGTTAGAGGCGACAAATTTAAAGATGCTTCCATATTCTATAATTCGGAGGAAGAAATAAACACAGCCGACATTAAAAGATGGCTTGAAAAGGGATCACATGATAAAGTTGTGGAATATCAAAATCACCAAATCCTGATGTGATCATTTTTTTATGATTTAAATACACTTTTTTGGCTTAATAAAAGTGAATTAAAAGGTATAAATCAACTAAAAGCAGGTGTGGTGGGAATCCGAAATGAGTGCGGAATTGCCTGCCTGTTCGGGCATAGCCGTCAAGTTAAGGAAATAATTAAATGCTAAATATTGNNCAAAAAAGTGGAATCATTAATGCAAATAAGTTTATTGATGCTTCTTTAGCACACTATAAGTAGTTATAAAAATTAAATAAAATAGCCTGATACCAGGCAGACTTTCAACTGCATCCTTGATCCACTAAAGCAAATTTGCTACATTAGCCTTTGCATAACAGCTTTAGTCTTAATAAAGAGAAGGTGTGCTTTTTCTTAAATCCGGTAGAACAGATTATTTGACATATGCATTTGCAATTAATACCGCTATTCTTAAGTATAGAACAAAAATGAATATTTGATGTTGTAATCTTATTAATCTAAAATTGTTTTAAAATGCAAAACAAAGAGAAAAAACAGGGAATCATTGCAGGTGTTGCATTGTTTATTATGGCTATTCTTGCAGGCTTCTCTTTTGGATATGCTCACAGTAATCTGGTAGTAGATTCTCCTGAAATCACTTTCAATAATCTGATAGCTAATAAAACACTATTTTTTATAGAATTGTCTGGTTGGAGTTTAATTTTTATAACTGACTTAATTGTAGCAATAGCATTGTACTTCTTCTTTCGAAACGTTTCAAAGCAAATATCTATGATAACTGCTTTAATAAGAATCTTTTATACTCTAATATTAGGAATTGCTATTATTCAGCTATATAAAATAGCTCCTATCTTATCACTAGATAATATTACTACAGACCAAACTGTTTTTTCTAAAACTTTTTCAAATTTGCAACTGTTTGATAAACTTTGGTCGATAGGTCTTATTGTATTTGGATTACATCTAATAGGTTTGGGATATTTATCGATTAAATCAACGTCAGTCCCTAGGCTATTAGGCTATTTGTTATATTTTGGTGGAATTAGTTATACATTTTTGCATACATCCATTCAGTTTAGTTTATTCAATACGAAAACTCTAAATACAATAGAGAATATTCTTGCCTTGCCAATGGCACTAGCAGAAATATTATTTGCTTTCTGGTTAATATATAATGGATTTCGGAAATCACCATCTGGCATCAAATCGTAGAAAATGGAAAAAACTATTAAAATAATTGCAGTATCACTAATTGTTCTTTTGGTTTTTATTCTTACAATTCTATCTATAAAATATTCTCCTGTATATGTGTATCGTTTGATAACACAAAACGTAGCTGACGTATATGATTACAAACTTTATGAAAATAGAAACATAAAAAGCTCAGATAATCCTATGATAGAAAAACCGACTGAATTTAATTTGATTTTGGAAAAAGTATTGACAAGTATGAAATAAGTTGCTGCTAATAAGACATCAGCCTAAATGCTGGGTTTTGGTGGTTTGCTGACAAAATATTATCTTCGTTAAGTTGTTCAGAGGGTAATTCCCGATTGCTTTCATGAGAAACAAGGCAGAAAGCCTCACAATACCTTAACAAAGAACTTGTAGATATAATGGAAGAACGATATACCAACTTAAAATCTAACAGACTATGAAATACATTTTTACATTTTTAACTCTGTTTCTGACAAATATTACATGGGCTCAGACTGACTTTCCTGACTTTTTACAGGGAACCTGGAAAATGGAAAACAAAGATGCTTACGAGCATTGGGACAGGTTAAATGACAACACGCTAAAAGGGTTCTCTTATCAATTGAAAAACGGAAAAATAACTGTATCTGAATATCTTGACATTTCACGAACAAACAAAGAAACAACATATACAGCAACTGTTCTTCATCAAAATCAGGGAAAAGGTGTAAGTTTTAAACTAACAAAATCAGATAGCACCTTCACTTTTGAAAACCCTGAACACGATTTCCCTGCTAAGATTATCTATCAGAAACTAAACGATTCAGAAATTTTTGTGAAAGTAACAGACGAAAATCTAAAGGGATTTTCATACAGGATGCATAAGCAATTTCAGGAAACAACTCCAAAAGACACAATGGTTTCAAACCCGAATTATGATCAGGTTTTAGCTCAAAAATTGGGTGGTGATGATTACGGTATGAAAAGTTATGTTTTGGTAATACTCAAAACAGGAACTAATCAAACAACAGACAAGACCTTCATAAATGAAAGTTTTCGGGGTCATATGAATAATATTAATCTTTTGGTTAATGAAGGGAAAATGATTGTTGCAGGACCCCTGGGCAAAAACGACAATACATATCGTGGAATTTTTATTCTTCAAGTAGCAAGTTTTGAAGAAGCCGAAATCTTATTACAAAACGACTCCGCCATTAAAGAAGGTTTATTAGACTATGACTTATACAAGTGGTATGGTTCAGCTGCATTGTCTGAATATTTAGAATTTTCAGATAAAATTTGGAAAGTAAAACCCTAAATGATTGAATAAATAGTGTAAAAACGGAAAGTTTCACAATACAAGCATCCCTTAATAGCAACAAATAAAAATTGAACTAATAAAAACCAAAGGTGTAATTGCACCGTGGTAACTACTCAGGTAATTTATACTATTGATTATTTGTTTTTTATGATTAAAAAGTTCACGCAAAACCCGCAAAGGGCTTACCATAAATACTTTGCGCTCCAGCCTGCCGGTTGGCAATAGCCGTCAAGTTAAGTATATAATCAAATGTAAATATTGCGCGAAGGCCTGACAAAACGGCG
>DMBU01000198.1 GCA_003446015.1 Bacteroidales bacterium | reverse complement strand
TTGTGTATAAAGAGTAGCTTTTCTAAAGGGGGAACTAAGGGGGATTAATACATAAAACAACTAAAAGTTTAAAAATATTTTTCAGGATCTACATTCTCTCCATCTTTCTTAATTTCATAATGCAAATGTGGTCCGGTTGACAGGCCCGTTTGGCCAACATAGCCAATCACATCACCCTGTTTTACTTCTTGCCCTTCTTTTGCACTATAATCTTTAAGCTGAGCGTAAAGAGTTGAATATCCACCTTCATGATCAATAATAATGTATTTACCATAACCTTCACCCTGCTTATAATTCTGCTTTACTTTCCGAACCAATCCATCAGCTGTAGCATACACAGGAGTTCCCTCAGGAGCTTTAATATCAGCAGCATTATGCATCATTTCTTTCTTTGAGATGGGATGAATCCGCATTCCGAAACCAGATGAAATTTTTACTCCTTCACCTTTCATAACAGGAAAAATTGAAGGGATTAAATTAGGATTTACGGTCGTCTGAAATTGTAAAAGGCTTTTATTAACTATATTATCATTAGAAGTATTTATTGTAAAAGCCATTAATAGTATTGCAACTAAAGGCAAAACCAAAAGGATTTTAAATTTTGCTATTTTACTTGAATTTATTCTTGTCATCATTTTTATTCTGTTTTTGGTTAATGAATAATTAAACTGGCTGGCAAGATTAAGGTTAAAACTCTTTTCAATTTGGTCGAGGATAAGTTTCTGATAGGCAATCTTATCATTATTTGCCTTTAAGACTCCCCTATCTGCCAAATATTCATGAATTTCTTTAAACGCTAATCTGTACCGATAAATGAAAGGATTAAACCACTGAAGAACAAGTAATAATTCAAGAAGAATGACATCGATTGAATGTTTTTGTTGTGCATGTACAATTTCATGCAAGAGCAATTCATTTGATCCGATTGTTCCATAATCGTTCTTATTCATAAAAATATGGTTGAAAAATGAAAATGGAGCACTGTCATCATTCATTAAAACTAGCTTGTAATTTTTATATTTTATTTTCTCATAAGCCTTTGCTGTTTTTATTATTTTAAATAACTGATAAACAAACCTTGCAAAAAATAAGCTGCCAATCATGATGTAAAATAGAAATATATAATTGGGATTTGAAATGAATTCAACAGTTTGATCCTTAATGGAGTTAACTGCATATCCAAAACTCAAATATTCGTTAAATTCAAATTGATTTTGCGAATTAACCACTAAACTTGATGCTGAAAAATCAAGTAAGGGCAGAATAAAAGAAAACATCATTCCAAATAATAAATAATAACGGTTGAATCGAAACCAAGTATCGCGTTTTAAAAATAATTCGTAAAAAATATAAAAAACTGATACTGATATAGTAGATTCAATGATGTATGTATAAAACGAATTCATTATTCAGATTTTTTCTTTTTTTCAATTTGTTCTTCAACTTGTTTTTTCAATTGTTCAAGCTCAGTTATACTTAGATCATTCTCGCTTGTAAAAAACGACACCAACTTGCTTGCCGAATTATTAAAAAAACTTTTTGTAATCCCTTTAAAAAATGCTTTTGTATATTCCTTTTTACTAACTTCAGGATAATACTCATTCGATTTTCCGTAGGTTGTAAATCCAATAAAACCTTTGCTTACCAATACACGAACAACTGTGGATATGGTAGTATATGCAGGTTTTGGATCAGGGAACTGGTTAACAATATCAGCAAGAAAACCTTTTTCGATCTCCCAGAGATATTGCATTACTTGTTCTTCAGCTTTGGTTAATTCTTTCATGCAACAAAGATATAACTATATTTTTAATTACACAACTATTTTTATAGTTATTGTAAAAAATCATAACATCTAGTCAAAGCACTGAATTTCTGAGGCTAATTCTTAGTGATAATGCCCTTGTATTATATTTAGATTAACATTAGAATTAATAATTTTGATTGGTCAAACAAAAACTATATACTGTTAAATTATTATTATTCTGGACATTAAAACAATTCAACAAGTAAGTTGTCAATTTTGTCAATGCCTAATTTCTCCATACCACAATATGTTATTACAGGTTTAATTGTACAATTGATTATAATTTAAAAACTACAGTTATGAGAAAAAAATTTAACTTATTATGGATTCTATTTTTTATGATCTTAATAGGATGTGAAAAAGACAGCATTGATGAAACATTACTTATAAGTGAAAAAGAGAATTCAACGAATACCGCTAAATCGACATTTACAGGTATATCACCTGATTTTCAGGAATGGCTCGCTGAAAATGGATATGAAAATTATGATTTCTTAAGAGATGACATAAATGGTGGCAGTTTTGGAGGGAAAATTAATTCAAGTGATGAAATTGTCAATCAGCCTGTGATTTTTATTCACGGAAATTCAGATAAAGCACTTGGTACTGTTTTTGGACAAAGTGGTTGGACAGCTTCCGTGGATTATTTTTCAAATAATGGTTATTCTCAAGTTGAATTATACGGTTTTACCTGGGGTCCGGCAAATGTACTTCTCTCAGCTAAACAAAGCCATTCCTTTGAATA
This sequence comes from Bacteroidales bacterium, assembly GCA_003446015.1. Taxonomy (GTDB): domain Bacteria; phylum Bacteroidota; class Bacteroidia; order Bacteroidales; family UBA12077; genus UBA12077. Next base: position 18,674 of record DMBU01000198.1, on the reverse strand, counting down.
TATTTCTCAAATCAGGGCATTTATTATTGCAGTAAAGGAATATACGGGAGCAAATAACATTGATATCATTGGTCATTCGATGGGTGTTACCCTTGCAAGGAAAGCAGTAAAAGGAGGTTCTTGTTATGACTATAATTCCGGGACTTATAAAAATTTAGGAGCTCCTTTAACCGATATAGTTGATACTTTTATTGGAATTGCCGGGGCCAATCGCGGTTTAGTTTCATGTTATATAGTTGGTGGAGCAACTGAAACCTGTAATGATGAGACAGGTTTATATCCTGGGTATCTATTCTGGGGAACAGGTCCTTATGGTGTTTCCGACATTCTTGTTGACATTAATAACACACAGAAATATGAAGGTGACTATATTTATACCATATGGTCGACCGTAGATGAAATAATTGGATATGGATGCTTAGTATATGGTAAATATACAACAAGAATCCCGGGATAAAATGGAGAAAAAGTTTTTAATTCGACTCCATACGGACACTATAATTCAAAAGACCTGACTGCAGAATATCAATTGGATATGGTCAAGTATCACCAGATTAATTAACATATACTAAAAGAACTTTTAACGATAATATGTAATAAAGAGGTCATTCATAAGCAACATGAATAATTAAACTCCAATTTCCAAATTATTAAGATGTTTTTTTAGCTTGGAATTTGGAGTTTCCTTTTTAAGATTTATTAGCAAAATTTAATGTTTGCTCTGCAAAAACGTCTGTGGTATCAATTAATGCAATAGAAATGTCTTCTTTTCTAATAATTAGGGGTAACTCCGTACAACCTAAAATTACTGCATCTGCAGTATAATGGTTAACGATTTTTACTAGATTTTGTCTACTTTCTTCTCTAATTTCTCCAATTACAAGCTCATTAAAAATGATATTGTTTACTATCTCCTGTTCTTCACTTGTAGGAACAATTGTCTCTAACCCTTTCTTTTTCAAACCTTGTTTATAAAAGTCTTCACGCATCGTATAGTTGGTGCCCAGTAAAAGGAGTTTTTTAAATCCCTTATTAGATGCGTAATCTGCAGTAATATCAACAATACTTAACATTGGGATTGTAACCTGTTTTTCAATTTGTGAAAAAACTCTATGTGGAGTATTCGAAGCAATAACAGCAAAATCTGCACCTGCTTTTTCCAATGAGTCAATTGCCTTTACAAATTCTCGAATATAGTTTGTTGGATCATTTTCCTTCTGTAGAACTTTTATTTTTCCAAAATCAACACTAAACATTATAATCTCAGGATAATAATAATCCTTATTTTTTTGATAATGTTTTTCAATTATTGTTTTATAAAAAAGGGCCGATGATTGGGGACTCACTCCGCCAACGATTCCAATTCGTTTATAATTTATCATTATTTTATTTTTTAAAAGTCTGAAAAAATTAAAGTTTAAAATTAATAAATGATATTGAGTTTTTATAATTCCAATTATATTCTTATTTTTCAAATCCAATAATAAATCACGAAACTTATGAAAAAAATACTGGTCTTTTTAAGCATTATTTTACTTATTGCCGGATGCGCGTCAAAGCGATATACAAAAAAAGCAGCCAAATTCGAAGAAGCTGGACTGTACGAAGATGCAGCAGCATACTATTATGAAGCTGTAAAAAAGAAAGATTCTAATGTGGACGCGAAACTGGGTTTACGTAAAACCGGTCAACAAACGCTTGATAAAAAACTAACTGATTTCAGTGTTGCCTATAAACAAGCTGATTATAAAAAGGCAGTTTATAATTATTTAGATGCCGAAAGATATTTTAGTAAAATAAAAACAGTAAAGGTTGATCTGGAATTTCCGGAATATTACAAAGAGTATTACGAAGAAGCAAAAGGCGATTACCTGAATAAGAAATATGCCGATGGCTTAGATAAATTAAATCGTGAAGATTTTACAGCTGCCTTAACTGTTTTTGAAGAAATAAGAACGATTGATGCAAATTATAAAGATGTGCAGGATCTCTTCATTACAGCTAAATATGAGCCTATGTATCGCGATGCAAACCAGTATTTAGAAACCGGATTATACAGAAAAGCTTACTATACATACCAAACCATTATAACAGGTGCAGGAACTTACAAGCAATCTGTTGCACTTAAAGACGAAGCTCAGGAAAAGGGAACAATTTCTGTTTTAGTTACAAACCTATCGTATCGTAATTATAGTTATGGAAGAACAGCAAGTGAAATTACCGCAGATTTAAAAGGGAAATTAAGTGATCTAAATAATCCGTTTTTAAAAATTATTGATCCTTCTTCATTAAGTTCAACTATCTACGATAATGGACAGATCAATATGAAAGCTGCAAATCTTGCAGGAATTCAAAGTGTTTTAACCGGAACCATTACAAAAGTTAATGCCTCAACAGGGAAATTAAATAAAACAGAAAACAAGGGATATTTAAAAGAAGTAACAAAAACAAAAGATAAAGAAGGCAAAGAAATTGAAATTGTTAAATACTATAAAACCACTTATATGGAATACGAGCAGGTTAATAGTGCCAGTTTTGCCATTGATTTTAAATTGGTATCAACAGCAGACAATTCAGTTATGGTTTCTGATATGATTAGCGAATCTAATACCGACAGAATGCATTATGCTGCTTTCAGTGGTGACAAAAACAAACTCATTCCGGGATATTGGAAATATAAAGATCGTGATTCAAAAGAAGATATTAAGAAGGATAATAAATCGGATATTAACAGACTACATAATTTGTTAAAAGCTGATAAAAGTATTAAATCATCTGATGTATTACTCAATGAGATTATGAACAAAACGGTTACCCAAATTGCTCAAAAAATTGATAAATATAATCCTGAAAACTAATGAAAAGGTATTTAGTAATATTAGCCCTGTTTTTAGCTTCGTGTGCAGCTAAAAAACAAGCAGCAGAATTCGAAGCACAGCCCGACTGGGTAAAACAAAAACCTATAATTCCGGGATATTACGTTGGAATTGCATCTGTCAAGAAAATTGGAACGTCGGCGCAGTATATTGCCAAAGCACGACAAGAAGCATTGACAGATTTAGCTGAAGGTGTATCATCAAATGTAAGCTCAACATCAGTTTTAAGAAGCATCGAAACTGAATATGGTTATTCTGAATCGTACGATCAAAAAATCCAGATAAGCACAGATGATTACCTTGAAGGATTTGATCCTGTTGATTTTTACGAAAATGAAAGCTCCTATTGGGTTTATTATAAAATTTCAAAAAGCACCTATCAGGAGATGAAAGAAAAGAAAAAGCAGGAAGCTGTTGCCACCGCTTTGGCAAAATATCAATCGGGATTACAAGAGCAAAAATTAAATAAACCTAAAGAAGCTGTCGCATTTTATTTACAAGGCTTACAAGCCCTCAAGCGATATTTAAGCGAAGAAACTCCTGCTCAATTAAACGGAAACACGATTGATATAGGAAATGTGCTGTATTCTTCAACAAGCGAAATTTTAAATGCTTTAACTATTGAATCTGAAAAATCAGCTATTACCTTAAAACGTGGAGAAAGTTTTAAAAGCAACCTGGAGTTTATTGTCAGGTATAATAATAAACCCGTACAAGGAATTCCCGTTGAATTTGCATATACCGGTGGTTATCTGAAAAAAGACAGACAGAATTCAGATGTGTATGGAATGGTTCAGTTAGAGCCTGAAGTTCTGTACTCAAGAAATGGTAAAGAGCAAATATCAGCAAACATTAATTTGAAAGATTTAGCCCAAAAAGCTGTTGATGATTTATTTATTCGTGGCTTAATTTTAAAAAGAAATATGAAACCTGCAATTGTACAGGTAAACATTGAAGCACCTACCCTTTCATTAACGATTACTGAGAATAGTTGCTCTAATGATGAATGTGCTAGAATAGAAAACATATTTAATCAAAATGCAAAACAGTACGGATACGGACTGAAATCAGCAAGCACAGCTGATTACAACTTCGAATTATCTTACAGTTATAAACGAGGAGAGAGCGCAGGAGGATTAGTGTCTTATTACATTTCGGGTAAGATCAATATAAAAGACAAATCAAACAATATCGTTTGGGCAAAACAAACTGAAGATATTAAGGGAGTTGGAAACAGTTTAGAAGAAGCAAAAAATAAGGCATTAAACGAATTTCAAACAGCACTTGACCGTAAATATTTTAAGCAGGGAATAGACGCTATAAAATAAAACTACTAACCATATTTATTAAAACGAGAAGCTTTTGTAATGAGTTTCTCGTTTTTTTATTACTATTTTTCACTTTTAAAAATTGCCATTAAACCATACAACAAGATTTGATTCTAATTAATCGTATCACCAATAACTTATTTAATTAAACTTTTAATGAATATGAAAAGGCTCATTTTTCCTACTGCAGTTATCTTCTTCTGGTCTTTGTATCCTATATTTTCTCAAGAAGATTCTGTTATCCAAAAAATTATTGAAATTGGGAAAACCGATAATCAAACCATGAAACATCTGGATATATTATGTAACAGATTTGGTGGTCGTCCGATAGGGTCAGATGCATACGAGAATGCTGCTAACTGGGCCGCGTATAAGTTTAAAGAATGGGGAATGGAAGTTATCATGGATGAAGTTGGAGAATTACCTGTTGGCTTTAATCGTGGTCCTTGGTTTGGGCGAATGATTGGAGGTACCGAAATGAACTTACATTTTGCAACACCATCATATACTTCAGGCACAAAAGGTGTTCAACGGGGTCATGTTGTTTTGGAACCCAAAACACAGGCAGAGTTTGATAAAATGAAGCTTCAACTTAATGGAGCATGGGTACTTGTAACCGGTGAAAATAATGGTTGGTCCATTGATATTTCAACAGCTGCAGATAAAGAAAGAGCCAAAATAATAAAGGAAAATGAAGAAATTGAAAAAGAAAATATAAAAATAAGGAGAGAAAACTGGGCTAATCGAAAAACGGGCGAACAAAAGGAATTGATCCCTTATAGTCAGGAACCTACCTTGTTTTACAAGGAAATGGTTGAAGCAGGAATTTTGGGAATTATACAATCATCGAAAGTTCCAATAACTGCTTTATACGATCGAAAAAACATTGATAGTTTAAGTTTTGAAACTCTCCCCACCACTCCTGATATCAAGCTAGATGAACATCAGTACAAAATTATTGAGCAAATGGCTAAAGAACGTCGCTATTTTGAGCTTGAATTTGATATTCGAAACCATTTTAAAATGGGGCCTATTAAATATCATAATGTAATTGGGGTAATTGAAGGGACTGATTTCCCTGATGAGTATGTAATTATGGGAGGCCATTTGGATGCTTATGATGTTGCAACAGGAGGTGTTGACGATGGTTCAGGAGTTAGTCCTGCCATGGAAGCAGCCCGGTTAATCATGGAAGCAGGAGGCAAACCCAAACGTACCATTTTAGTTTGTTTATGGGCCGGTGAAGAATTTGGATTGTATGGTTCAACACATTGGGTAAATCAAAATAAAGATAAACTGGAAAAAATATCAAATATGTTTAACAGGGATGGTGGCCCAACAATTGCAAATAGCTTAAGTGTTTCAGATGCCATGTGGGACGATTTTGAAAAAATATGCAAGCCTATTCATGATATTGATCCTGAGGTAATATTTACCTTGGAAAAAAGAGAACCAAGACCTAAACCTAAAGAAGCATGGGGAACAGATAGCGGTCCTTTTGCAGTAGAAGGTGTTCCAACCATAACTTTTGGAACAGAAGATACCAAAGGTTATAACTTTGATTACCGCGAAATCTGGCATACTGAGAGAGATTTATACAATAAAAGCATTCCGGAATATCAGGAATATACCTCAATTGTTACTGCAATAGTTGTATATGGAGTTGCAAACCTGGATCACTTACTTTCGCGAGATGGTTATTATAAAATAGAAGAAGAACCCAAAAAAGAAAAAATAAAAAAGAATAGAAAATAAATCAAGCCGGATTAGTTGCAGACTTTTTCCGGCTTGAAAATTGTTTCCTTTTTAGAATTTAATTATTTCTTTGGGTTTTAGATTATTTTCCATAGTCCAGATATGTGCTTCGCCATGTGAAATTCTAAAAATAATAAGTTCGGGGCTTTGAATTGTTAAGCCAAAACTTTTTAAGAATGGCCTGTCTTCCATAACCCGTTCTTTTAACTTAACATCATTAATAAACTCTACTTCACCGGCAACCCTGAGCATAGTTCCAATCATACCTGAATGCTTGTAAAAACAAACTTCAGTTTTTTTATTTTTTTCTAACTGGTGTGTAAATTCCTTAACAGTACTGGTTTGAAAATAAAATCCGGTTTCATCGGCAAACCAAAAACCCAAAGCACGAACTCTCGGTTGATCTTTATCTGCTGTAGCCAAAAAACATATCGGGGTTTCATTGGCGAATTGTATACAATCGTGAATATTCATCATATCTATTTTTAAATCTTTTCTAAGCTTTTAGTGTCAAGTGTCATATTGTTTTTAATATCGCCTGTATTAACGTTTTCTGCAGCTGTAAACATCATTAAATGAACTTCCTTTTCTGCAATTGGACGATGAACAACACCTTTGGGTACCACAAAAAATTCACCCTCGTTTAGCTCTTCAATTTTTTCTTTCAAATCTATTTTTAGTTTCCCTTTGATTACAAAAAACATTTCGTCTTCGCTATCATGCTTATGATAGGTAAATTCTCCAAGCACCTTAACCAATCTAACTTGTTGACCATTAAGCTCAGCTGCTATTCTTGGTTTCCAATAATCATTTATTTGATCCAGTTTTTCTTTAATATTTACTTTTTTCATTTCACCCGGATTTAATTTTCTGCAATTTCTATTAACTTTTTAACAGTTTTCCAATTTCGTGTAGTTGCTGTTTTCTTCAGCTTTTTCTCAATAAAATTATTTGATAATTTTGTTCTTCCATATCCTTCAGGACAATGCAGATAAACTTCTTTATCTGAAAAGAAAAATTCATCAGGTGAATAATTGACCTTTTCAATTTCTTTTATCCTTTCTTTATCTGGAGGCTCATTAAAAAACGTCACATGAAGTTTATCTTCATTAATATTTTCCCGATTTAAGAATGGATTGTTTGAAATTACATTTTCCATTTCGTCTTTTGTCCTGATAATTACAGGCACATGAAATCCATATTTATTAAAAATGGTATTTTCAATTTTACTCCTGATTTTTTCCGATAGTGTTTCTGTGCTTTCGAAAATAATATTTCCACTTTGTATGTAGGTTCTAACATTTTGGAAACCTTGCCCTTCCATTAAATAGCGCAAATCTTCCATCAGAATCTTTTTCTGTCCGCTAACATTAATTCCTCTTAAAATTGCAATATATGTTATCAATCTTTATTTTTTAAATGGTTCCGGTTCTTATCCATTTTGCCCAATCGGGACGATTATTTCGTTCGGCCATTGTTGCGGCTTTTTCAAAATCATAAGGTAAAATAACTTGTTCAATTTTATATTTTTTATCTAAGTCTAAAATGCAATACCTGGTATGTGGACTAAAGTTCTGCATTTTATGTGCTATGGGCAAATCATCGTCGTAAGCAGGTAAACCAACACTTCCGGGATTTATTATTGTTTTTGTTCCTGTTTCAATAATATGCGGAGTATGACTATGTCCGCAAAGCACTATCTTCTCTTTTATATCTGAAAGTGAGTTATTTAAACTCACAAAATCTCTTACATCAATATAACCCGGATTCAATTGCTCAATAAGATACTCAGTATTGCTTTGTGGAGTTCCATGACATGCAAAAATAGCATTCTCAATTATTCTGGAAAAAGGGAGTTCACTTAACCAGTTTATTGCCTCAATACTAAGGACTTTTAACACATAATTTAAGGTAGGGATCGTTTCAGAAAACGTATTGTTTTCAATTATCTTCCTATCTTGATTACCTCTTATGCTTATTATATTCGATTCTTTAATAAGCTCGAAAGTGTTGGCAGGATCGAGAGGTCCGTATAAACTATCACCTAAATCATATATAGCCTTAATTCCTCTTTGTTTAATATCGGACAAAACTTCTTTTAATGCCCAGGAATTCCCATGAATATCTGATAAAACAGCTATTTTCATAAAACAAATTATTCTTTCTTCTTAGCCGATATTTCTTCAATTTCCAATCTTAAAATCGTAGTAATGGCTAACATTTTATCTTCGTAATCGAATTGATCTTTTCCGGTATATTGTTTCATGATATAATTCAGACCTTCAATTTTTTCTTCTTTACTTTCAACTTTATGAATTTTACCATAACCCACAATACTTTTAAAGTTCATACCAAATCCACATGCTTTCCTGGCTGTAACCAATTCATGATCCACATCCATTTGAAAACATACTACATTGTTTTTTTTAATGATCTCAATTTTTCGTCCTTCGTTTGCACAATGGAAATACAACGAAGAAGGATTTCCTTTTTTATAACCAAAGTTAAGTGCGACAATATAGGGTAAATCTCCATCAATTAAAGCTATTCGGCACACATCCGCTTTAGTAATCACTTCATCAATTTCAGCCTGGTTTTCAATTTCACGATCGTTTCGTCTCATAACTTTTTACTGTAAGATTTGAAACTCAATATTAATAATTAAAATATTATTTTCTTCAATTAGCTCAAATAAAAAAGCGCAACAATTATGCTACGCTCCTATCTTAAAGTTGTGTACCTGATTTATAAGTTATATTTCAGAATAATAACATCCTGCAAAGCATTCTCATCTTTAATTTCATAATTATCGCTGATGTTTAATAACTGACTGTTTGCTACACAATACAAACTTTTATTCACGATTACACATGTTGTCGGGATATCAAAATAAGGATTGTCTTTATCGATAATTTCTGTTGAAATTATTTCGGTTCCTTCTTCATTTAAAAAGTATCTGCTAATGTTCCTGTCACTTGAGACAGCGACATAATTTTGCACTCCTATAATACTGTTTTTATAATATTTTAATCCATCAATTCCTTTTGAATTAAAATTTAAATTTACTCGGTTCACTATCTTTTTTGAATCTATATCTAATACTTTTATCCCATTGCTACTCGATGCTATATATAAATAGTTATTGTCGGGTGAAATACTAATTCCATTAGGATATTTGATTTCCTCATCATCGTAAAAAAGTGTGATTGAATCGTTCTGATGATCAATTTTATAAATTGTTTGAAAAGATGAGTTTGTAAAAAAGATGTTTCCTTCTTTATCAATAACTAAATCATTAAACATATTATAAACAGAATCAATTAATTCATACTTTTTGATTAGCTCGCCGGTTGACAAATCAAGTTTAAAGATTGCTGAAATTCGTTTTTCATTAACCGAAATATTTCCACAAGCCCATAAATGCTTTCTGGTATCGTCAACCATCATTCCAAGTATTTGTAAACCCAGTTGATCAGGCTCTGTAAAATCCTTAAATTTGCCCGTGCCTGCATCTATTTTAACAATCTTTTTTTTGTAAATGCTGCTTAGGTAAAAAGAATTGGTGACTTTAGAATACGCTATTCCTTCAGGAATTAAATCTTTTTCAGCTATCTTATATACTACTTCATAATTTTCTTCTTGCTGACATGAATACCCCCAAAATAATATAATGGCAATAGTAATTACTTTTCTCATCTGTTTTAAGGTTGATTAATAAAATTTGTTATTGATACAAGTACATCTTCGGGTTGCTCAATCCAGGAATAATGTCCACATTTTTCTATAAAAACGAGTTTACTATGTTGATAATAATCAGATAAAGACAAAGCAACCGATTCTCCTAATGGATCCTGTCGACCTTGCAAAATAATAACAGGATTTTTAAAATTTAAATCCATTTCTGCTAAATCGAAGTTCTTATCTACAGCCTCTTTCCAAATCCATCGACCAACTTTAAAATCAAAATCAGAATCTTTTATAGATTGACTTACCAATAGTGATTTTTCACGAGAGTAAAAATAACCAGGCATTCGTGCTCTAATAGTTTCAACTATGGCATGGTGTGGATCTTGTGCATATCGAGCCGAATCGCTCCAGAATTCAACAATCTCAAGATCGGATGCTTGAAGTTTTGAATTTATATTATCTAAAAAATAATAATAAACATTTGTATTTAAGCCCATTGAATTTAAAAGTACTAGTGAAGAAACTGAATTAGGATAAAAATGCGCATATAAAGAGGACAAATATCCTCCATAAGAGAACCCCAGAACGGTCCATTGTTTTATACCTAGTTCATTTCGAATAGCTTCAAAATCTTTGAGAGTTAGCGTAATTGAAATAGAAGATGAATCGAATACTTCAGGAGCAGATTTCCCCGTTCCTCTTTGATCCACAAGTATACATTGATAATTAAGTGAAAGCAATTCACATAAACTTAAATAACGGTCTGAAACGTCGCCAGGTCCACCCCCTACAATTAATATTGGAGCACCTTTGCCAATAATCCGAAAATAAATATCAAGATTATTGTTTGAAACTTTTTGATATTGCGAGTATGCAGCATTCTGTAATATGGTACATAAAAGAAATGCCAGAATAGCAATTTTTATGTTGAAATCATTTTTTCTCATAATTATAAGGGTTAGTTAATTAATCAATAGATGATTTACAGGCTATTTACCCTAATATAATTTCTGGTTCCTTTATGTTTATGTGATTCTTAACTATTTAAAGATGACTACTTACTCCTTCGGATTTTAGTTAAGTGACTTGAATTTATCAGGATTGGTTTGGCAAGTGCAAAAGGAAAACAACTTTTCTAATGAACGAAGTGAATAAATATGTTTGCCATGCATTTTGAATCTCTTAGCTGCATTATGAGAACAGGAAAAAGAATAAAACATTTTAGTTATTTTTGCTATTACAATCAGCTACAGGCATTCAAAGAAACATAAAAGCGGATTAACTATGAACATAACTAATTGGAGTATTGATAAATATGGTTTAACAGAAGAGGACATAAAACATACTATGGACAGTTATGTATCTCAAACCATTAAGGCTAATAACTTCTTTCTCAAAGAAGGTGAAATTTGCAATTATATCGGCTATGTAACAAAAGGTTTGCTGCGATCTTATTTTTATGATGATCAGGCAAATGAAATTACTACCAATTTTTTCCCTGAGGGCAGCCTGATTATTGCCATGGACAGTTTCAATAACAGGGTACCATCAAAAGAGTTTATTGAAGCAATCGAAGACACAGAGCTTAGTGTTGTAAGCTACCAGCGACAAATGGATCTTTATAAGTTGGTACCTGCATGGAACCAGATTTGCAAGGATTTAGGTGATATAAAAATACATGAAATGCTTAAACGTAACGAAAGTTTTCAAACACTCTCGGCCACAGAGCGATACCAAAAATTCTGTGATGAATATCCGCAGTTATTGCAGCGGGTAAATCTTGGTTATATTGCATCCTATATTGGAGTTGATAATGCAACATTGAGCCGTATCAGAAAAAAGAAATAGTCGATTTTGACTTTTGTCAAAAGATTGTATTGGGAACCTGTCATACTTTTGTCTGAAAATATTAATTAAGACAAGAGCTATGAATGAGAAAAAGAAAATCAGTATTATCGGAGGTACAGGAAATCTGGGCGTACCCGTTGTAAAATTCCTTTTACAATCCGGTTTTGAAATTAAACTTATTGCCCGAAACATTGCTAAGGCAAAACGTTTGTTTGAACCCAATACATCGCTGCAATTTATTGAAGCTGATTTAAAGAATGTATCTGAACTAAAAAAGGCCCTTTCAGATACCGAGTATCTTTATCTTAACCTTTCAACACAAACAACAGATATCAATATTCCGTACTCCACAGAGCGCGAAGGTGTTGAAAATATTCTTCATGCAGTTAATAAGGAATACATTAAGCAAATCATTGCCATATCGGGCTTAGGGGCATTTGATAACGTTCAAAAGCAAAACCGTTTTGAGTTTATACCCAATATAATCCGTAAGCAAGGTCATAAACTTCTCAAGAATTCCGGAATACCTTACACTATATTGCATTGCAGTTGGTTTGCCGATAGTTTTATAATCTACCGCAGAAATAAGGTATATTCAGTTATTGGTAATACTACTGATCCTATATATTTTGTTAATTGTTATGATTACACCATGCATTTAATAAATGCAATTGGAAATCCTGAAGCATTCTTTAAAGAGTTTCCAATACAGGGCAATAAAGGATATCAACATACTGCAGCAGCTAAAGCTTTTTGGGATGCATATTCGGAACCTACCAAAATCAAACTTTTGCCAGCCTTTATTATTAAGCTTTTGGCTCTGTTCAGTAAAGAAATGAAATATGTAAAACATATGAGCGACTATTTTACTGTTTCAAGCGAAAGTTTTTTAGCAAAAGATTACGGTACATATGATATCTTAGGAACTCCCTCGCTTAGCATAACACAATATGCCGAAAAATTAAAAAAAGAAAAAATTTATGATTGTTTGGAAAAGGGAGATAATTAAGCAAATAAATAATCAATATAATATTAAGTAAAGCAAATTAAACGAGAATAAAACCAAATCATAAAACATGAAAAGAGCAATCATTTTTTACCAAAGTAAAACCGGAACAACTAAGAATTATGCACAAGAGTTAGGCGCATATTTTAAAGCGAAACAGATAGATACATTATGTCTCTCTGTTGAAGAATATCAACAGGATCTGATTCAAAATGCCGATTATTTATTATTGGGATGTTGGACAAAGGGATTAATGCTTATTTTCCAGAAACCTGATAAAATCTGGGGCGATTATGCTAAAAAGATATCAGTCCCAGAAAATACTAAAGTAGCTTTATTTGCAACTTTTAAAATCAGAACTGGTACTATGTTTAAAAATATGGCAAAGCATTTTAACCATAACAGTAACATATCCCTACCTAACCTGAAGTCACGAAATGGTAAGCTTTCTGAGAAAGACAAAGTTATTTTAGATGAATTTATAAAATAAAATTTATTCTAAAAAAATTACAATGTTTATATTTATGATTGAAACAATGTTAGCATATAAATACACAGGATTAATATTTGACTGTCCGTTTAAAGATGAATTAGAGAACTGTCCATATAAACTTATCAGGGAGCTAACAATGAAAGATAGATTTAAAGTTTATGAGAATTTATCACGTGAAAGCAGATTAACTTTAGTGGAGTGTCATTTAAAATGCTCATGCAAAAGGGAAAAGAAACAACAAGTAGCTATCGGTAAATAAGCTCTATATATTAAATATACGAAGCATTTTCTAGTGTGTAATGAAATATAAATTATTCTATTTCTTCTTTTCCCTTTTAAAAGACAGATCATTAGTAAAGTTGAAACGATTGATAATTAGCTTGGTGTATATTTGTATGTTTGGACTATTAAAAATAAATGATTCATTTGTTGTAAAAGAATTTAAGGCTTGTTAAGCCACTTTGCAAGCAGGCAACTGCCATTGTTATTTACTAAAAAGTGAATTTTTAACTTGATAGAAAATTAAAACTAATCGGCTAAATGCAATTTAAGCTGCTCTATTAAAGTTTCTGAATTAATAGGTTTTGTAATATAGCTCTTAAAAACATCTTTGTACTGATTAATTTCATTTTGCAGGGCATAGGCTGACTGAGCAATAACAATAAGGTCCGGTCTTATTTCCTTAATCCGTTTAGTTGCTTCATACCCATTCATTTCAGGCATCTTAATATCCATCAATACCAGATCAATATTTTCTGATCCTTTACACAAATCAATGGCTTCCAATCCATTTTTTGCATATAAAGTTTTGGCACCTAAATCTGAAACAACTTCATTCAGGAATTGGTAATTAACCCAATCATCTTCTACAATAAGAATAGTCTTATTCTTCCAATTAATATTGCTCATAGCTTTTTCTTTTTTAGGGAAACTGTCGGGAGACAAGTTGTTAGCCGGTATCCTTAAAACTACTTTAGTACCTTTGCCTGATTCTGATTCCAAGCTGACTTTTCCTCCCAGTCTTTCAATATTAAATTTAACCAATGATAATCCAATTCCATTACCTCCATAGTTTCTGGTTTCTCCAAATTCAATTTGTCTAAAAGGTTCAAAAATCCTGGTTTGTTCTTCTGCTGAGATTCCAATTCCGTTATCCGTTACACTAATTTCTACCTCATGCTTATCGCGTTTACAATTGAACCGGATATTTCCCTCATGTGTAAATTTGATTGCATTATCTAAAACATGCATTAATGATCGTTCTAATTTATGATAGTCTGTTTGAATTAGTAATTCTTCTTCTTTACAATCTAATTCCAATCTTAATTCTATGTTTTTTTTGTTTAACTGCGTCCTCTTTTCATTGATCACATTACTAATTATTTCGTTAAGATTACAGGTTGTAATTTTAGTATTATCAATTTTACTTTGAATTTCAGATATTTCAACAACATCGGTTAATATATTTAGAAATTGTGTACTACTTTCTTTTATAATTTGATAATACTCCCTTTTTTTCTCGTGATCCAGGTTTTCATTTAATGCTAAATCCAGAAAACCAAGCATCCCATTTAATGGTGTTCTGAATTCGTGAGAGATGTTGTTTAAAAATGCCGTTTTTAACCGATTGCTTTCTTCCGATTTTTCTTTAGCTACTATCAGTTCTTTTTCAAATAGATTTTGGGTTGTTATGTCCATAACCGTTGAGACCATCGTATTTTGTTCCGTTAACGGAATATTTACGGCATTAATAATACGTTTATCACCACTTTTTTGTGTTATTTCAATATTTTCCCAATGCATGTTTTCTGCTTTGCCTGATTCAATATCTTTCATTATAATACTTGTTATTTTACTCCTATAATCTTCATCAGGGTATACTTTTTCGAAGAAAGTTTTGATATCCCTTAATTCTTTTGCCGGCCAGCCATATATCTCTTCAAACTTTTTATTTAAATACGTTGCAGTTCCCTCATTAAATTTATGAAGAGCAATACCAATAGGCAGGTTATCCAAAACTTTTTGTATAAAATAATTTTTTTCTTCAATCTCTTTTATATATTGTTTTATCGAAGTTATGTCTCTGATAAATACAAGTGCTCCATTTTTATCATGGTACTTAAAAGGTACAGCCATAACTTCAACATCTATTTCTGTATCATCTAGTTTTAAATGCCTGTATTCTATTTTTGGGGCAATAAGCTGTTGTTTATTAAGAGTGGAAATCCTTTCTCGTACAAAGTCTTTGTAATCCGGATGAATACGATCTAAAACTACAGTATGAATTAGTTCATTCTCATTTTCTGCTCCATACAAGCTGCACAATGCTTTATTAACGTAGGCAAAACACTCATCTGTTTGAATAAAAATCGGGATTGGTGCATTTTCTATAAGAAGTTTAAACTGTTGTAAACTTTCTTCAACTTTTTCTTTTGCAATGTTTAGATTTTCTGCTTGCGATTTATATTCTTCGTATAAGGTATAATATTCTTCTGTTTTATTCTTTAACTCAAAACTTGCAGTTCTGTTTTTATTTAAATGATGTTTTATAAAGTAAAAGAAAAGTACTGCCGTTGTGATAACATAAAACCAACCTTTGTAGGTTTGTAAAGCAGTTAATTTAATACCATCCGGAATGAAATGATATAAAACTTTATCAGAGAATAATATCCATAAACTACCCAAAACTAAATAAGCAAGTGTAATTTTGTATTCAAACTTTAGTTTCATATTCATTTAGATAAAATGAACTTTAAATATAATAAAAATGAATGGATTGTAAAGAATAAAAATTAATGATATTAAAAAATTATTTGAATGTCCGTTTTGTGTCATAAATATTATGCAAATAAATTGAAAATCTATTTGTTTGCCCCAAACTTCAGAAGCCTGCCAGCCGCTAGGCCATTCCCGTCAGGATAAGAAAATGTATATTTTAATATCAATTATTTAATGTTTATAATAACTGCTTTTAGTGTGCTAAAGAAGCATCAATAAGCTTATTTGCATTATGATTCCACTTTTTTGGCTTGATCCAAAAAAGTTTCAAAAAAGATCAAGACAAAACGATGCTTCTCCGCTCTCTGTGATAAGTTAACAATTCTAAGCAAAGTAAGTAAACTCCTTTGCTAGAATTCCAAAACTTATCACATTCACCCTTGCCCTATGGCTCGCCGTTTTATTCGCTATCGCTCATGAAGATAGACGTTGTCGGGCCTTCGCTCAATATTTAGCATTTAATTATTTCCTTAACTTGACGGCTATGACCGTCAGGTAGGGGACCAAATTGATTTTCTTCACACCCTTTAGGGACGGGGCAAATGAAGAAAATCATTATCAACAATTATGAATAAAAGTGGACAATCGTAAAAAATTAATATTTCTTTCCCCAAAAATTACTAATTTAGGAATCCTAAATGAATTAAGACAATGAGTTTATTTCAAACTTCTGTAATTAAAAAATACCTGAACGATTTAAGTCCGGAACTAATTGGTAAAAAATACAAGGACTTTCAAGCCTATTTTGGAAATCCCGAAATACAGGAAAATATTCGAAACCTGAAAGAAGAAGAATTTCAATCCGAATTTATAAGAAATCTTTTTGTAAACATTCTTGAATATATTTTAAACCCCGAACCAAACTATAATATTGTTTTAGAAAAGAAAAACGCAGACGATAGTAAAAAAGCGGACGGTGCAATTCTTCGGGATAATGAAGTTGTTGCAGTATTTGAGTTAAAATCGACCCAAACAACCGACCTTGATACCGTCGAAACACAAGCATTCGGATACAAAAACCATAATCCAAAGTGTCAGTATATAATTACTTCCAACTTCGAGAAAATCCGACTCTATATTCAGAATGCAATCGACCATCTGGAATTCGATTTGTTCAATCTGAACAAAGAAGACTTTTCATTGCTTTGGTTGTGTTTTTCGAAAGACAACATTTTAAATGATATTCCACTTAAAATAAAAGAATCATCCGTCTTACAGGAAGAAAATGTAACCAAAAAACTTTATAACGATTATTCCAGATTCAGAACTGAGATCTTTGATGATATCCTAAAAAATAATCCTGAGTTTGATAAGCTGGTGCTTTTCAAGAAAACTCAAAAACTTTTGGATAGATTCTTATTTATTCTCTTTGCCGAAGACAGGAATCTTTTACCCCCGAATTCAGTATCAAGAATTTTAGAGCGATGGAATATACTCCAGCGCGAAGATGCTTATAAACCATTGTATGACATTTTTAAACAGTATTTTGGTTACTTGAATACAGGAAGAAAAGGACAAGTGCCTAACGACGATATTTTTTCATATAACGGTGGACTATTTGCTCCTGACGACATTTTGGACAATATCAAAATCAGCGATGAATTGCTGCACAAACATACGCTGCAACTGAGTACGTATGATTTCGAAACCGAAGTTGATGTAAATATTTTAGGTCACATTTTCGAACATTCGCTGGGTGAAATTGAAAATATTCAGGCATCGATGACTGGCGGGGTTAACCCCGCCGATAAAACACAATCGAAGCGCAAAAAAGACGGAATTTTTTACACTCCAAAATACATCACCAAATACATTGTTGAAAATACGGTCGGAAAACTTTGTGAAGAAAAGAGAGCTGAATTAGAAATTGTAGATGAAGAATATGCCAAAGGCAGAAAAAACCGTAAGAAA
Organism: Bacteroidales bacterium; assembly: GCA_003446015.1. Taxonomy (GTDB): domain Bacteria; phylum Bacteroidota; class Bacteroidia; order Bacteroidales; family UBA12077; genus UBA12077. The sequence continues at coordinate 992 of DMBU01000198.1, read as the reverse complement.
GAAATTGTAAAAGATTTAGATAATAAATTAACAGAATACAGGGAGTGGTTATTGAATATTACTATACTTGATCCGGCTTGCGGATCGGGAGCTTTTTTAAATCAGGCATTAGAGTTTCTAATTGGAGAACACAAGAAAATTGATGAATTGAAAGCTCAATTATTAGGAGGCTCAATTGTATTTTCAGATATTGAAGCAAAAATTCTTGAGAAGAATATTTATGGAGTTGATTTAAACGAAGAATCGGTTGAAATTGCAAAACTATCGCTTTGGTTACGCACTGCTCAAAAAGGAAGAAAACTTACAACAATAAGTAATCATATCAAATGCGGCAATTCTTTAATTGATGATCATGAAATTGCAGGAGAAAAAGCATTTAACTGGCAAAAACAGTTTCCTGAAGTATTTAAAGAAAAAGAAAAAAGATCATGGCATGTTACCATGGTATTGCATAATTCGCGATATGCATTAAGCGATGGATATACCCGTCAGATGGAGCCCGGATATATTTCACCCACCTACCCCGAATTATCGGATGAACAGCAGGAAATAATTGCCGAAGAACTTGCCAGGGCAGCTGCAGAATACCAGCTAAACATATTAGCGTGTAACATTTGCAACGACCATGTACATGCAATTATCGTATGCGAACAAGAAGAACTTTCAGAGCTGGTTGGCAAATGGAAAGGCAGATCAGCATTTGAGTATAACCGACGGGTAAACCCGTCGATTTCAGAACAACATGCAATGTATTCCGATGGTACCAAAGAAAAATTCTGGGCCAAAAGCTTCCACAAAAATGAAATTACCGACAACAATCAACTTGCAAATACCATAGAATATATACGTAACAACAGGGAAAAACACCTGCTGCCAACGCAAAGCGACGGGTTAACCCGTCGGATCGAAAAAATGAAATGTTCGCACCAACACGCATTTCGTACCGAATACAAGGGCGGGTTTGATGTGGTGATTGGGAATCCGCCGTATGT
>DMBU01000050.1 GCA_003446015.1 Bacteroidales bacterium | reverse complement strand
AACCTATATTAGGGAAAGACAGTCTTCACAACCTTCAAAACCTAAAATCTATTCACAAACGGATGAGCCGGATATCCCAAACGACTCTCAAGCTTATTGGGTAGATACAGATGATAGCAACAGATATTATTTAATACTCGATGTCGGAGGAGTACAAAAAAAAATGGAGTTATTGTAAAGGATTTAAATAATAAGCCATTCATCAAAAGCTGTTTACTATAATTTTATGGTAAACAGTTTTTTTATTTATAAATTTTATGTTTAAATTAATTGCCTAAATCCTAAACCCATTTTATATGAAAAAATTTATTCTTTCCGGAATTTTAATCCTTAGTTCCTTTGCAATGATAGCTCAATCACCCGGTTATTTTAATTACCAGGCTGTGATTAGAGATAATGCAGGGAATTTAATTACAGATCAAAATGTAAGTTTCAGAATCTCAATTTTAAAGGGCGATGCCAGTGGAGCTGAGGTGTATAGTGAAAGACACGATATAACTTCAAATACATATGGTATCTGTAATTTAATAATTGGCACAGGTACAGCCCAGTCTTCAGATTTTGATTTAATTAATTGGGGACATGATAAATTTTTTATTCAAATGGAACTCGACGAGCAGGGAGGGTCTGATTTTACCAACCTGGGTGCAGTTCAACTTTTATCGGTACCATATTCTTTTTATGCAAATATGGCAAATAAAGCCAATGAAGCTGTTACTGCGACAAATGCAGATACGGCAAGAAATCTTGCCAACGAAGTTTTATATTTTACCGAAACAGACACCTTATTTGCGGTTAAAGACCGTGATGGTAATATCGTATTCGCTGTTTATCCCGATGGTGCAGCAGTTTATGTAAATAATGCTGTTAAAGGGAAAGTTGGTGGTTTTGCTGTAAGTGGTCGTTCTCCTTCAAAAGCAGTCGAAGAAGATTATTTGATTGTTACCGCCGATAGTACCCGGGTATATGTAAATCAGTCTGCCACAAAAGGGAAAGTGGGAGGCTTTGCCATAAGCGGTCGTTCACCATCAAAAGGCACTGTCGATAATTTTTTGGACCTTACTCCACAAAATTATTTTATTGGGCACGAGAGTGGTCAAAAAACCTTAAATAGTCCTGATTTTGGTAATTACAATGTTTTCTTAGGTTACCAAACCGGTATGGAAAATTTAACAGGATCACAAAACGTTTTTATTGGATATAAAACCGCACAAGCAAATACCCATGGTATGTCTAATGTTTATATCGGTTCTAAATCCGGTTTTAATAATTCATTGGGATATGATAATGTATTTATAGGAAGTTCTTCAGGTTACACAAATTCTGAAGGACTTTATAATGTTTTTCTTGGAAGCAGGAGCGGTTATTCAAATCAGGATGGCGACGATAATGTTTTCGTCGGATTCGAATCGGGATATAGCAATACTGTTGGTATAATGAATACATTTATTGGAAATAAGGTGGGTCGTGCAAATGTGGATGGTAGTGACAATATATTTATTGGTGAATTGGCAGGTTATTCAAATGTAAGTGGAAGTGAAAATATTTTCATTGGAAAACGTGCTGGTAATGGAGTCGAAAATTCAGAAGAAAACACATTTATTGGTTCATATTCGGGACAACAAACCACATCAGGAACAAAAAATACATTTCTGGGTCATGGAACAGGATTAGGTAATACAACCGGTTCTCAAAATACATATTTAGGAAGTATTGCAGCAAATCGAAATGATACAGGCAGTGAGAATGTTGCTGTAGGTTATAATGCAGGAGGATGGAGCTATGGAAATAATAACGTATATGTTGGAGTAGCTGCCGGAATGAATGCATTAGGTGATAGTAGTGTGTTTATTGGTTATAATGCAGGATTTAGTTCTTCAGGTTCTCAAAAACTTTATATAGAAAACAGTTCATCAAGTCCATTAATATATGGTGATTTTAAAACCGATGAATTAGTAATCAATGGATCTTTAAATTATGGATCAGCAATTGGTACAGATACTTATGCAGCAAGTATCAGCAGTATTATTAGATACATTGAGGGCATGGCTTTATACATAAAATTTGAAAATACAAATACTGGAGCTAGTACAATTAGTGTAAATGGTTTAGATCCAAAATCAATAGTTTCAACTGATGGATCGGATCTTAGTTCTGGCGAATTGAAAACTGGGGGAATCCATTTAATAATTTATGATGGAACAAAATTTCAGTTGATTACTTATTAGGATATAAATAGAAAGAAATCAGAATTGAAAATTACAAAAGGCTTTGAATCATTTGTTAGAAGAATAAAAAATAAGTATTGATGTATTAATGGTCGTGAATTTTATTATTCACGACCATTTTTTATGAGTTGCCATTTTTCGTTGATAAACGATTTGATTTTAATCTTTAAAAATTAGAACTTACATATTTATTGATGTATAAATGTGTTAAAAGTATAAGATTATGAGAAGATTCTGTATTCGTAAAAAATCGACTCTTTATTTTATTGTGTTAAGTTTATTCTTTATTACAACAAATCTTAACGCACAGAATATTGCAATTACTGATGATGATGGATATCTTCCCGAAGAATCAGCAATGTTAGATGTAAGTTCATCAACGAAAGGTCTATTAATACCAAGATTAACTACAGCAGATCGTATTACACTTAGTTCAACTGCCGTTGAGGGCTTATTGGTGTTCGATTCTGAAGAATCAGTTTTTTACTATTTTAGTGATGCTCAGTGGGTTAATTTGTCGAAAGGACAGGTGTGGAGTGTAAATTCAAATTATGTTTTATTAAGTGATAGCACTGCCCGGGTCGGGATAGGTACATTTACTCCCAACAGTAAGCTGGAGGTACGAGCCGATGCTTCGTTTACAGACAACGATACTTTGTTTGCAGTTAAAGATAAAAGCGGAAATATTGTTTTTGCAGTATTTCCTGATGG
>DMBU01000116.1:276-6019 GCA_003446015.1 Bacteroidales bacterium | reverse complement strand
CGGCAGGGAAAAATTTCCAAATGGTTTTCGGGTATCGGACAAGAAGCTATTTCTGTTGGCATCACCAACGCTTTGAATTTTGATGAGTATATTTTACCGATGCACAGAAATTTAGGGGTGTTTACTTCAAGAAATATTCCATTATACAGATTGTTTTCCCAATGGCAGGGCAAAAAAAGCGGATTTTCCAAAGGAAGGGAACGCTCTTTTCATTTTGGAACACAGGAATATAAAATAGTGGGAATGATTTCGCATTTAGGTCCGCAATTCGGTATTGCAAATGGGATTGCATTGGGCGATTTACTTAAAAATGAGCCCAAAGTGACCGCAGTTTTTTCCGGTGAAGGGGGAACCAGCGAAGGTGATTTTCACGAAGCTTTAAACGTTGCTTCCGTATGGAATTTGCCGGTGCTTTTTTGTATTGAAAATAATGGATACGGACTTTCAACACCTGTAAGTCAGCAATTTAAATGCGAAAATATTGCGGATAAAGGAATTGGCTACGGAATGGAAAGTTATATTATAGACGGTAACAATATTTTGGAAGTTTATTCAAAAGTAAGTGAACTTGCAAAAAGTTTACGTATCAATCCTCGTCCGGTTTTACTTGAATTTAAAACATTCAGGATGCGCGGGCACGAAGAGGCGAGTGGTATGAAGTATATTCCGCAGGAATTGATCAATACTTGGGCAGAAAAGGATCCAGTTATAAATTATCAGGTATTTTTGAAAGCGGAAAACATACTATCCAATAAAATGGAAGCCTTGATTAAAGAGGAAATTATTGATGAAATCAATGAGCATTTAAAAACAGCTTTTGCTGAAGAAGAAATCTCTTCAACCATTGAAAATGAATTGGCTGATGTGTACAAACACCAAAATTATAAAGAAATAAAACCTTCAACAAACATTTTAAATATTCGATTTATAGATGCTGTATCACAAGGATTAAGACAAAGTATGGAACGCTTTGAAAAATTGGTGGTGATGGGACAGGATATTGCAGAATATGGCGGCGCTTTTAAAATTACCGAAGGATTTTTAGAACAATTTGGTGCATCCAGAATTCGGAATACACCTATTTGTGAATCGACTATTATTGAAGCGGCTTACGGACTTTCCATCAACGGATATAAATCGGTTGTGGAATTGCAATTTTCCGATTTTGTGACATCGGGATTTAATCCGGTCATTAATTTGCTGGCAAAATCATTTTATCGCTGGAATCAGAATGCCGATGTTGTTTTGCGAATGCCTTGTGGCGCAGGTGTTGGAGCAGGACCATTTCACAGCCAAACCAACGAAGCCTGGTTTACAAAAACTCCGGGACTAAAAGTGGTTTATCCGGCATTTCCTTATGATGCAAAAGGTTTGCTGGCAACTTCCATTGAAGATGAAAATCCAGTCTTATTTTTTGAACATAAAGCATTGTATAGATCTGTTTATCAAGATGTTCCGACTGAATATTACACCATTCCATTTGGAAAAGCATCTTTGTTGCACGAGGGAAATAACTTGAGCATCATCACTTATGGCGCTGGCGTTCATTGGGCCTTAAATGAAGTTAAAGCACACCAAATTTCAGCTGATATTATCGATTTAAGAACGCTGCAACCCATAGATACTGAAGCCATTTATACATCGGTAAAAAAAACCGGTAAAGTTTTAATTTTGCAGGAAGACACTTTATTTGGGGGATTTGCTTCAGATTTATCGGCATTAATCACAGAAAACTGCTTCAACTATTTGGATGCACCCGTAAAACGCTTGGGCAGTTTAGAAACGCCAATTCCATTTGCCAAAAACTTGGAAGAAATGTATTTGCCAAAAAATCGATTGTATGACAGCATTGTTGCATTGTTAAATTACTGATTTTAAATCATCAAATTTGATTTTCGTCATATTACAAATAATGATTATTTCCTTAATTTAGTGACATATATCCTTTATCTAATTTCAAAGGATAAACCAATATTGTGTTAATTTTTTACTGATTTTTAGTATCTTAACTTAAAATAACAGACTTCTTTTTAGCGGTAAAAATTTATTTAAAAAATGATAACTATCATTTACATAAATGACGAGTATCATTGTACGAATAATATTTTCCGTATAAATTGGCTCATTATTAACCAATAAAATGATATAATTATGCCATTAGTACAATTTAACCGTCGTCTTCCTATATTGGACAGGATGTTTCCTGAATTCTCAGACCTTACTGAAAATATGATGACTGAAGATTTGTTGCAAAGAGAAAATTGGATGCCATCGATTAATGTAAAGGAGCACAAAAATGATTTTGAAATAGAAGTAGCAGCACCGGGATTTTCAAAAAAAGATTTTGAAGTTTCTATTTCTGAGGATGTTTTAACAATATCTGCTGAAAGTAAGCAAGAAAAAGAAGAAAAAGAGGAAAATTATTCCAGAAGAGAATTTTTCCATAATTCTTTTACAAGAACTTTTACTTTACCAAAAAGCGTGGATCTAAAAAAGAAAATTAAAGCCAACTACGAAAACGGAATATTGGCAATTCATTTGGAAAAAATGGAAGCAGCAAAAAGTATTGAAAAGAAAAAAATGATTGAAATCAGTTAATTTTTTTACTTATTCGGGAAGTTAACCCTTCCCGAATATTTTAATCTAAATAATATTAAAATGGATAAAAATCAATTAACCGAAAAAGAAAAAAAAGGAGATTTTGAAATCAGTGTTGAACGATTACACACAAAAGCCCAACAATGGATTTCAGAAATTGAATTCATTAAAATTGAACAAAATTTTCTAAAGGAATTGCTAACTGATCATATAATAGGATTGTGTAAAACCCATAATTATGACCAAGCTAAGATGTTATTGAACGGTATTGAAAACGAAGCAAAATTGGGCAATAAATTAATAGAATTTATTAAGGAACATAAAATTAATTTGGCTTTGCTTTTAGAAAATATTCAATTAAAAAAAGAAACTAAATTTAGAGAAAATCACAAACTGCTAAAAGTGGAAGTTAAAAACTACATTGAAAACTTTAAATATATTAAAGAGCAAGTTTATGAATTGGTGTTGTTAATTATGAGAAACGAAAAAGAAATAAAATTGCTTTCAAAATAAGTAAACAACCATTTAAATGCTAAACAAACCGTTTTTATTTTTTATTTATTTGAAATTTTTTGCACAGAATTAAAAACAAATCACTTTGTAATATATTGTGGGCGTGACAATTATAGATTGTGAAGCGTGATTAATTTATTAAAACACATTTATATTAATCGTAATTTATTTGGAATTAAATGAATATTGGAATAATGTGTTTACAAAAAATTTTGAAACAGCTACTGCAAGAATAAAAAGTGAAAACGGTTTAATTGTTAATTAAAATCCCAATCAAATAATTTAAATATTTTTAACCAGTCATTTGGAAAAGAAGCATTTAACTCTATATTCACATTTGTGATTGGTTGCGTGAATTGAAGTGAATATGCGTGCAAGAATAAATTTTTACAGTCAAGTTCTTGTTCAAACATTCTATTGTGAAACCGATCGCCATATTTATAATCGCCAACAATAGGATGGCTAATTTTATTCAAATGAATTCGGAGTTGATGCATTCGTCCAGTGCCTGGCGTTAATTTGACCAGGCTATATCTTGAATTTTCATAAGGAATTACAGGAATTTCAAGTAATTTTTTATAAATGGGTTCGCAATAAGTTTTTGCATCTTTATAGACTTTGGTGTCAGGATTTTTAACGGGAGAGTCTATTACTTGAGCTAAATCCACAAATCCGCGCACAATTCCAAAATAGGTTTTTTGAATTCGATTTGCATTAAACAACTCCTGAAAAACAGCAACATTTTCTTTTTGTTTTGCCAACATTAATACACCCGATGTTTTTCTGTCTAATCTGTGAACAGGATAAAAATGGTTTTCAAATTGTGTGAAAAGCAAATCTAACAGCGTTTCGTCTTTTATGTTACGCGCATAATAAGAATTGTGAATCAGAACATTATTTGGTTTGTTGACAATAATAATATGGTCATCTTCAAAAATAATTTTAATTTTCATTTGGCAAATATAAGGTAATAGCGGTGGTTTGGGCATAAAGTTTATTGCTCAATGATCAACTTAAAATTGGCTTTGTGAAAAACTCTAAGTATTTACAAAAGCTACAGTAAGATTAATTTTTGTTTGGATGAAATATGCGTTAGGGACTGCAGCGAAAATCCTTTTTTGATTTGCCTTTTCGGCGAAGCAAAAAAGATTGCAGCGAAAGGCGCGACCCTTGCGGTAACGCCCAAATAATTAAATACGATTGATTTTTTGCCCTAATAATTGAACCGGAATTGCTGTTTTAGAGTCAATAATTTCAATAGTTTTAACACATTTTTAGCATTGCAGATGTGTGAATCTTGCAACTAATATAAAAAAATATGTAACTTTATAAGGCCAATGATTTCGCAAATTTGTAGCAGTTAATTTCACCATTAAAAACAATAATAAAAATGAAAAAAATAATAGTATTTGTACTTTTAGCTTCCATAGTTATTTCTTGTGGAACTCCAAAAACAGTTATCCAGTCCAAAAAAGTAATTAAAGGATACTGGTCTTTAGACCAAATTACTTACAGTGAACCTGGAACATTTGACGTAACCTTGTTGAATGATGCTTCTAGAGATTGTTTCATTGGAAGCAAATGGCGTTTTATTCCAAACAACAATACTGGAACATACACCATTACCGATACACATTGTGTACCAATAGGCGATCGTAATTTTAATTTTACCATTCAGCAAACAGATGCCAATACTGGCCTTTATGACTTTTTGTTGAAACCAACCGATGCAAGACAAAGATCTGCAGATGATTCAGGTTTCAGACTTCAATTGGCACAATTGACAGAAACTACTATGAGATGGGAACAAACCGTTTCAGTAGAAGGAAAACCATTTATAATTTATATGAACTTTAATAAAATAAACGAATAATGAAAACATACTTAAAAAAAATATTTTTAGCGGTTTTAACAGTATTTCTTGTAGCCGGATTAAGTAGTTGTGAAGCAACTAAAAATGCAAATAATGCACAAAAAGGTGCTGTAATTGGAACTGCTGGTGGTGCTATTTTAGGCGCCATTATTGGAAACAATGCCGGTAAAGGCGGAAAAGGAGAAATAGGTGCTGTGATTGGTGGCGTTGTTGGCGGAACTGCAGGTGTTCTTATTGGAAATAAAATGGACAAACAAGCTCAAAAAATTGAGGAAGAAATTCCTGGAGCTAAAGTTGAACGTATTGAAGATGGTATTTTAGTGACGTTTGATGAAAACAGTGGTGTTCAATTCGCAACCAATTTATATAATATCACGGCTAGTTCTGAAGTATTGCTTACCAAATTGGCAAATATTTTAAAAGAATATCCTGATACAAATGTATTGGTGGTTGGACATACAGACAGCAGTGGACCGGCAGATTACAACATGACGCTTTCTGAAAAAAGAGCTTATGCGGTAACCAATTATTTTGTACAAAATAAAGGATTGGGTTCTTCACGTTTTACAACCACTTGGTTCGGTGAAGATCAACCAATTGCTGATAACTCAACTGTTGAAGGTCGTGCTAAAAACCGTAGGGTAAATGTGGCCATTGTTCCAAATGAAAAAATGAAAGAAGACGCCAAAAAAGAAGCTGGCGAGAACTAATAACCCCATATTAATTATTTAATGAGGACCCGAAACAAATTGTTTCGGG
>DMBU01000116.1:0-159 GCA_003446015.1 Bacteroidales bacterium | reverse complement strand
GGTTGCCTAAAAATCAATTTATAGGCACGGCAGCCTGGTTGTTTTTAATTATTAATGTGTTTAAATTGCCATTTCATATTTTTGTTTGGAAAACGGTAACTTCGGATAGCCTTTTGCTTAATTTATTCCTGATTCCCGGAATTTTGCTCGGTTTTATAA
>DMBU01000029.1 GCA_003446015.1 Bacteroidales bacterium | reverse complement strand
GTTATTAGACGAACTGACGTTACCATTCATGCTAAAAACCGCTGCGAATAATTAGAACAAGAATGAAAAAACCTGAAATAAAAACAGCTTCCGAATATTATAGAATGAAACGACCTGAATTTTTTTCAGATTCAAAAGTTAGTTCTGAAATCGTATTGACTAAGGAAGTTCTTGCATTAGAACTAGACAAAATTTCAACAAATCAAAAGCAAGATTTATTTGAAGGTTTTTGCAGGAGATTAGTTGAAAAAGTTATTGCTCCCAATCTAATACCTCAAACTGGACCAACCGGAGGAGGTGATGGAAAAACTGATGCAGAGACTTTTCCTGTATCGACAGACATATCTGACAGATGGTTTATTCCAGAAAATGGGTGGAATAAAGATGAAAAATGGGCATTTGCTTTTAGTGCTAAAAAAGCATGGAAACCGAAAGCTGAAAGCGACATCAAAAATATTTTATCAACAAATAGAGAATATACAAGAATATATTTCATATCAAATCAAACAATCGCAAGTAAACTAAGGAAAGAGGCACAAGATAAATTTATAAAAAAATACAGCATTGATGTCGTAATCTTGGATGGTGTTTGGTTATTGGAAGAAGTATTCAAAAATAATTTAATTGATATCGCTGTTGATTCTCTGAATTTATCAAGTGTATATAAAAACACAAAAGTTGTTCAAGGAGCAAATGATATTGAAAGAAATAAACTTTTAGAAGAATTAGAAGAGAAGATTAAAAATCCAAATCGTTATTCCAAATACGACTTTCAAAAAGTTGAGGATGCTCTGGAAGCTGCCGTTTTAGCAAGAAAACTTGAAAAACCAAGAGATGAAGTTGAAGGAAAATTTGACAGAGCAATTAGATTTTGTAAGCAAATAAACTTTAACCGACACTGGATAAGAATCCATTATCAAAAAGCTTGGACATATCTATACTATTATGACGATTACTCTTCTTTTATTAGCGAATATAAAAACCTTAAAAAATTTATTTCAGTAAAATCTTCAGCAGATGAAATTGAACTACTTACTAACTTATTTAGTTCACTCAGAGGATTCTGTGCTTCCAACTGCAATCTAGAAGATTATGAAATTGACTTGGGAGAAGAAAAGGAAGAATTATATTCCTTGTTAAAAAAAGTATCGAATGACCAAACAAGGCTTTATACATCATTAAAAGCTAGAATTGATTTAACTATTCAATATTTAATGGATTCGGTATCGGATAATAAGAATCCTGACAAATTGATTCATGAGCTTCATGAAAGCCTTAGTAAAACAGTGGGAATGATTGAATTTCCATTTGAAAGTTATCATCAAATATTTGAAGGATTAGGTAATTTATTTCCTAATAATAACGAATATGACAATTTAATTGACTTAGTAGCATCTATTGCTGAAAAACGCACATCAGAATTAAGTTCGGGTAAAATATTTTTGCAACGAGGTGGACAAAAGTATGCCAAAAGCTTTTATAAAGAGAGTGTTGTATATTTTGGAAAGGCTATTTTAAAACTTGCAAAAGAAGAAACAGAATATGAGTTAGGATTAGCTCTTTTGAGTTTAGGGCATGCATTTGCTCGTATCGGATTGAATTGGGCATCCAATAATTGCTTTATATCTTCAAACTTTATGGCATTCAAATCATGGCATCAACAAGGTAAAATTGATAAACAAACTTTTGAATGCACTAAACAATTAGCAACAAATGAATTATTACTTGGAAGAATTCCCTCTTTTTTAACGTGGTATGAATTACTGCAAGTAATTAAAAGCCAAATTGAAATTGATGAATACGAGGAAGAAATTCCAACGTTAGAAATGTTAGATGCTTTTTTATCCGTAAGACTGTCAAATACAAATACCAATGAAACTCAATTCGCTTATTTGCCGGATATTCTAGAAAGGCAAACTCTATGGCTTTCTCAGAATATTTCTCTTTTTAAACTGGGATATTCAGATTTAATATTGGCAGAGTATAAAAAATTAGAAATCAATTCGGAATCTGATTTGTATAATTATTTCGAATTAACCGCGAATCAACCGTTTAGGCTTCAAATGGTTTATGAAACCAATTTTTTGAGTGAAAAGGAGATAATAATCAAATCGAAAATACTCGGCTGCACTTTTAAATATGTAATGCAAGCCGATATAGAACTATTGTTAGCTGCTGAAGGTTTTGCCGCATTTTTTGAAAACTACTTATCCACTTCGATAACAAAATTATTAGCTAAGACAGAAGAGATTGAAATAAGATTAGAAAGAAATACAGAATTGAAAATATTCAATTTCACGATGGATGAATTAGGTTCAAAATTTCACATTAAAATAAACAAGTATAGCCATTCCGAGGAATCCTTTCATGGTTTTCAATTAAAAATGGTTGAATTAGTTAGTAGAGTTTTAGCAAATAATTTCATAACAAATGACTTAGAAGGATACTTAGAAAATTTATACAAAAATGAAGAACTCAATGAGAGATTAATATTTGTTTATGAACATAGGAATTTCACAATAAATATATTGGGTGATAATCCAAAAATTCTCTTTGATAACTGGTCTAAAGGGAAAAAGGAATATAAAAACAAAGGAAGTGAACTTATAAAGTTTAGAATAAAAGAAAATCAAAATGAAGAGAATAAAGTAAACTTCAATGAATTTAAACAATCTCGCCATGATGAGAGCAAGGTTGTTTCGATTATTCAAGACAAATTATGGGACGAAGCAAAGTGGAATGGATTTGGCGTTTTTTATGCACCCGAAGCTGGTTATGGAATCTTTCTCTCATTTAAAAATGGAGAACCTGGCAAATCCATATTTAACAATTGGATAAATCGGTTTGGGAAAGAAGATAAAAATAATATTATCAAAATCACGATTGTAAAAGGAGTAAAAAGAAAAAACCCATATTGGTACAAAGTACTTATTACAGCTAATTTGGAGGCTCTAAAATTAGAAGCAAAAGAAAGATATTTTAGTGTAACCAATCGGGTACATCAGATAACTCCTAATAATCCAGATAATATGTATCGCATAGAACAAATTATAAAAAGCAAAACTAAGTTTCTATTTTGTCCCGCTCAAATGACTGTTGACGGGAAAGATATTGAACCTTTTTTTGAAAAAGGGATAATAAAATCGGAAATTGAGATTAAAAATGCTTGGGAATTAGGACTGAATGACCCAGCAAGCGTAGTTATAATAGATGATGATGACCCAATAATTCCAATTGATGTTAAAAATGCGCCAGTTTTAGAGATTTTAAAAAAGAGAAAAAATAAATAAAGCACGAAATGGTAACAGCGTATATAATTAAGTGCGGTTTCAGTGCTGATAATCAACATTATCACCCGCAACAACGGCGGTGCTTTTCGACAGGAAATTACCACGCAATCCGCACCTAATCATATACGCGGAACGTCAGACTGTCTAAAAAC
>DMBU01000125.1 GCA_003446015.1 Bacteroidales bacterium | reverse complement strand
TTGTGCTTTTGTGGCATTTTTTATTAGCCACTAAAACACTAAGACACCAAAATACACAAAAAAATAACCGCCATATTTTAAATAATTGATATTTAAATATAGATTTTCATAGCCTGACGGGAATTGCCTACCGGAAGGGCAGGTAAAATCGAAATTCCAAAACTCAAACAAAGTTAATTTTAATTTGGAGTTCTTTTTGAGTTCTGGTGCTTGATACTTTCCAGTTTTAATAACTAACATTTAATACTCCTCTGAATGTTTAAATACTCTCCAAGGCTCATGAAATCAGGGTTTTAAAAATATGTTTTACGACATGCAAAAAAACTTAATAAAACATTTGGAGATAAAGTATTCTTGATTACTTTTGCACTCCGATTTGAGGGATTAAATAGTTTATCTTCAAATTCTTGGAACGTTTATAAAACATAGTAAATATAGGGTTTTTAAAAATACAGGTAAATTTTTTAGGGTTAGTTTTAGTTAATAAATTTTAGGGTTAGTGAAAAGAGGATGACTTATTCGTAAGTTATTCTCTTTTTCGTTTTAATATACCTTATAATTTTATTTGGGAATAAAAAACAATAATTTTGTAAAACTTTTAAAGAGCGCACTTGTTCTAAAATAAATAAAAAATCATTGGTGACATGAATAATCAAAAAGTAATATTGATGATTCTCGATGGATGGGGAATTGGAAATAAATCGAAATCAGATGTAATTTACAATGCAAATACTCCATATATTGATAGTTTATATACACAATACCCACATTCTCAATTGTTAACTTGTGGAAATCATGTAGGTCTTCCTGAGGGGCAAATGGGAAACTCCGAAGTGGGGCATTTAAATATTGGTGCAGGACGCGTGGTTTATCAGGATCTTGTAAAAATTAACAAGGCCGTCGAGGATAATAGCATTGCTTCTAACGAAACATTGGTAAATGCATTTAATTATGCGAAAGAAAACAATGTTGCGGTACATTTTATTGGATTGGTTTCCGATGGTGGTGTTCATTCATCCGATAAACATTTATACAAACTTTGTGATGTAACAAAAGATTATGGTTTAGAAAAGGTTTTTGTTCACGCCTTAACCGATGGTCGCGATGTTGACCCCAGAAGTGGAAAGGGATTTCTTCAGAGTTTGCAAAATCATTTAGATAAATCTAATGGCGAAATAGCAACTATTGTTGGCCGTTATTATGGCATGGATCGCGATAAACGCTGGGAAAGAATTAAAGAAGCGTATGATTTATATGTTCATGGAAAAGGAAAAAAATCAACAAATATGGTTAAGTCCATGCAGGAGTCTTATGACGAAGGGATTACAGATGAGTTTATTAAACCTGTTGTAAAAGTGGGAACCGACGGAAACCCTGTTGGTAAGATTCAAGCCAATGATGTGGTTATCTGCTTTAATTTCCGTACCGATCGTTTGCGCGAAATGACCATTGTGTTAACACAAAAAGACATGCCTGAGTTTGGTATGCAAACACTGCCGTTACATTATGTTACTCTAACCCGCTACGACGAAACATTTAATGGAATTCATATTGCTTACGATAAAGATAATTTAAATAACACACTGGGTGAGATTTTAGCAAAAAATGGTAAAACTCAAATGCGAATTGCCGAAACAGAGAAATATGCACATGTTACATTCTTTTTCTCTGGCGGCCGTGAAGAGGTTTTTGAGAATGAAAAACGAATAATGATTCAATCACCAAAAGTGGCAACTTATGATTTGCAACCAGAAATGAGTGCGTATTTAGTTAAAGATGCCATTGTTGAAGAGTTGAAAAAGAAAGAACTCGATTTTGTCTGTTTGAATTTCGCAAATGGTGACATGGTAGGTCATACAGGTGTTTATGAGGCAATTACAAAAGCGGTAGAAGCTGTTGATCAATGCGTAAGTGAAGTTGTTGAAACTGCTAAAACAAATGGGTACGAAGTAATAATCATAGCCGATCACGGGAATGCAGATTATGCCCTTAATGATGATGGAAGTGAAAATACGGCGCATTCGTTAAATCCGGTTCCATTTATTTTAGTTTCTGACCGATTTAAATCTGTTCAGAATGGTATTCTGGCTGATGTGGCTCCAACAATCCTTGCATTAATGGGATTAGCTACTTCAAAGGAGATGACTGGTAAAAATCTAATAATAAAATAATAAGTAGAATATGAATTATATGATGCAGGTGGGTAATTGTATTGTGGGAACAGAATTGCTCGAAGAAGATTTTTTGTGTAACCTGGACAGCTGTAAAGGACACTGCTGTGTTGAAGGTGAAGCAGGTGCACCATTAGAAGAAGGAGAGGCAGAACTGATAGAAAAATATTATCCCAAATTCAAAAAACACCTTAGAGAAGAAACCATAAAAGAAATTGAAAAGTTTGGATTTTCAGTAATCGACAAACGCGATGGCGAGCCTGTAACTCCATTAAATAAAGGTAAAGAGTGTGTTTATACCATATTTGAAAATGGAATTGCTAAATGTGGAATTGAAAAAGAATTTCTGAGAGGAAAAATTCCTTTTCGAAAACCAATTTCTTGCCATTTATATCCGATTAGAGTTAAGAAACTGAGCGATGATATGGATGCCTTAAACTACCATTTTTGGAATGTTTGCGATCCTGCTCGTAAGTATGGATGTAAGAAAAAAGTGAAAGCATACGTGTTTTTAGAAGATGCATTGGTTCGTAAGTATGGTCGTGAATGGTATAATGAATTGCTCGAAACGGTTGAGGCTTATAAAAAAGAAACTGAATTTTTAGAGCATTCAGAGGAGTGTGAATAAGCGAATTGCAGACAGATTAATTCGAGGGATTCTTTGATGTTTGTCAATGTGTTATTAATCATTTTTATAGGAAATAAAAATTCTTATTTTAGCAATTCTTTAATAAGCTATTAATTGTAAATCAAAATAAAATGGAAAAAGTAAAACAGTACATCGAAGCGAATAAGGATCGTTTTTTAGAAGAGTTGTTTGAGTTGATAAGAATTCCTTCTATCAGTTCAATAAAAGATCATAAACCAGATATGGTAAAAGCGGCAGAAGCATTAAAAGCAGCTTTATTAAAAGCAGGTTGCGATAAAGCCGTTGTGATGCCTTCTGATGGCAATCCTGTAGTTTTTGCTGAAAAACTGATTGATCCTGCAAAACCAACAGTATTGGTTTATGCTCACTACGATGTAATGCCCGTTGATCCGATCGAAAAATGGGATACAAAACCATTCGAACCGGTCGTTATTGATGGTAAAATATGGGCTCGTGGTGCCGACGACGATAAAGGACAAAGTTTTATGCATATTAAGGCTTTTGAGGCAATGGTAAATACCGATTCATTGCCTTGTAATGTTAAATTCATGATCGAAGGCGAAGAAGAAATTGGTTCTCCAAATCTTCCAAAATGGTGCGAACAAAATAAAGAACTGGTAAAAGCGGATATTATTTTAGTTTCTGACACAGGAATGATCGCTCCTGATATTCCATCAATTACGACAGGTTTACGTGGTCTTTCGTATTGGGAAGTTGAAGTAACAGGTCCAAACAGGGATCTTCACTCAGGTCTGTTCGGTGGTGCTGTTGCTAATCCTATAAATGTATTGGCAAAAATGATTACTCAAATGGTTGACGAAAACGGCCATATTACAATACCGGGATTTTATGACGATGTTTTGGAAATTTCGGACGTTGAACGTACAAAAATGGCTGAAGCACCTTATTCAGAAGATGAATATAAAAAAGCAATTGATGTGAACGAATTGTGGGGTGAAAAAGGATACTCAACAAACGAGCGCACAGGTATTCGTCCTTCGTTCGATATTTGTGGAATTTGGGGCGGATATACAGGCGAAGGGGCAAAAACAGTTCTTCCTTCAAAAGCTTTTGCGAAGGTCTCTTCACGTTTAGTTCCCAATCAAAATAATATAAAAATATCAAAAATGTTTAAAGAGCATTTTGAAAAGATTGCTCCTCCATATGTAAGGGTGAATGTTGAATTCTTACATGGCGGACAGGCATATGTTTGCCCAATTGATTTGCCTGCATATAAGGCAGCTGAAAAAGCTTATGAGCAAACTTATAACAGAAAACCTGTTCCTGTTCGAAGTGGTGGAAGTATTCCGATTATTTCTGAGTTTGAAAAAATATTAGGAATAAAATCTGTTTTAATGGGATTTGGTTTGGAGTCTGATGCAATTCATTCGCCAAATGAAAATTTTCCATTAGAACAATTTTATAATGGGATAAACACAATTCCATATTTCTATAAATATTATGCAGAAATAATGAAATAGAAAAACAAAAGGATAAATGAAAAGTCTGGCTCCCGATAGCTATCGGGATGTCAGGCTTTTTTTTATTTCGTTTTTTAACAAAATCACATAAAAATTAAACTTACTTATAAAAAATAGGGGGTGCGTGTAGAAAAAACATTAAAATATAAAATTGTGCATATAAAAATAGGGGGTATGTGAAAAAATAAATATATTTGTATCGATATTTGATGATTTTATAAAAAAATAGAACTATTATGGCTACAATCAGATTTAAAGCAATTGAAGAAGTGCTAAACAGGAAACCTGTTGAGGTTACACTTCCATCAGTGAAAACTTCCCAGTATTTTGGCGAGAATGTTTTTGACAAGTTTAAGATGCAGGAATATTTATCGCATGAGGCTTATCAAAATGTTATTGAATCAATTAATCAGGGAACAAAAATTGACCGTAAAATTGCAAACCAGGTAGCTATTGGAATGAAAGCATGGGCGGTTGATCGTGGTGCTACACATTATACACATTGGTTTCATCCTTTAAATGGATCAACAGCCGAAAAGCACGATGCATTTTTCGAACCAGCTGATGGTGGTGGTGTTATTGAAAATTTTCAAGGTGAAATGTTGGTACAGCAAGAACCCGATGCTTCAAGCTTTCCAAGTGGAGGAATCCGAAACACATTCGAAGCACGCGGATATACAGCCTGGGATCCTTCATCTCCTGCTTTTGTATATGGAAACACCTTGTGTATTCCAACAATATTTGTTGCGTATACCGGCGAAGCATTGGATTATAAAACTCCCTTAATTAAATCGCTTAATTTTTTAGATAAAGCAGCAGTTGATGTTTGTCAGTATTTCGATAAGGATGTTCAGAAAGTTAATGTAACACTGGGTTGGGAGCAGGAATATTTTTTAATCGATAATGCTTTATTTAATGCCCGCCCCGATTTGTATTTAACCGGACGAACATTAATTGGTCATGCTTCGGCAAAAGATCAGCAATTAAGCGATCATTATTTTGGTTCTATTTCTGATCGGGTAAAAAATTATATGGTCGACTTTGAGATTGAAGCATATAAGCTTGGAATACCTGTAAAAACGCGTCATAACGAGGTGGCTCCAAATCAATTTGAATGTGCTCCGATTTTCGAAGAAGCAAATCTGGCCGTTGATCATAACCAAATGATAATGACAATTATGGATAAAGTTGCTCGTCGACATAATTTCAGAGTTCTTTTTCATGAAAAACCTTTTAAAGGAATTAACGGATCAGGAAAACACAATAACTGGTCAATGTTGACTAATACAGGGAAAAACTTATTATCTCCGGGTAAAACACCCAGAAGTAATATGCAATTTTTATCATTCTTGATTAATACAGTAAAAGCTGTACATGATTATTCTGATATTTTACGAGCAAGTGTGGCAGTGGCCGGAAATGAACATCGCCTTGGAGCTCATGAAGCTCCACCGGCAATTATGTCCGTTTTTATTGGTTCGCAACTTACCGAAATGTTAAATCAGTTAGAAAAAAGGGTCACAAGTAATAAAATGACTCCTGACGAAAAAACTGAATTAAAATTGGATGTTGGAAAAATTCCTGAAATTTTATTGGATAATACAGATCGTAACAGAACATCTCCTTTTGCATTTACAGGTAACAGATTTGAGTTCCGTGCTGTTGGCTCTTCGGCAAATGTGGCATCACCAATGATCACCTTGAATACTGTTGTGGCAAATCAGCTTGTTGAGTTTAAAAAAGATGTGGATGCCTTAATTGAAAAGGATGTTAAAAAGGATGAAGCTATTTTTCAGGTCTTGAAAAAATATATTATTGCATCTAAAAAAATAAGATTCGAAGGGAACGGGTATGGCGAAGATTGGGTTAAAGAAGCTGCTAAACGTGGATTGTCAAATATTGCAGATGTCCCTGAAGCTTTAAAAGCTTTTATAACCAAACATACCAAAGATGTTTTTGAAAAATCGCATGTCTTAAGTGGTCGCGAACTGGAAGCTAGATATGATATTCGGTTAGAAATTTATACTAAAAAACTACAAATTGAGGCTCGTGTTTTAGGCGATTTGATAAGAAATCATATTGTTCCTACTCTGATAAAGTATCAGAATGTTCTTATTACCAATGTAAGAGGGTTAAAGGAACTTTTTCCTAAAGATATTTATGAAAAGATGGCAGCTCCTCAATTATTAACTATTACTGAAATTTCTGAACGCATAGCTATTATTAAGGAAGCAACTGACGAAATGATTGAGGCAAGAAAAAAAGCAAATGTTATTGAAGATATTAGAGATAAGGCAGCAGATTACTCTGTAAATGTGGTTCCGTATTTCGAAAAAATAAGATACCATGTCGATAAACTTGAGCTGATTGTTGATGATGAAATATGGCCGTTCCCAAAATACAGAGAAATGCTTTTTACGCGTTAGTAAATTAAAAAAAGATAAAAAGGATGAATGAAATAATAATAAAAATTTAAAATGATTCTAGCTGCAGCACAAACTGTTCCTGTAAAAGGGAATGTCGAAAAGAATATAGAAAATCATCTGTTTTTAATAAAACAAGCTCATAAAAAAGGAGTTGGTTTAATTATATTTCCTGAACTTTCTTTAACCGGTTATGAGCCTGAGTTGGCAAGTTCATTGGCGTTTTCTGAAAACGATTCCAGGATAAAACCGTTCATTGAAATTGCCAGGGATTTAAAAATGATTATTCTTGTAGGTGCCCCAATTAATTTGGAAGACAAATTACATATTGCATCATTCATTGTTTATCCGAATAGTAAAATAGAAATTTATACGAAACGGTACTTGCATCCTGGTGAAGAAAAATACTTTCATCCGGGCAAATTAAATCCCCAAATTGGTTTGAACGGACAGGTTGCTTCGCTGGCAATTTGTGCTGATATAAGCAATCCTCAGCACCCTGAAGATGCATATAATAAAGGGGCAAGTTTATATTTGTCAAGCGTTTTATGTTCTCAAAAAGGGTACGATTACGATGTGAATCTGTTAAGGGGATATGCAAAAAAATATAATATGCTGGTAATGATGTCTAATTTTGGAGGAGATTCAGGAGGATATGATGTAGCAGGAAAAAGCATACTAATTTCAAAAAATGGAAAAACAATTTCATGCCTTAAAGCTAAAGGCGAAGGTCTTGCTATTGCCAAATACGAGAATGAAAAGTGGGTAAGTTTGTAACAAACAAAGCCTGATTCCTAAATAGTGCTTGCAAGAAAACGATGTCTCTAATAAGAAAACGTCAAGAATGAGCCTGCCTGCCGGCAAAGGCAGGGCTTTCGCAGTTTTGAAAATCAGGAGTCCCGATTTTCGGGATGACTGTTTTCAAAACAAGAGTAACGAAATTATTGGCGTTTTCTTGCAGAGACTAAATAAAATCAGGCTTTCTTTACAATAATCCAAAAAATATACCGTATTTTTAAAATGATCATAACTCAACATATATCATCTTTTTATTTTATTTAAATTATCTTACTTTTACATTTTACAACTACATAATCTTAACTAGATATGAAAATTAGAATTGCATTTCTTTTTAGCATTTTTATATTGTTTGCACATAGTTTATCTGTTGCCCAGATAAGCGTCTACACTAAAGCAAATGAATATTATAAAAACGGCCAGTATTATCAGGCTATTGATTTGCTTCGCGATGCTTATAGTAAAGTAACTGATAATGATTTAAAAAATGATATTACATTCCAGGTTGCAGAGTGCTATCGAAAAACAAATCAACCCAAAAAAGCCGAAGTTTGGTATAAAAAATCTGTTCAAAAAAAATATTCTAATCCCCTTGTATATTTGTATTATGCCGATGCATTAAAGATGAACGAGAAGTTCGAAGATGCCATTGAAAATTATAAGGAATATAAAAAGTTAGTACCCGCTGATCCTCAAGGTGAAATGGGTGTTAAATCATGCGAGTTAGCCATAAAATGGATGGAAAGTCCAAATGGTTATAAAGTTGCAAATATGAAATTTTTTAATTCACGCGAAAGTGAGTATAGTCCCGCTTTTGCTAAAGCCGAATACGACGAGGTTTATTTTACTTCTTCAAGAGATGGATCAACCGGCGATGATACGCATGGAGGTACCGGACTGAATTTCTCAGATATTTTTACATCGAAACAAGATAAAAAAGGAAACTGGAGCACTCCTGTACCTTTGGGAGAAAACATAAATACTGAATTTGAAGAAGGTGCTGTTTCGTTAAGTAAAGATTTTAATACCATGTTTTTTACCCGTTGCGAACGACATAAAAAAGATGCAATCGGATGTATGGTATATCAATCTGTAAGAAGAAATGAAGAGTGGGCCAAAGCCGAACCTATATTAATGCTCGATGATAGTATTGTTGTTGCACACCCCTCATTGTCAGAAGATGCATTAACACTTTACTTTGTTTCAGATATGAAAGGGGGTATGGGTAAAAAAGATATTTGGAAAGTTACAAGAACCAGTCCTGATGGCAATTGGGGAGTACCACTGTCTTTAGGAGCTGATATTAATACTCCCGGAAATGAAATGTTTCCTTTTATTCACGATGATGGCTCCTTGTATTTTTCTTCCGATTTTCATTTAGGAATGGGAGGCTTAGACATCTTTAAAGCAACTTTCGAGAATGGTTCATGGAAAGTTGAAAACATGAGATATCCGATAAATTCAACATACGATGATTTTAGTATTATCATCGAAAAAGATAAGGAAAGAGGTTATTTTAGCACATCCCGCGATGGCGACGACGAAATCTACTCATTTGTTTTACCTCCGTTGAAATTCGATGTTGAGGGTGTTGTTAAGAATGATAAAACAGATGAACCATTAGCAAATGCTACTGTTAAGCTTGTTGGTAGCGATGGTATGACACTTACTAATGAAACAGATGATAAAGGTGCTTTCAAATTTATGCTTCGTCCAAGTACCGATTATGTTTTTGTAGCATCTAAAAAAGGATTCTTAACTGGTAAAGAAAAAGAAACAACAAAAGGAATTGCTGAAAGTCAGACTTTTACTGCTGAAATCAGATTGTCGTCTATTGCTGAACCTATTGAGTTGCCAAATATTTTCTACGATTTTGCTAAATGGGATCTTCGTCCTGAGTCAATGGTTGCATTGGACAAACTTGTTGAAACTTTAAACGATAACCCAAATGTTGTTATTGAGCTTAGATCTCATACTGATGCCAGGGGTAGTGCTATGGCAAACGTTGAATTATCGCAAAAGCGAGCGCAATCTGTGGTTAATTATTTAATTGAAAAAGGAATACAACCAGCACGATTAAGAGCTAAAGGATATGCAGCAACAATGCCAAAAATAGTTGAAAAGAAGTTGGCTGAGCAAAATACATTCTTAAAGGAAGGAACGGAGTTAACTCCTGCCTTTATTGAGAACTTAGAGTCTGAGGAACAACGAGAAATAGCTCATCAAATAAATCGAAGAACTGAATTCCAGGTAATTGCAACGAACTTTCAACCACAGAATTAGCTTTACCAATATATTATATAAGGATTCCCGGGTTTGTGGGAATCCTTTTTTATTTGCTACCTTGAACTATACAGATGTTAAATTTGGCAATTCATTACCAGAGTATTAATTTTGCAAATTCAAATCATTCCCAAAAAAACCATGACCCAGGATTCACGATATAATTTAAGAGGAGTTTCAGCATCAAAAGAGGATGTACATCATGCGATTAAAAATATTGATAAGGGATTATATCCAAAAGCATTTTGTAAAATCATACCCGATATTATTGGAGGCAACGATGAATATTGCAATATTATGCATGCCGATGGTGCCGGAACGAAATCATCTCTGGCGTATTTATATTGGAAGGAAACAGGTGATCTTTCTGTTTGGAAAGGGATAGCACAAGATGCTATCGTTATGAATCTTGATGATTTACTTTGTGTTGGAGCTGTTGAAAATATCTTATTGTCATCTACAATAGGCCGAAATAAAAATCTTATTCCAGGAGAAGTTATTGCAGAGATTATAAATGGAACTGAAGAATTTCTTGCCGATTTAAGAATGTTGGGAGTATCAATTTATTCGACTGGTGGAGAAACTGCCGATGTTGGCGATTTGGTTCGTACAATCATTGTTGATTCAACCGTTACTGCAAGGATGAAACGTGATGATATTATTGATAATAGTAATATTCAGGATGGAGATGTAATTGTTGGTTTATCTTCATTTGGACAGGCGAGCTACGAAAAAGAGTATAACGGAGGAATGGGTAGCAATGGATTAACTTCAGCACGCCATGATGTTTTTCATAAATACCTTGCTCAAAAATACCCTGAAAGTTTTGACGCACTTGTGCCATCTGAAGTTGTTTATTCAGGCAAATATAAACTTACTGATTTTATTGAAAAAGTGGGAGTTGATGCAGGGAAATTGGTATTGTCGCCAACTCGTACCTATGCACCAATAATGATTGAGATTCTAAAGAAATTCAGATCACAAATACATGGAATAGTGCATTGTTCTGGTGGTGCTCAAACCAAGGTAATGAACTTTGTAGATAAGTTACATGTTATTAAGGATAAGCTTTTCGAGTTACCTGAACTTTTTAGAATAATTCAAAAAGAATCGGGTACCTCATGGCAAGAAATGTATAAGGTTTTTAACATGGGACATCGAATGGAAATTTATATTAATCCTGAATTGGCAGATGAAATTATGAGTATATCAAAAAGTTTTAATGTTGATGCACGAATTGTTGGTCGTTGCGAAAAAGCAAATAAAAATAAACTAACTATTAAAAGTGAATTTGGTGAATTTCATTATGAATAATCTATCAAATTAATTATTAATTTTGCAGCGATTTTAATAAGGAGGAAATAAAATGATATTAGATAAACTCGAAGGGGTTAAGTTAAGATTCGAAGAGGTTGGGCAGTTAATTACCGATCCGGCGGTTATTAACGATATGAAGAAGTACGTTAAATTAAATAAGGAATACAAAGATCTTGAACCACTGGTTGAAGCATATAATAGCTATAAAAATATATTAAGCAATATTCAATCTGCAAAAGAGATTCTAGCCACCGAAAAGGATGAGGAAATGAGAGAAATGGCTAAAATGGAATTAGACGAACTTGAAGAAAAGGTGTATCCTTTAGAAGAAGAAATCAAAATACTCCTTTTACCTAAAGATCCTGAGGATGAAAAGAATGCAATTCTGGAAATTCGTGCAGGAACAGGAGGCGATGAAGCCAGTATTTTTGCCGGTGATTTATTCCGTATGTATACCCATTATTGTGAAGCTCGTAAATGGAAAGTTGAAGTTACCCACTTGAGTGAGGGAACAGTTGGAGGATACAAAGAAATTGTAATGAAAGTTACAGGAGCCGGCGTTTATGGTATACTAAAATATGAATCTGGGGTACACCGTGTTCAGCGTGTTCCACAAACCGAAACTCAGGGTCGTGTTCATACTTCTGCAGCTACCGTTGCTGTTTTGCCTGAAGCTGAAGAATTTGATATTGAACTTAAACAGGAAGATATTCGAAAAGATACCTATTGCTCATCAGGACCCGGTGGACAGTCTGTTAATACTACCTATTCGGCAGTTCGTTTGGTACATATTCCTTCTGGAATAGTTGTTACCTGTCAGGATCAAAAATCACAGTTAAAAAATTACGATAAAGCATTGGCTGAATTAAGAACACGATTGTATAATCTGGAGTATCAAAAATATATCGATGAAATTTCATCAAAACGTAAAACCATGGTTTCAACCGGTGATCGTTCAGCAAAAATAAGAACATATAATTATCCACAGGGTCGGGTTACCGATCACCGAATAAATTTGACCATGTATAATTTACCGACTATTGTTGATGGTGATATTCAGGAAATACTTGATCAATTGCAAATGGCTGAAAATACAGAAAGATTAAAAGAAGCAGGGGTAGAATAGAAAACAAATAACAATTATCAATTAACAATTACAAAAAGTTATTTGTTATAAATAAGGATAAGTTGTATTTTGATAATTGATTATTGAAAATTGAAAAAATGGATTACAATCAATTATTTGAGCAGATTCAAAAAAAGAAAAGTTTTCTTTGTGTTGGTTTAGATACTGACATAACTAAAATTCCAAGTTTCCTTCTAAAAGAAGAGGATCCTATTTTCGAATTTAACAAACGAATAATTGATGCTACAGCGCAATATGCAATTGCCTATAAACCTAATATTGCGTTTTACGAAGCACACGGCGTTTCCGGATGGAAAAGTTTAGAGAAAACCATTAATTACATCAATCTCATCTATGAGGATATATTTGTAATTGCCGATGCAAAACGAGGAGATATCGGAAATACCTCAAAGATGTATGCCCGTGCATTCTTCGAACAGTTTAATTGCGATGCAGTTACGGTAGCTCCATATATGGGTAAAGATTCGGTCTCTCCTTTTCTTGAGTTTAAAAATAAATGGGTTATTCTACTCGCACTAACATCAAATGAAAGTGCAAAAGATTTTCAATTGCTGAATATCGAAGGTTCAAATAAAAATTTGTTTGAAACCGTTTTGCAAAAATCTTCTGAATGGGGTAATAAAGACAACCTGATGTATGTGGTAGGTGCTACCCAGGCAAAACATTTGAGTGAAATTCGAAAAATTATTCCTGATCATTTTCTTTTAATTCCCGGAGTTGGTGCTCAAGGCGGTAGCTTGTCCGAAGTTGCTAAATACGGAATGAATAAAACTTGTGGTTTGATTGTGAATTCAGCACGCGATATCATTTATGCCGATAGTTTTTCTGATTTTGATCGTTATGCAGGAAATAAAGCCAGAGAGCTGCAAGTTGAAATGGCTGACCTGCTTAAAGCAAAAAAGATAATATAATTTACCTCCAATATTCTTTCTCCTTAAAACTTATTTATTAATTTTATAAATAAGCATCATATTCATTAAATGAGTACATCATGAAGGAGGAATTTTTACATTATATCTGGAAATATAAACTTTTCAAGAATGATTTAAAAAGTCATGATCAAGAAAAGATTGAGATTATAAATCAGGGAATTCATAATCATGATTCAGGACCAGATTTTTTTAATGCAAAGATTAAAATTAACGAAACAATTTGGGCTGGAAATGTCGAAATTCATATCAATTCATCAGATTGGTATGTACATAAGCATCATAAAGATAAAGCATATGATAATGTAATTCTTCAGGTAGTTCTTAATCACGATAAAGAAGTTGTTAGAACAAATGGACAGGTAATTCCAAGCATAGAATTAAAGTTTGATCAGAAATTGTTAACTAATTATGAATCGCTTATTCAAAGCGAATTCTGGATTCCTTGTGAAAAGGATATTCAAAAGGTAGACACATTTACAATACAAAATTGGTTAGAGAAACTCACCATTGAAAGACTAGAAGCAAAATCAGAGAAGATATTTCAATTGCTGAATCAAAGCAATAATAGTTGGGAAAATGTATTCTATCACCAACTTGCGCGAAATTTTGGGTTTAAACTAAATTCAGATCTGTTTGAGCAACTTGCAAAATCATTACCTTTAGCCTATTTGGCAAAACATAAGGATAACTTATTTCAGATTGAGGCTTTATGATTCGGACAAGCAGGTTTTTTGATTGAAAAATCAGGTGATGATTATTACCTGAGGCTTAAAAAAGAATACGATTATTTAAGAAAAAAATTCTCCCTCATCCCGCTTGAAAAACATTTGTGGAAGTTTTTGAGATCACGACCCGGAAATTTTCCGACAATCAGAATAGCTCAATTTGCAAAATTGATTTTTATATCATCAGCCTTATTTTCAAAAATTTTAGAAGCAAAAACCATCAATGATTTTAACAAACTTTTTACAGTTAATCCTTCTGATTATTGGGAGAATCATTATCTGTTTAACAAAGAATCTGTAAGGAAATCTAAAGCGCTAGGCAAATCAGCTTTCGAAACGATAATAATAAATACAATTATTCCACTTTTATTTATTTATGGTAAAGCAAATGGGATGATGCAACTCCAGGAGCGATCATTAAAATTATTGGAAGAGATAAAGCCGGAAAAAAATTCAGTTGTTGCTAAATGGAACGATTTAGGAATAAAAACAACAAGTGCATTTGGAACGCAAGCCTTAATTCAGCTTAAGAATACATATTGTAATCATAAAAAATGCTTAAATTGCCACATTGGAAATTCCTTAATTCGCACAAATAAATGAAAAACAAAGGTCTGGGGAAAGAGAATTTTAGATCTATATATGTTTCTATAGGTTTATTAATGATGAGTGTGATCCTTGGAACTTCAGGTTTCATTTTAATCGAGGGGTTTACCTTTACAGAGGCTTTTTTCATGACCATCATAACAATCTCGACGGTTGGATTCAGAGAAGTGCATCCCCTTTCAGAGCTTGGTCAGTTTTTTACCGCATTTTTAATTGTAATTAGTTTCGGGATTTTTGCTTATGCCGTAACTACACTTACAAGATATATCGTAGATGGTGTTTTTAGAAATTATTTAAAAGACAACAAAGTGAAAACTAAAATCGCAAAATTAAGTAATCATGTAATCGTTGTAGGTTATGGACGTAATGGGAAACAGGCAATTGAGGAATTACAAAGGCATAAATTTCAGGTTGTGGTAATAGATAATGTTGAGGCTATCATTGAAACTATTCGTGAAGATGCAACCATGCTATACATTCAAGGTGACGCTACTCAAGATGAAATTTTATTGGATGCCAAGATTGAAAATGCACAGGCATTAATAACTGCATTACCTAATGATGCTGATAATCTTTTTGTGGTATTGACAGCAAGAGCAATGAATCCTGAACTAAAAATTATAAGTCGTGCTTCAAGCTTCAACTCCGATAGGAAGTTGAGAAGTGCTGGTGCAACTAATGTAATTATGCCGGATAAAATTGGTGGACAACGAATGGCTAAATTGGTTGCACAACCCGATATTGTTGATTTTTTGGAATACATAATGCTTCGTGAACTCGAAGAAGTTTACATTGATGAAATATCATGCAAAGATATATCACCCGTTTTTGCAGAAAAAACGATCGGAGAGTGGTCAATTAGAAGCGAAACAGGAGCAAATATTATTGGAATTAAAACAGCCGATAATAATTATATCGTAAATCCTTCGCCTGATGTAAATATTACGAGTAACGATCAAATCTTTGTTTTAGGTAATCCGGAACAAATTAGAAAACTGAAAAAAGTACTTTATCAAAGTAATTAATTAATTTGGTTTTAATTCCATTTTTGCTATGAATCAGTATATTAGTCTTATTTAACATGAATTTCCCAAATCAAAATAATCTATTTTTTTTATGCAATTATGTTGTTATATAAAAAAAAATAAATACTTTTGCACGTCTTAACGTGTATATATTGGATTAATTAAATAAATCGTATAAGTATGAGCTATTTAACAGCAGAGAAAAAGCAGGAAATATTTAAAGAGTTTGGAAAGTCAGAATCGAATACAGGATCAACAGAAGGACAAATTGCCCTTTTTACACATCGTATTGGTCACTTAACCGGGCATCTTAAAACAAACAGAAAAGATTACGGTACTCAAAGAGCTCTTTTAAGATTAGTGGGTAAAAGAAGAAGATTACTTGATTATTTGAAAGACAGAGATATTGAAAAATATCGAGCTTTAATTAAAGAACTTAAAATACGTAAATAATACAGAAAAAGGCAATCTTCAAATTGCCTTTTTTAATATTACATTTACAGAATATTATAAACTAAAGAAGAAAACATGTACAATTTAATTCAAAAAACAATTGATCTTGGTGGAGGAAGAGAAATTACCATAGAAACAGGAAAGTTGGCAAAACAAGCCGATGGATCAGTTGTTGTAAAAATGGGGCGTACTATGCTTTTAGCTACAGTTGTGTCAGCTAAAGAAGCAAAAGAAGACGTTGATTTCATGCCCTTGTCGGTAGAGTATAAAGAAAAATATGCATCATTTGGTCGTTACCCTGGAGGGTTTTTAAAACGCGAAGCACGAGCTTCTGATTACGAAATATTAGTATCACGTTTAGTCGATAGAGCTTTACGTCCATTATTCCCGGATGATTTTCATGCGGAAACATTTGTAAATATTCAACTTATTTCAGCAGATAAAGATGTTATGCCCGATGCATTAGCAGGTTTGGCAGCATCAGCAGCTATTTGCGTTTCTGATATTCCATTTCATGGACCAATTTCAGAAGTTCGCGTTGCAAGAATTGATGGTCATTTTATGATCAATCCAACATTTACAGAACTTGAAAAAGCAGATATTGATATCATGGTTGCAGCAACCATAGAGAATGTGATGATGGTTGAAGGCGAAATGAAAGAAGTTTCTGAACAGGAAATGTTGCAAGCTATAAAATTTGCCCACGAAGCAATAAAAATGCAATGCGTGGCACAACTTGAATTAGCTAAAGAATTAAAAATAGCTAAACGCGAGTATTCTCACGAAACAAGCGATGCCGAATTAAGCAAACGCGTTCACAAAGATTTATATGATCAGGTTTATGCAATAGCAAAATCAAATAAAGCAAAGCATGAAAGATCTGAAGCGTTTAAGAAAACTGAGGAAGATTTTATTGAAAAACTGAAAGCTGAAAATGAAGATGGAGATGTTAACACAATGTTGGTTGCAAGATACTTTCATGATGTTGAGAAAAAAGCTGTTCGTAATCTGATTTTAGACGAAGGAATGAGATTAGATGGCCGTAAAACTAATGAAATACGTCCAATCTGGTGCGAGGTTGATTATCTTCCTGCAACTCACGGATCAGCCATCTTCACTCGTGGCGAAACTCAATCTTTAACAACAGTAACATTAGGTACAAAACTAGATGAAAAAGTTGTTGATCAGGTTTTAGTAAAAGGAACTGAAAAATTTGTATTACATTATAATTTCCTCCCATTTTCGACTGGCGAAGCTCGCCCATACAGAGGTGTTGGTCGTAGAGAAGTAGGACACGGAAATTTAGCTTATAGAGCACTTAAAGGAATGATTCCCAATGGAGAAGAAAATCCTTATGCTATCCGTGTTGTTTCTGATATTTTAGAATCAAATGGTTCATCGTCAATGGCTACAGTTTGTGCAGGTACTCTTGCATTAATGGATGCCGGTGTTAAAATGAAGAAACCAGTTTCTGGTATCGCAATGGGATTAATCACTGATAAAGATTCCGGTAAATTTGCTGTTTTATCAGATATCCTTGGTGATGAAGATCATTTGGGTGATATGGACTTTAAAGTTACCGGAACTGTTGATGGTATTACTGCTTGTCAAATGGATATTAAGATTGAAGGTTTGTCTTATGAAATTATGAATCAGGCATTAGAACAAGCAAAAGCAGGAAGAATGCATATTCTCGGTGAAATGTTAAAAACAATCTCTGAACCAAGAGTCGATTATAAACCTCATACTCCTCGAATTGTACAGTTAACAATTCCTAAAGAAATGATTGGTGCTGTTATTGGTCCTGGAGGAAAAGTAATTCAGGATATTCAGGAGAAAACAGGAACTACCATTACAATTACTCAAGAAGGCGATGTAGGATTTGTTGATATTTTTGCAGAAGATAAGGAAGCAATTGAAGCAGCTTTAAAAAGAGTTAAAGGTATTGTAGAAGTTCCAGAAGTTGGTAAAGTTTATCAGGGAAAAGTTAAATCTATCGTTGCTTTTGGAGCTTTTGTTGAAATACTTCCTGGCAAAGATGGTTTATTACATATATCTGAAATCGATTGGAAACGACTTGAAAAAGTTGAAGAAGTTTTAAAAGAAGGTGATGAAATAGAAGTCAAAGTAATTGAAATTGACTCCAAAAACGGGAAATTAAAACTTTCCAGAAAAGTTTTATTACCAAGACCAGAAAAAAAGGATAACCCCGACCGTCCAAAAGATGGAGATAAGAAAGAATAGAAATTAAAAGCAGAGTATCACCTCTGCTTTTTTCATTTCTAAAAATCAGGTCCTTAGGCTTAATCGCATTAATTTTGAAAACATTTATTTCTTTTATAAATTTACTGGATTGATAATTGTTAACTTTGTTATTAAGTTAGCTAATTTTAGACTATGAATATTAAAAGATTTTGATTGTATATACATTTAAATTAATACTTATGAAACGTAATTCTTTCCTCATTTTAATTGTTTTTTCAATTTGGTTTTCATCGTGCTCAGAATCAAAAATTGATTATCCCGATACAAAAAAAGTGAATCAGGTTGATGAGTATTTTGGAGTTACTGTTGAAGATCCTTACCGATGGTTAGAAGACGATAAATCAGCAGAAACAGGCGAATGGGTTAAAGCAGAGAATTTGGTAACGAATAATTACCTGGCACAAATTCCATATAGAGAAAAAATAAAAAACAGACTTAAAGAATTATACAATTATGAAACGATTGAATCGCCACTTAAAGTAGGTGATTATTATTTCTTTTTTAAGAACGATGGACTGCAGAATCAGCCTGTTTTGTATATGCAGAGCAATCAGGGAGAAGAACCCAAAGTTCTTATTGATCCAAATAAATTATCAGACGATGGAACAGTTGCCATGGAAAAGGAATTCTCAATTTCAAATGATGGTAAATACATTGCATATCAAATTTCAAAAGGAGGTTCAGATTGGCATGATATTTTTGTAAGAGAAATTGAAACAGGAAACGACCTCCCAGATCAGATTAAATGGGTTAAGTTCTCTAATATTGCATGGTTTAAAGATGGGTTTTTCTATAGCCGATATCCTGGTGCTGATGAGAGTAATGAGTTATCAGAAATGAACAAGTTTCATAAAGTATATTATCATAAATTAGGAACTCCTGTTTCTGCTGATAAAATCATTTTTGAAAATAAGGATTATCCATTCAGAAATTTCACGGCTGATGTTTCAAGTGATGAAAAGTACCTTTTTGTTTATGAAACAGAATCGACTAGTGGAAATAATTTATATGTTAAAAATCTACAAAAGAAAGACGACTTTGTTAAACTAACTACCGGATTTAATTATGAGTATAAAGTCCTCGATCAGGTTGGCGATAACTTGTATGTTCTGACAACCTTTAATGCTC
The DNA here is from genome assembly GCA_003446015.1 of Bacteroidales bacterium. Lineage (GTDB taxonomy): Bacteria > Bacteroidota > Bacteroidia > Bacteroidales > UBA12077 > UBA12077. The sequence goes on along the minus strand of DMBU01000125.1, from coordinate 59,440 downwards.
CAAAATATAAGCTGGTTAGAATTAACGTAAATTCACTCGATGTTGGTAATTGGATTGATGTTTTACCAGAAAAGAAAGATGTTCTTAATGAATGTGAACTTGCAGGTGATAAAATTATTGCTTCATACATGCAAGATGTAAAAACAAAATTAGAAGTATATAGTATTAAAGGAGACTATTTATATGATATTGAACTTCCAACAATAGGTAGTGTTGGCGATATTAATAGCTCTGTTAAAAGTAATGAGGTTTATTTTACGTTCGAATCATTTACGGTTGCTCCAACAATATATAAATACAATGTTGAGAAAAATGAAAATGAAATTTATTTTCAGCCTTCAGTAGATTTTAATGCTGCTGATTATGAAACAAAACAGATTTTTTATAATGCTAAGGATGGGATAAAAATACCCATGTTTATTGTTCATAAAAAAGGATTAAAACTGGAAGGGAATAATCCAACTTTATTATATGGATATGGAGGATTTAACGTGAGTTATCAACCATATTTTAAGGAAGATTGGCTTATTTGGCTCGAAAATAACGGAGTTTTTGCTTTAGCAAATATCCGTGGAGGTGGAGAATATGGAGAGAACTGGCATAAAGCGGGAATTCGTTTAAACAAACAAAATGTTTTTGATGATTTTATTGCAGCTTCAGAATATTTAATAACCGAAAATTATACTTCACCTGAAAAGTTAGCTATTCAGGGAGGCTCAAATGGAGGCCTGTTAATTGGTGCGGTAATCAATCAGCGTCCGGATTTATATCAAGTAGCTTTCCCTGAAGTAGGAGTGATGGATATGCTTCGTTTCCATAAGTTTACAATAGGTTGGGCCTGGGTTGACGAATATGGATCAAGTGAAGATTCGATACAATTCGAAAATCTTTATAACTATTCTCCATTACATAATATTTCTGATAACATTGATTATCCTGCTGTAATGGTTATAACAGCAGATCATGACGACAGAGTTGTTCCGGCACATTCGTTTAAATATATTGCAACATTGCAGGAAATGTATGAAGGTAAAAATCCAGTACTAATCAGGATCCAAACCAATGCAGGACATAGTGCCGGAAAACCAACAAGTATGAAAATCGATGAAGCTGCAGATAAGTGGTCGTTCGCTTTTGAAAATATGAAAGTTACTCGGGTATATGGTGACTAAAAAGTTAAATGTTTATAAATATTAATAAGATTTTTATATTAAAACTGCTGTGAAGTTTATCTTTGAAGCAGTTTTTTTGTAATATAGTTATTCGTGAATTTAAATTATATCGTAATTGAAGGAAATATTGGGGCTGGTAAAACCACCTTATCAAAAATGATTGCTAAAGAATATAATGCAAAACTTATATTAGAGCAATTTGCCGATAATCCTTTTCTTCCAAAATTTTATAATGAACCCGAGAAATACTCTTTTCAATTAGAACTTTCTTTTCTCGCAGAACGTTATCAGCAATTAAATCATGAGTTAACATCAAGAGATTTGTTCAAACCCTTTACGGTAGCCGATTACTATTTCATGAAGTCTTTAATTTTTGCTCGTGCAACACTTAAGGAAGATGAGTATAATCTTTACCGGCAGATTTTTAATATTATCTATAAATCAATCCCTAAGCCCGATTTATATGTTTATTTGCATGTAGATGTTAAAAATCTTAAACAAAATATTGCAAAACGGGGCAGAGATTACGAAAAAGACATAAGTGAAGCGTACTTATATAAACTTCAGGAGGGTTATTTTGACTTCTTTAGGCAGCAAAACGATATTTCGTACCTGGTAATTGATTCAAACAATATGGATTTTGTTGATAATCAGAAAGATTATGCAAGGGTAAAGGAATATATTTTTGATCGACAATATTCAGCAGGAATAAACAGAATAACGATATAAGCCCTTAGAATATATATATTTTGCGGCTTTTTTTTTTTTTTTAGCTAAAACATTATTAAGTTTGTATTTGTTAAGAGAAATATGAACTAGCAATTTTAAAACAAATAACTTAATCAAATTATGAAAAGAATCAACTATTTAGCATCTTTCTTATTTACTGCAGCCATTTTAAGTAGTTGCGGTGGATTAGATAAAATGAAAGAAGAAGCTTCTAATCTTCAGTACAATGTTACTCCAAAAGTACTTGAGATGCATGCTGGCAAAGTAAAGTATGATATTAAAGGTGACATTCCTGCTGAATGGTTCAACAAAAAGGCAATTGTTGAATTTACTCCTGTTTATAAATATGAAGGTGGAGAAGAAGTCCTAGAATCACAAACATATCAAGGAGAAAGTGTTGAAGCTAATAATAAAGTAATTGGTTTTGAAACTGGAGGCTCAATGGAATTCACTGGCGAATTCAATTATCAGGAAGCTATGAGAAATGGTGACCTTGAAATGAGAGCTGTAGCAACTATTAAGGATAAAACCGTAGATATGTTGGCAGTTAAATTAGCCGATGGTGTTATCTCTACTCCATTATTGGTAATGGTTGATCCAATGCCTATTGCTGCAACAGATAACTTCCAAAGAGTTGTTTCTGAAACTAAAGAAGCTGATATTCATTATGTAATTCAACAATCTGCTGTACGTAGCTCAGAATTAAAAGCTGAAGATATTAAAGCTCTTGAAGATTTCGTAAAAGCTACAAATACTGCTGCAGATGAAGAATTCAAAGGAATTGAAGTTTCTGCTTACGCTTCTCCAGATGGACCAGAAAAATTAAACGAAAGATTATCAGAACAAAGAAAACAATCTGCTGATAAATATTTAGAAAAAGTTATTGGTAAAGCAAAAGTTAGTAAAGAAGATGCAAAAACTTTATATAACTTAAAATCTACAGCTGAAGACTGGGAAGGGTTTAAAGGATTAGTTGAAAAATCTACAATTGAAGATAAAGATTTAATCTTAAGAGTTCTTTCAATGTATTCGGATCCTGTTGTTCGTGAAAAAGAAATCAAAAACATTTCTGCTACTTACAAAGTTTTAGCTGATGATATTTTACCTCAGTTAAGAAGATCTGAAATTATGGTTAAAGTTGACAAGATTGGATATTCTGATTCAGTTATTATGGATTTCGCAGTTAACAACCCTGATACTTTGAATACTGAAGAATTATTATATGCTGGTAAATTAGCTGAAGGTCTGGAAACTAAAGCTGCTATTTATAAAGCTGCAACTGTAAAATATCCTGATTGTTTCAGAGCATTTAATAACTTAGCTTATGTTAATATCTTACAAGGAAACTTAACTGATGCTAAAGCTTCTTTAGAAAAAGCAAATGAAATTAAAGAAGGTGATGCTATTATTACCAATAACTTAGGTGTAATTGCTCTTATGGAAGGTGATAAAGAAACAGCAAAAACTCATTTCTTAAATGCTACTGATGCTGGAAATGCTGTTGATTATAACTTAGGTATCATCAACATTATGGATGGCGAATACGAAGCTGCAGTTAATTATTTCCAAAATCATAAGACTTTTAACACTGCATTAGCAATGTTATTGGCTGGCAAAAATGATTCAGCTAACAAAACTATTGATGTAGTTGAAAAAGATGTTCCAATGAATTATTATTTAAAAGCAGTTATCAACGCAAGAATTGGTGACGAAGGTGCTGTTATGAATAATTTAAGAACTGCTGTTGAAAAAGATGCTGATCTTAAAGGAATGGCAAAAACTGATTTAGAATTCAGAATCTATTATGAAAACGAAACTTTCAAAACGATCGTTGAATAAGTAGAACAAAATATTTATAAAAAAACGGTTCTTTTTAGAATCGTTTTTTTTATGCTAATTTGTTCAGATTAAGCCAAATTTGTCATTAGCCACTTGTTTCTAACGACAGCCATTAGAGAATCCTATTGTTTATGCATTGCTTATATGAATGATAGAATGACAAATCGATTAAGAAAAACTAAAAATTTGCAATCATAAATGCTTACAAATAAAGTTTTTCCAGATCGGGGTTAAACCCAGCTAAGCCATTAGTTCGTTACACTCCTAATGACCAATCTGGAATTAATTTTCCGAAACATCTCCCAAAGTACAATTCCAGCACTTACTGAGATATTAAATGAGTGTTTGGTTCCATATTGGGGTATCTCAATAGCGTAATCACTTAAGTTAACAACTTCTTGTTGTACTCCTTTGACTTCATTTCCAAAAACAACGACATATTTTTCGTTTTTTTCTGGTTTAAAATCCTGGAGCATGATAGCTTTCTCTGTTTGTTCTATCGAAAGGATTATATAGCCTTCTTCTTTTAGTTTTTTAATAGCTTCTATGGTATCGTTAATATATTCCCATGATACAGACTCTGTTGCTCCTAATGCCGTTTTATGGATATCTTTATGAGGAGGTTGAGCGGTAATTCCACAAAGTATAATTTTTTCAATTAAAAATGCATCAGATGTTCTAAAAACACTGCCAATATTATTTAAACTTCGGATATTATCAAGAATTACAATTATGGGAGTTTTATCGGATTTCTTAAATTCTTCAATGTTTAATCTTTTTAATTCGCTATTCTTTAATTTCCTCATTTTAATTTCATTTATTTTATAATCGAAAAATTGGTTAAATGTATAAAAAATCGATAATTTCGTAGCTATGAATTTTAATATCATTAAAAATTACTACATATGAATATCCACGAATATCAGGCAAAAAGTATATTAAAGCAGTTTGGTGTTGCAGTACCCGAGGGTGTTGTTATTGAAAACCCGGAGAAAGCACTGGAAGCAGCTAAAGCAATACAGGAAAAAACAGGTGTTGACACTTGGGCGGTTAAAGCCCAGATACATGCTGGTGGTCGTGGAAAAGGTGGTGGAGTGAAAATTGCAAAATCATTTGAAGATGTTAAAAAATATGCTTCAGATATTATTGGAATGCAACTCATAACTCATCAAACAGGTCCTGAAGGTAAAAAAGTAAATAAAGTTCTTATTGAACAAAGTATCTATTATCCCGGAGAAAGTAAAATACAGGAGTTCTATATGAGTGTTTTGCTGAACAGAGGAACTGGCCGAAGTATTATTATGTATTCAACCGAAGGTGGAATGGATATTGAAACCGTTGCCGAAAAAACTCCACATCTTATTTTTAAAGAGGAAATTGATCCAAGAGTTGGAATTCAAGCCTATCAAGCTCGGAAAGTCGCATTTAATCTTGGCTTAAGTGGAAAAGCATTTAAAGAAATGGTGAAATTTGTTATTGCACTTTACACCGCATACGAGAAAAGTGACGCTTCGCTATTTGAAATAAATCCTGTTTTTAAAACTTCAGATGATCGAATTTTTGCTGCCGATGCAAAAGTAAATATAGATGATAATGCATTATACCGACATGCAGATTACGAAGCAATGCGTGATATCTCTGAAGAAGATCCGGCTGAATTAGAGGCAGGAAAATATAATCTTAATTTCATCAAACTTGATGGAAATGTTGGTTGTATGGTGAATGGTGCAGGTTTAGCAATGGCTACCATGGATATCATAAAGTTGGCTGGTGGTGATCCTGCAAATTTCCTTGATGTGGGAGGTTCTGCAAATGCACAAACTGTTGAAGCTGGTTTTAGAATAATTCTGCAGGATCCTAATGTAAAAGCTATCTTGATAAATATTTTTGGAGGAATTGTACGTTGCGATCGGGTTGCACAAGGAGTAGTAGATGCATATAAAACAATTGGGACAATAAATGTGCCTGTAATTGTGCGTTTACAGGGGACAAACGCTGAAGAAGGTAAAAAGTTGATTGATGAATCTGGATTAAAAGTTTATTCTGCAATCACTTTGCAGGAAGCTGCAGATTTGGTAAAAAAGTTAGTATAATTTTCATGTAATGATAAAGAAAGGATGCTTGTATAGGCATCCTTTTTTTATTTCTTTCTACCATTTTATTGGTTTTCTTCGAACTGGCATGGTCATACATCGGGCTCCTCCACCTCCACGTGGTAATTCTGAACCTTCAAGTGCAATCACATACTTTTTATAATTAGCTGGATCAACTTTTCCTTTAATAACATCATTGGCTTTTATTATTTCAAAACCATTCTTATTCATTTCGTCCATCGTATAAGTGTTACGTTCGTAACCAATAACCTTCCCAGGACCAACAGCAAAGAAATTTGCTCCGCTATGCCATTGCTCACGTTCCTGCACCCAAGGGTCTTTAGTCCCACCACAATATACAGGTTTTAAATCCATGCCTAAATCTTTGAGTGATTTAACCAGATTTTCTTCTTCCTTTATAGAAGTAACTTTACCATTCTCAATCTTCATATGAATAGTTTGGAATCGGTTTGTTTGAAGAATTAGCGGATCATATACCATACACATATCTACATCAAGAAAAGTGAATACCATATCGAGATGAATGAATGATTCTGGTTTGTATGGTAATTCCTGAATAAGAACATGCCTGTTTTTCTCTTTTTGTGCTAATAAGCGTTCTAAAATAAAATCAATTCCCTGAGGTGATGTTCTTGATCCTGTACCTATACATAAAATATCATCACGGGCAATTAATACATCACCTCCTTCAATAGAAGTTTCAGGGGTGTAGTTTGCACTATTTAAGGGATTAATAGTTTTAGTGACAAACATTTCATGATAATCGAAAATGGCTTCCATGATTAATGACTCACGCTCACGAACATTGCTGGCCATTCGTCCAATTAAAACATCATCAAGAACTGACATTGCTGAGTCCCTTGTAAAAAAGAAATTATGTAAAGGCCGTAAAGAATATCTTTCTTTATTTAGATATTTGGTTAATGTGTCTTTCTCTTCAACAACACCTTCAATAAGCTGCCGTGAAAGCTCTGTAGGATCTAGTGATTTTAGATGTTTGCTTAAATTACATTTCCCTTCGTGCAGGCAAATTTTATTTAAAAGATTTTCTTTTACTTTTTCATTTGTAAGAATATCTGATAATAAATCCCTAACCTGAAATGTCTTTGTCAGCTTCTCAAGCACTCCACTCAATTGGGCATACTCCTTTTTGGCAACAGAAAGGTTTAATATATCGCTATATAATGCTCTTTCTGCATTTTTTGGAGTCATGTTTTCAACTTCACTACCCGGAGTATGCAAGATAACACCTTCTAATTCTCCTATTTCCGACCTAACGTTAATATTCATTTTTCCAGCCATAATGATGAGTTTAAATAAAATTCTAAAGAGCGTAAAATTATAAATTGTTATTCAAATAATTGAATAATTGTTATGAATTCTATCTTAAATGTTATTAAGTACCTATAAAATTATAGCGATTAAAAAAGGAACTAGAATGGTTAAAACAACACCACTAAAGACAGATATTATAGCATAATCTGAGCCTATATATTTAGTGATTATGGGAAGGGTCGTGTCCATTGCTGTTGCTCCTCCAGATGAAATGGGTGCAAGTTTGCCAAAATATCGTGCGAATAGGGGAGTTAGCAGTAGGGTAATGATTTCGCGGGAGATGTTCGACAATAATGCGATAACTCCCAATTCCTCGCCAGAAACTTCTGTTATAAGAACACTTGATAGACTGTAGTACCCAAATCCGGAACCAACAGCAAGCGATTCAATAAGACTCAGGTTATTTTGTATTAAAGAAAATACTGACACTCCGATATAGGTACCCGTTATTACTGATAATGGTACAAGAAGAATCTTGAAGTTTACGGATTTAATGACTTGTAATGACTTTTTGTTGCTACCTATACCTATTCCAACCAAAAACATCAGGACGTAAAGAGCATATAAGCTATAATCATTTTGAAGTAGCTCATCAGGAAGTAATTTATACATACCTAGTAATAATCCACCAGCAAAAAAACTAAGAATAATTAAACTACCTTTCATCTTTCTTAAAGAATAAAATATATGTAAGCCATGAAACTAAAATACTTCCCATTACAGCAAAAATGGTTATAACAATAGCTTGCAATCCAATCTTGTCAAAATTGTTAAGTATTTGGTCATTTGTACCTACCGATAATCCCAATAAAAATAAAAGAATATAAATAGCCCAGTTTGTTAAAACTGATGATGCTTTCAATATTTTTTCTTTTTTGTGTAGAATCCAGCCAATTGCAATTCCTGCAGTCATTAGAATTAGTACGGGTATCATTCTTGTTTATGCGATTTAAATGATAAAATGTGAATACTTACAGCTATCGCTATTACCAAAAGTAATATTTTTAAAAATAAATTATCTAAAATTAAAAGCACAGAAGCTAAAATGGTTATCCATAAAAGGGATATAGTAGTAATTTTTGATTGAACAGAAATGGTTTTATGGTGGATGTAGTTTTGTAAATACTCACCTAAATACTTGTGGTTCATTAGCCAGTTATAAAGCCGGGTAGAGCTTTTCATAAATAAAGCAGCTGACAATAACAGGAAAGCAGTTGTCGGTAATAATGGAATAAAAATTCCAATTACTCCCAAAGTCAGTGAAATTATACCACAAAAAGCAAATAAATATTTTAGGAATTTGTTTTTTGGCTGTTTGATTATTTTGTTCACGAATTATCTGTTTTCTTTAAATCCAATTTTGTTATGAGTGCCATCACAAAATGGTAGCGAAGATGATTTTCCACACCGGCATAATGCAATATTACTAGCTTTTTCTATTTTCAAGCCATAAATATCGGTGAGGGTAAAATTCCCTGAAATTAATGCGGGACCGTTTCGAATTATTTGAACTCTCGTAGGAGGAGGTTCTTCATCCGTTTTTTTTTCAACTTCAACTTCTTCTGTGTCTGTTATTTTTTCGTTCGTTTTTATTTCAGGATCTTTTAATCTGGTATAGGTAAGTGCATCTGTTGGGCATAGATCAACAATATTAATTATTTCTTCGGTTGTTCCTTTGTCTAACATAATCCATGGTCGTCTTCCAGGATCAAATACCTTACGTAGACGAGCATAGCATATAGTGGCATGAATACATTTATCTGGTTGCCAATGCACTGTTATTTCATCATTACTATAATCGCGGTTGTTTTTATCCATTACTGTATATTTTATTCGAAAATAAATTACTTTAGCTATTTACAACAAATGAAGGCAGAATGTTTAATTATTTAGGTAATGATTTAATTTTTCGAGTAATTTATCTTTTTTAATTGGCTTAGCAATAAAGTCTGTGCAACCTGCTTTCCTGGCATTTTGCTGGTCAATTGGCATAGCATATGCAGAAAATGCTATTATGGGTATTTTCTTATTGAATTTGCGTATTTGTTTTGTGGCATCTAACCCGTTTACACGTGGCATCTTGATGTCTAATAAAACTAAATCTATTTGCTTATTCTCCTGGCAATAATTTATTGCTTTTTCTCCATTTTGAACATGAATAATGTTAACATTCGTTTTTTGCAAAACCAATTTTATCATTTTTATGTTGCTTTCTTCGTCTTCGGCTATTAATATCGTTTTATTTTCCCAATTGTAATTAGTATTTACCTCTTCTGTGTGTTTATATTTTTTATTTGTCTTAATAAAAGGAAGGGTAAAATAAAAAGTAGATCCTATACCCGGTTCTGATTCAGTCCATATTTCACCGCCAAGTTCATTCACCAGATTTTTAGATATTGCTAACCCTAATCCGGCTCCACGATATAATTTATCAGTCTCTCTTGAATCAATCTTTCTGAATTGTTCGAAAATTTCTTTTTGCTCATCTTTATTTAAACCAATACCCGTATCCTGAACGAAGAATTTGATAAAATCCTCATATCCTTTTGGTGAAATCTGGTAACCAAATTTAATAAACCCCTGATCGGTAAATTTAATTGCATTACCGATTAGATTATTCATTACTTGTTTAAAGCGATAAGGATCAGTATGAATTGATAAATGCTCGTCGGTATTTTCAATTTCTACAATTAGCTCTACGTTTTTATTTTCTTTTAACTGTGTTTCGCTAAAAGCTTCATAAAGCTCAATAAATGTTTGATTAATAAAGCAATCTTGCTTAAATATTCGCAATTGACCAGCTTCAATACGTGCAATATCGATAATATCGTCAATTAAATGAAGAAGCGAGTTACAGTTACTATTTAAATGAGTTATTAACTCTTTTCTTTGAGGTTGATCAATATCTGCTTCTGAGATTAATTCCGAGAAACCAATAATGGCATTCATTGGAGTCCTAATCTCGTGAGACATGTTTGCCAGAAATGAAGATTTTAACCGATCAGATTCTTCTGCCCGTTCTTTTGCAAATTTTAATTGTCTTGTTCTTTGCTCAACAAGCTTCTCTAATTGAGTTTGATGTTTTTCGAGTTCTATATTTTGTTTAATAATTTGCCTTTTTTGTTCATTTGCTAAATCTCTTTGAGCTTCAATTTCTTCTTTATGTCTTAAGATTTCTTCTTCTGCTTTTTTGAGATTTGTAATATCAGAATCAATAGCAACAAGTTTTATTATTTCACCAGATTCATCAAGAATAGGTGTAATGGTTGTATGTACCCATATTTTTTTACTTGACCTATTATTGCTTCGTGCAGCATAATTAACTGTACTTTTTCTGTCAATGCATTCTTTTATAATCTCATTTATTTCAGAATAATCACTTGTTGTAATTAGTGTTGAGCCTTTTTCTTTTTTAAATTCAGAAAGCGTATATCCATATAATTGAATGAATCCTTCGTTTACCCATTCAATTTCTCCATTCTGGTCTGCGATTAAAATTGCATTGTCGGTTTTTTGTGCTGCAATAGTTAGCTTTTGAAGTTCGTTGTTTTTAACTTCTAAAATTTGTTTTTGTTCCTGAATCTCCCTTTTCTGAATATTAATTTTGGCGTTTTTTTCTTCTAAATCTCTGTTTATAAGCCTTAAATGCTCAGTTTGAACAGCATTCTCCTCTACCTGTTGTTCTATTTCACTAGTTCTGTCGATAAGCCTTTTTTCCATTTCAGAATAAAGAATAGCATTCTTTAATGAAATTGCAATTTGATTTATTAAAATCTCCGTTATATTGGAATCTAACTGCGAGAAAGATTTTTCAACGAGATTGTTTTCCAGATATAATAGGCCAAAGAGTCTCTTTTGATAAATTATTGGATAACACACTAATGATTTTACTTTATTTTTATAAAAATATTCTGCTTGATCATTAATTTCTCCCTCTTTAGCAATATCCTTAACAACAATTTTCTCTGATCTAAGAACGGATTCAATAATTTCGTGTGAAAGATCTTTTGAGTTTTTATAGGGCATTGAGTCTACCACAATGGGCTCATGGATAATTTCATTTTTTATTGCTCTTATCTTTAATGTATTATCTTCAGAAATCAACAGAATTGATTTTGTAGAATTAAATATTTTTGTAGAAAGTTTAAGGATTTTAATAAAAAGATTCTCTTTAAATATTTCTTCAGAAATTTCCTGGCAAGCCCTTATTATAAGATTAAGATCAACTTTTTCAGATTGTAATTCTGTGAAATAATTTTTATTTTGGTTTTCCATTTATGTTAAAGAGAATATCATAAAAGCTTTACAATGTAGGAATGCAATTTGAACATTGCAAATTTTAATGCATATTTTTCAACATTATCATATTCAATTGAAAAACTAAGAGCTTAATTTGAAGATACACACAACAATTTAATATTTCATTCGTATTATTGTTGAAAATTTGAAATACTTATGAAGTCCTTTTTGATCAGCCTTTTAATATTCTTTGTACTTTTCTTAAAATACTCAAGTGCACAGAAAAATTCTGTAAAGGACACATTTATAGTAACCCGAACTGTTATTGTTAATGGAGATACTATTCCTAATGTTAGTATAGAAGAAGTTGTTATTTTTCCAAAATTGGTTTTCAAGAATAAGTATAGAGAAAGACGCTATTCAAAATTAGTGAGAGATGTTAAGAGAGCTTACCCATATGCAATATATGCTAAGAAAAAATTGGATGAGATGGAGAGCGAATTTCAAGGCTTAAAAACCGAAAAGGAAAGAAAAAAATATGTAAAAACCATAGAGAAACAACTTATGGACGAATTTGGTAATGAACTTAAACACTTAACGATAACTCAGGGAAGAATTCTGCTTAAGCTTATTGATCGGGAAACAGGGGATACTTCATACGAATTATTAAAAGATTTAAGAGGAGCCGTTTCTGCTGTTTTTTGGCAAACTATAGCCCGTATATTTGGGTCCGATTTAAAATCACAGTACGATCCAAGAGGCGATGATGCACTTATTGAACGCGTTGTTAGACTTATCGAGACTGGTCAAATAACACTGGACCAACAAGTTGTAGAGCGATTGAAAATGTCGTATTGAAATTGATTTTTTAACGGGACTTTCCAGCTTTTTACCTTTAAACTTATATCAAATCTAAAACAGCTTTGACAAGATTATTTGCTCCATCGCCAATCTGTCCAATATTTGCATCGAGCATATAACATGGTGTTGTAACTATTTTATTTTTGTTGTCAATGATGATTTCACCATGTGTAGTATCCTGATGATTTGCACCCATACTTTTTACAGCATTGGCAGTAGATTTATCCTGTCCGATTGTAATTTTTACATCTCCCAATATTTTTGCTAAAAGTACTGGCGCAATACATAACGCTCCAATTGGTTTCTGAAGTTCAATCATACTTCGTATCGCTTTTTCAACATCAAGATTAAGTTTGCATTCAGTGCCATCAAAAGCAAATGAGCATAGGTTTTTGGCTACTCCAAAGCCTCCGGGAAATATTAAGGCATCAAAATCGAAAGCTTTAAAATCTGCCAAATTACTTATTTTGCCTCTGGCAATTCTCGCCGATTCTACTAAAACATTTCTCTTTTCGGCCATTTCCTCTCCGGTTATATGATTTATTACATGATGCTGATCAATATTTGGAGCAAATATTTCATAAGTGGCACCATTTTTTACAATTGAATACAAAGTAAGTGTAGCTTCATGGATTTCGGCTCCATCAAAAACCCCATTTCCTGATAATACAACTGCAACTTTTTTCATGGCTTAAGGTTTTAAAATGTTAATTTGATATTTAATTTTTTGATTGTCCGCTTTTATGCATACTAGATTGTTATTATATAGAAAATCAATTATTTGCCCCAAACCCTAAAGGGTGTAATTGATTTTCTTCTCTCCCTTTAGGGTACGGGGCAATAGAAGAAAATCAATAAGTTCATTATGCATAAAAGCGGACATACATATTAATTTTTGTTGTTTAATTGTAAATATAATTTTATTTTACATCGATTTCAAGTAGAATATGTTATGAAAAGAACATTTATTGCAATAAAAGTTCCTTTATCAAAGAATGCCAGTGAGCTTATTCACAAAATAAAATTTGAGTTAAAAGAAGAACGGATTAAATGGGTTGAAAGCTGGAACTTGCATATTACTCTTTTTTTTATTGGCGATACTGAAGAAAATATAATAGATGAAATAGGGAAATCATTATCTGAAAAACTGGAGAACATTAGTCCTTTTAATTTGAAATGTGAGAATCTGGGTGTATTTAAAAACACATTAAATCCTAAAGCATTATGGATTGGAATTCATGAATCGGAAAGTTTGAACGGATTAAAGCTGGCTGTTAATGAAGCAATGTCAATGCAGGGTTTTTCGAGCGAAGAAAAGTTGTTTAAACCTCATTTAACAATTGGCAGAACGAAATTTTTAAATGATAAAAATAGAATCAAAAAGCTTACAGAAGAATATAAAGATGTAGTGTTTCAAAATCTGGTAATTGATAAAGTATTATTTTACGAAAGTATTCTTACTCCAAAGGGACCAATATATAAAGTATTAAGGGAGTTTCAATTAAATTAAATGTGCTTGCCCTTTAAAATTTTTAAGATGGTATAAATCATGATCTTAAAATCAACATAAACCGACATATTCTCAATGTAAAGAATATCGTATTTTAATCGTTCAATCATTTGCTCTACATTTTCGGCATATCCATATTTCACCTGTCCCCAAGAAGTTATTCCCGGTTTTACTTTTTGCAGATGTAAATAATGAGGTGCCTTTTTAACAATCTGATCGATATAAAATTTTCTTTCGGGCCGTGGGCCAACTATAGACATATCACCTTTTAAAACATTATAAAAGTTGGGTAACTCATCTAGTTTAGATTTTCTCATGAATTTGCCATATGGAGTAATCCGATCGTCATCTTTAGACGAAAGAGCGGGTCCGTTTTTTTCAGCATCAATAAACATCGACCTGAATTTATACAAGGTAAAAGGTTTCCCAAACTGACCAATTCGCTCGTGACTATAAAATATAGGTCCTTTGGATGTTAGCTTTATACCAACAGCAAGAAAAATGAATAAAGGAGAAAAAACAATAAGTGCAAAAAGAGAAATGAAAATATCAATTAGCTGCTTGGTTTGCTGCTGCCATATAGGCATTAAACTATGTGAAATTTGAATAAGAGGGATGCTATAAATATGTGCCATTTTTACTTTCCCGGTCAGAATATCGTACATACTGGCAATAACCTTTATAACTACATCCTTGTCATCCAGATAGTTGATTATCTTTTCGATTTCTTTATGCTCGGTTGATTCTAAAGCAATAATTACTTCTTCAATCTTGTGTTTATCTATTATTTCTTTGATATCCTTTAAGTTTCCAAGATTTTTTAAATATTTTTCTAATAAGAATTTTTCTTTTTCGTCAATACTTACAAAACCTATAAATTTATTTCCAACAGATTTTGGCTGTTCTTCAATATTCTGAAAAATTTCAATTGCTTTTCTGTTTCCCCCTAATAGTATTGTTTTAAAACCAATCTTTCGGCTATGAATTTTATGATTTGTAATTGATGTGATTATCAAACGGGGAATATATGTAAGTGCAAATTGCAATATTAGAAGTGATGAAAATAGTTTATAATAGTGCTTATAATAAAGAATCTGATCATCAAGTAATGAAGTAAAAAATATGATTACAGATCCAATTAAAATGGTAAACAGTGTTTGAGCAAGTTCTTTCAACCTCGATTTTCTATAAATATCTTTATAATAACCGCTCAAATAATATAAAAAGATCCAGAATAAAGGAATAATTAAAATACCTAAATAGTATTTATGAGTAAATTCTAATGGAATTTCATACCCAAGCTTAAAAGGTTCGATATATGTTTTTCTATAGATGAAAAATATTGTCCAACTCAGTATAGCTGCAAAATAGTCGAAAAAAAGATATTTAAGAGTGTGTATACGTTTATTCATCCAATAAAAAATTGGGAATTTTTAAGGTTAATTGTTACAACGTAAAAGAAGTAAATTTGTTGTTAATAAAAAAACAATTTTAGTCAAGTCTAATTAAAGAAGAAATAGAATTATATTGGATGAAACATCTGAATTAACCTGTCTTTAATTTCTTGTGTGGACTGAATTATCTTAAGTTCCGCAGGGTGCTCTGAAACGTTGTGCATTTCAATATCTTTGCAAGACTTAATGAAATTAACCATTTCTGTATTGAATGCTGTTTCGTTAGTAATGAAAAACTCTTGTCGGACAACTTGCCCTTCAGCGATTTTGTGTTTTATTGCATAATGTTTAATAAAATCGATATATATTATTTCATCCTTTTTATGGAAAGTAACTGTGCTTTCATCTTCCTTTGAAATATTATTAAATTTCATATTTACTACAGCTCCGTTATCATAATCTAATCGAATTTGCACTAAACTAAAATGACTGTTATCCAAGGGTAGAGCTAAAGGAGATATTTTTTTTATACTTGATTGAATATTTTGGTTTGCAAAAAATAAATTATTTAAAATTTCTGAAAAGTAGTCATCAAGTCTTAATAGCTTTGAAAAGCTGTTACTTATTTCTATTAACTTAGAATCTGAAATGAAATTTCTTACTTCACTATATTCGGGGGTAAAAGATTTTGTGAGTTTCAACTGAATTTTTGTTCTGGCCTCAAAAGCAACTTTATAAAGTTGCTTTACTTCTTCAATGCTAAGCATTGAAATATTTTCTATAAAAAGGTGACAAGCCTTTTTTAGGGCATTAATTGCAAAATCAAAATTGGGTTTTACAGAATTTGCAAAATAAACTGCATCAACTTTTTCAAATAACTCGTTTGACGATTTATATAATTTTATATTATAATTTGTGCTAATTGGAATAGCTTCTTCAGAATGAGAAAAAATTCCATGTAGGTTTTTACCCAATGCCTGATGAATAATTTTAAAATGTTCTTCCTGTTGTAATGTATTAATTCCAATTAGTCCTATTTTCATAATAGAAGATATATTTATACAAACTTAATTTTTTTAAAAACTTAGAACATGGTTCGAACATTCTATTTATCAACCAAATTATGTTGATAACCTTTTTAATTAATAAAACCCATCGCATTATTAATGTTAAAACGTTAATATGTAGTACTTTTTTAATTTTAATAGATGTTTCGCAGGAATCATTTAGTAAAAAGCTTCTTTGATTATTGTAAATTGTTCTGTTATATTTGCGAGAGTTGTTTTATATTGATACACTGATTAAATGGTTGATTCATATCGACATAAAGGATTAAGAAAAAAACTTGTTGATACCATCTCGGAAAAGGGAATAAAAGATAAAAGAATTCTTGATGCTATAGGAAAAATACCTCGCCATTATTTTATGGATAGCGGATTTGTCGAATTTGCATACCGTGATCAGGCATTTCCAATTGGAGCAGGACAAACAATTTCTCAACCATATACTGTTGCTTTCCAGACAGAGCTTTTAGAGGTTAAAAAACATGATAAAATTTTGGAAGTTGGAACCGGATCAGGTTACCAATGTGCAGTACTTCTTGAGCTTGGGGCTAAAGTGTATACAATAGAACGTCAGCGCGAGTTGTATCTTAAATCACGGGCTTTACTAAATGATATGGCTTATAAACCTTATTTTTTTTATGGCGATGGCTATTTAGGTCAACCCAGCTATGCTCCATTTGATGGTATTTTAATTACCGCAGGAGCTCCTGATATTCCGCGTGATTTGCTAAAACAATTAAAGATCGGCGGGAGAATGGTTGTTCCTGTTGGAGGTTCGGCAGGTCAGGTAATGACACTTGTTGAGAGAATTAATGAAGAAGAATTTAAAGAAACTGAACATGGTTACTTTGCATTTGTTCCTATGTTAAAAGGAAGACAATAATTAATATTAAAAATGATGACACAAATCAAAATATTTACTTTTAATCCATTTCAGGAAAATACATTTTTACTTTACGACGAAACCAATGAATGTATTGTTATTGATGCTGGATGTAACGAAGAACACGAATTTGAGAAAATCGATAATTTTATCGAAGAAAACAATCTTAAATTAGTATCGATCATCAATACACATTGTCATATTGATCACATCATGGGGAATGCTTATTTAACCGGTAAGTATAATGTTTTATCAATCGCGCATAAAGAAGATATCCCTTTGCTTGAACGAGCAAACGATATGGCCTTAGCTTTTGGGTTTAATGTTCAGGAACCTCCAATGCCAGGACGTTTGGTGAATGAGGGTGATGAAATTAAATTTGGTAACACAACTTTAATTGTTAAACATGTTCCCGGTCATTCACCAGGTAGCATTGCTTTGTATAATGAAACAGATAAGTTTATAATTGTAGGTGATGTATTATTTGCCGGAGGAATTGGCAGAACGGATTTGCCTGGTGGAGATTACGACACGTTGATTTCAAGCATAAATGAAAAATTGTTTACCTTAGATGGTGATACTATTGTGTATCCCGGACATGGAGGAAAAACAACTATTGCGCATGAAAAAAGCACAAACCCATTCTTTTAATGCCTTGAAAGTTAATGCTAAACATTAAAACTGAATAGTTGTTTTAAAACATGCTTTACTGAAAAATAACATGATAATTTTAGTGGTTATTCATGATTCTTATTTTTAATTTTGGACTGAAAAAAATAAACAAATAAATAACTCTTTTATACATTAAATAATTTCAAAATATGGCTCAAGATAATTTCATTCAACGTCATAATGGTCCGAGAGATCATGAAATCAATAAGATGGTTGAGAAAATAGGCGTTTCCAGTTTAGATGAATTAATTGATAAAACAGTACCTAAATCAATAAGACTTGAAAAACCTCTCAACCTTGGTAAAGGGATAAGTGAGTTCGAGTATTCTAAAAAACTTAGAAAGATAGCTTCAAAAAACAAACTCTATAAAACGTTTATCGGATTAGGTTATTACGACACGATTATGCCAGCGGTTATTCAGCGAAACATTCTGGAAAATCCTAGTTGGTATACTTCATACACTCCTTATCAGGCAGAAATTTCACAAGGACGATTAGAAGCTTTATTAAATTTCCAAACTGTGATCATGGAACTTACGGGTATGGAAATAGCAAATGCATCTTTACTTGATGAATCTACTGCTGCTGCTGAAGCAATGATTATGCTATTTAACGGGAGATCAAGAGCGCAAGCAAAAGCCGGGGTGAATGGGTTCTTTATTGATAATAATATTTTTCCTCAAACGGCTGATGTAATTGAAGCCAGAGCAATTCCTTTAGGTATAGAAATAGTAAAAGGTGATTATAAAACATTTGAATTGAACGATAAAATCTTTGGTGCAATTGTTCAATATCCTACAGCTGATGGAAAAATTCTGGATTATAAAAAATTTGTAGAAAAAGCACATCAGAACGAAACAGCAGTAACTGTTGCAGCTGATATTATGAGTCTGGTTCTTTTAACTCCTCCAGGTGAGTGGGGTGCTGATGTGGTTGTTGGATCTACACAACGTTTTGGTATTCCAATGGGATATGGTGGTCCACACGCTGGTTATTTTGCAACATCTGATAAGTATAAGAGAAACATGCCTGGACGAATTATTGGTATCTCAAAAGATGCTCAAAATAAGCTTGCTTTAAGGATGGCTCTTCAAACTCGTGAACAACATATCAAACGTGAACGTGCCACTTCAAATATTTGTACGGCACAGGCATTATTAGCTACGATGGCTGGTATGTACGTTGTTTACCATGGAGCAGAAGGTTTAAAACGGATTGCATTACATATTCATAGTATGGCTGTTACGTTAAACGAAAAGTTACAGGCTTTAGGTTACAAACAGGAAAATACTGATTTCTTCGATACTTTAAAAGTAAATCTTGGTAATGTTAAGTCTGCAGACATTAAAAAATTAGCATTAGAAAGAGAAATCAACTTTAATTATATCGATGATAAAACAATTGGTATCAGTACCGACGAAACAACAATAATTCAGGATATTAATAGTGTTATTGAAATTTTCACGATTGCTGCAGGTAAAAAAGAAAATGTTGCCTGCCATGTGAATGAAAATATAGCTTTTGATAAGAAATTTGCACGTACAAGTGATTTTCTGGCTCTTGACACGTTTAATCGTTATCGTTCAGAAACTGAAATGATGCGTTATATTAAAAAGCTTGAGCGTAAAGATTTTTCGCTAACACATTCAATGATTTCGTTAGGATCATGTACCATGAAACTGAATGCCGCAACTGAGATGTTTGCACTTAGCTGGCCAGAATTTGGCGGAATGCATCCATTTGTACCTGCTGATCAGGCTGAAGGTTATCATCAGTTATTTCATGAATTGGAAGAAGATCTTAAGGTTATTACCGGATTTGAAGCCATTTCGTTCCAGCCAAACTCAGGAGCTGCAGGTGAATATACCGGATTAATGGTTATTCGTGAGTATCATATTGAACATGGACAGGGACATCGTAATATTGCATTAATACCTTCATCGGCTCACGGAACAAACCCTGCAAGTGCAGTAATGGCAGGAATGAATGTTGTGGTTGTTGAATGCGATAAAAACGGGAATATTGATATCGAAGATTTAAGAAAGAAAGCAGAAGAACACAAAGATAATTTAGCTGCATGGATGGTTACATATCCATCAACACATGGTGTGTTTGAAAGCAAAATCAAAGAAATGAATGAAATCGTTCATAAGAACGGAGGATTAGTTTACATGGATGGTGCAAATATGAATGCCCAGCTGGGTTTAACAAATCCTGCAACAATTGGCGCAGATGTTTGTCACTTGAACTTACATAAAACATTTGCTATTCCTCATGGTGGAGGTGGACCAGGAGTAGGACCAATTGGAGTTAATGAAAAACTTAAACCTTATCTTCCTTCGCATCCTGTTGTGAAAATTGGAACGGATAAAGCAATAAAAGCTGTATCTGCAGCTCCCTGGGGCAGTGCAAGTGTATTAACTATCTCGCATGCATTTATTAAAATGATGGGCGGCGATGGCTTAACCAGCGTAAGTAAAATGGCTATTCTAAATGCCAATTATCTTGCAGCATCTATAAAAGGATATTATGATATACTTTATTCAGGCGAAACCGGATTTGTAGCACATGAGATGATTGTTGAGTGTCGTAACTTTAAAGCTATGGCAAATATTACCGAAGCTGATATAGCAAAACGATTAATGGATTATGGTTTCCATGCTCCGACTTTATCATTTCCTGTTCATGGTACTTTAATGGTTGAACCAACCGAAAGTGAATCATTACAGGAACTTGATCGTTTCGTTGAATCGATGATTACAATCTATAACGAGATAGTTGAGATAAAAGATGGTAAAGCTGATGCAGAAAACAATGTGTTAAGAAATGCTCCACATACTCAGGGTGTTGTTATAGCAAACGAATGGACAAGACCTTACGAAAGAGAAAAAGCTGCTTTTCCATTGGAATGGATTCGTGAAAATAAATTCTGGCCAACAGTTAGCCGCATTGACGATGGCTATGGCGACAGAAATTTAATTTGTACTTGTGCTCCAATTGATGAATATCGCGAAGGGAAATTTACTTTTGAAGCTGTTAAATAAATTTTAAATATGTACTTTTAAAAGCTAGTAAAGAATTCCTTTACTAGCTTTTTTTAATAATTTATTAACCTTCAATTTAATGAAACAACTTCTTGTTTTTATAAGTTTATTCCTTTTAACAATTTTTTGTTATGCTCAAAAAGGTGGAAATGATTTAATAAAAGTTGCGTTAATAAAGAATAACGGAGATACTGTTTATGTAAAATCAAAAGCGGCGTATTATAATGAACACAGCTTTAATAGTTTTGGATATTATAATGAAGATGGAAGCAGGGGAAGAGCTTACGCCAATGAATATAAAATGGTAATTATTCGAAATAAAAAGCTGGAATCAGTTAAATTAAAGTCAACAGCTAAGAATAATTGTAAGAAGCAAGTTTTTTTGGAAAGAATTATTGATGGTCCAATGATTATGTACACTTTTCATTACGTAAAACAGATGGTATATACCTCAAAATGTATTGATGAAATTTATATTCGGAAAACAGATGAAGAGTGTGCATATCCATTATTTAAAAAATTGTGTCCACATGAAGTTCTAACAATTATAAGTCAGCCAAATAATAAAAATGATATGATGAGAATTTTTTCTGATGTTCCTGATATTATTGATAAAATAGAATCAGGTTATTATCACCGATCAGATTATGAGTCAATAGTAAGAGAGTACAATAGAAAAGTATCACAAAATTAGAAGGGATATTTAACTTAAAAAATAACAGGAATTGAATTTTAATTTCCAGATGAAACTACATTGTACCCTTGTTTGTTCCACTCCCTAAGTCCCTGATACAGATGATAGACTGTCTTAAAGTTAAGTTCTTTCATTTTCTCAAAAGTAGTTTTGCTTCTCTTTCCGATTGCACAATAGATTAAGTAAGTTTTATCCTTATCTATACTTTCCAGATATTTATCCAAGTTATCCGAAATACATTCAACACATAATGAATTTTCAATATGTTTGGCGTTGTACATTATTTTAGGTCGTAAATCAACAATTACAAAATTCGTATAATCTTTATATTCCTGAATTAATTCATAAGCTTCTTTGCAGCTTACGTCTTTGTATATGTATTCTTGTGCATTGCAAAAAAAAGTCAAAAAAGAACTAAATAGAATGAACAGAATTAACTTTTTCATAGAGTAATAATAAGTATTCAAATCCAAAATTAGTCAATAATTTACTATTTGCCAATGGAGAGTTTTAAACTTGTTTTATTCTGTGCGTGTTCTTTTATCATTTAAACGTTGTTCATTGTAAATTGTCTAAGAATAATTATTCTTAATAAATTTTAATACTATTGTGATTTCTTAGTACAATGAAATAAAGAACTTCTTAGATATAGCTCATGAAGAAAAAAGTTTTTATTTGCGGATGCAAAACAGAACGTAAAATTGCATCGGAGACAGTTGAAAAGTGGGAAAATACTTTAATTAAAAATAATATTGGATATACATTAATTGAAGATCTTTGCGGAACAGCCGTTAAAAATCCTCAGGATTTATTAGCAATTAAAGAGCATAAAGAATCTGTTTTGTTAGGGTGCAATTCAAGGGCAATGGAGCATGTTCTGTTTAAAGCCGGAATCAGAATGTGTTGCACCGAAATAGAATTCTTGAATATGGAAATAGATCATCCAGATGTAATTTCTGAGATTAGTGCAAAAGATGGAGGCAGCAATCTAATTCCATATAAACATGAATGGAAATCATGGTATCCGGTAATTGATTATTCTAAATGTTCAGCTTGCCAGAAATGTTTAAATTTTTGTTTGTTTGGAGTTTATAAAGTTGATGAATATGGAATTGTACATGTCGACCAACCTTCAAATTGCAAAGATATGTGTCCGGCTTGTGCAAGAACCTGCCCTGAACAGGCCATTATATTTCCAAAGCATCCGGAAAGTCCTATTGATGGTGGCGAAGGACAATTAGAAGTTCTCTCACAAAATGATCTTATGGAGCAAATTCAGCAAAATGCAGATGTATATAAAATATTAGCAGATCGCCGCAAACAATCGGGTGTGTCTTTATTAAAAGATCAGGAGAAAATTGCAGATGCAGAGCGCTCTTGTTGTGTCAGCAAGAATGAGAATCAAAAGGTTGAAAAAACAAAAGAGGATAAGCCTGAAAACAGTTCTGGTTGTTCGTGTGGTTGCAATTGCTAAAAATAATATTATGCTTTTATCCTATACAAAAAGAATGCTTTTGGAGGTTGATTTTCGCTTGTTAATGAAGTTCGCTTATAATATGGGATGGAAAGGTATGCGTAGTATATCCCGTTATAAGAAACGATTAAAAAAAGGGGAACTTTTTCCTGCATTTTTAATGATATCTGTTACCAACCAGTGTAACTTAAACTGTCAGGGTTGTTGGATAAGCATTGACAACCATTCTCAGGGAATGAATCCTGATACCTTGAACAATATAATCAACTCAAGTAAAAAGAAAGGTTCTTATTTTTTCGGTTTACTGGGAGGTGAGCCATTAATGTATCCACACATTATCAATGTAATTGAAAAGCATCCTGACTGTTACTTTCAGCTTTTCACGAATGGTACATTAATTACTGATGATATTGCAAAAAAGCTAAGAAAACTTGGAAATGTTTCTCCTATAATTAGTGTTGAAGGATTAGAAGATGCAAGTGATATCAGGCGTGGAGCTAATCATGTTTTTGGTCGCACAATGACCGGCATTGAGATTAGTGTTAAGAACAAACTCATTACAGGAGTTGCTACAAGTGTTTGTAAATCAAATTTTGACGATCTGGTGAACGAGAATTTTGTGAATGAATGTATTAAAAAAGGAATTCATTATTTGTGGTATTACATATACAGACCTGTTGGTGAACGACCTACGACTGAAATCTCTTTATCTGAAGAACAGATTTTAAAACTTCGGAAATTTATAGTTGATATTCGAAGGAAAGCACCCCTTATGATTATTGATACCTACTGGGATCAGGATGGAAAAGCATTGTGCCCAGGTGCTGTTGGTATTAGTCATCATATTAATTCGTCGGGCGATATTGAGTTTTGTCCTCCAATACAATTTGCTTTGGATAATGTGGGTAATGGAGAAAAGCTTGGTGAAATAATAGAAAACTCAACATTTCTTGAAGAGATGCGAAACGAAATACCGAAACATACTCGTGGATGTATTTTATTGGATGATCCGGAAAAGTTAAATGAGATTCTTATAAAAACAGGAGCTTACGATTCTTCGAAAAGAAACACTGCTTTTTCAGAACTGCAGGCAATGAGAAAATGTCCCGGCCATCATATGCCTTCAAATGAGATTCCTGAAAAAAGCTGGATATATAGGTTTGCCAAGAAAAACTGGTTTTTTGGTTTTGGTGCGTACGGATAAATTAAGTAAAGCGAGTAATTATGTTTTTAGGTGAAGGAATAAAAGAAATAATATTAAGTAATGATACAATTCAATCCGTTGAGGAGTTAAAAGAATTACGTCAACTGATAAACAAATTTTTATCAGATAAAAAACTTGTACCTCCTTTACAGCAGCATGATATTATTCTATATTCATCTGAGTTTATTTCCCAGCATACTAACTATAAACAGTTTCAAAAGTTAATTGCTGTTCTTATCAATAATAATGCATGGCAGGCTTTCGTTGAAAGAATTCCATATAACCGACGCGTATTACTATTACCAAAATGCTTACGACATTCCACAAAATGCCCTGCCAAGATTGATGAACTTGGATTATTATGCGAACAATGTGGGAATTGTTTAATTGATGAATTAATAACTTTTGCTGAAGATTTAGGATATCATTCAATTGTTAGTGAAGGTACCGGAGCGGTCAGCCTTTTGCTCTCATCAGGACAAATAGAGTGTGTAATAGGAATCGGATGTCTTGATTCATTAGAACGTTCATTTCCTCTTGCCGTAAAAGGGGCAATTCCGTCAATCGGAATTCCTTTATTTAATTCAGATTGTAAGGATTCACGCGTTGATAAAGACTGGATTTTTGAAGCACTTCCAATCAAAAATGAAACAGAATGGAGCAAGCAAGTCAATCTTGAAAATATTCGAAAAGAAATTCAACTTTGGTTCTCGACCGAAAAGTTAAAAGCAATATTTGGCAGCGATAATGAAACTGTCCTTATTGCAAATAAATGGCTTGAAGCAGGGGGCAAGCGTTGGCGCCCGTTAATAATGACATCATTATACAGAGCAATGATTCATGATGATGGTTTAACGAATGAGAATTTAATGAAATTGGCCATTTCAATCGAATGTTTTCATAAGGCATCACTTGTGCACGACGATATTGCCGACAATGATTCAGAACGATATGGTAAGCCAGCTTTGCACGAAGAATATGATGTCCCTGTTGCATTAAATACAGGCGATTTATTAATGGGTTATGGTTATCAGCTAATAGCACAGTCAGGATTAAATGCAGATCAAATTAGTAAACTTCTTCAGGTGGCGTCAAAAGGACACAGGGATTTGTGCATTGGGCAAGGGCAGGAGTTAGTATTGCGAAAAAAAACAAGCGCCCTTAGCATTGATGAGACCATAGATATTTTTACATATAAAACTGCTCCGGCTTTTGAAGTGGCATTGAAATTTGGAGCTATTGCTGCAAATGGAAGCGATCAATTGCTCAATATACTTGGTGAATATAGCAAAGCATTAGGAATAGCTTATCAGATTCAGGATGATATTGAAGATTTTAATCAGGAAAGCAATATTAATGATATCAATTCTTTACGTCCATCGCTGATTATTGCCATTTTGGGAGAAAAATCTCCACTGAAAATGCAATCTTTTTATCAGCGTTACCATAAAAAGGATATTTCTGCATCAACAGAATTATTCCTATGGGCGAAAAACGAAGGTGCAATTCACATAGCAAAGAAAATGCTTGATGAGTATAAACAGAAAGCCCTCGATATTTTAGATCAGGTAGAAGATGCCAATATTAAAATATTGCTTTTCCGATTAGTCAATCGAATACTAGGAGATATTACGTTTTAATGCTGACATGAATGATTGAAGTAAATAAATATATCCTTAAAACGTTAGAAAAATCAACAAGTAAGTTAAGTAATCAGGCCATAAAAAGAATTAAGGAATTCTTAATGTTGCAATTACACCACGATGGAGGATTTATGGATCGTGCTGGTAATTCTGATCCTTATTATTCGGTATTTGGTTATACACTGGCCTTTATTTTAGATCTTGAAGTTCCTGTAAATAAGCAATTAATTTTTGTGGAAAGATGGTCGGATAAAAATGAAATTGATTTTATTCATGCAGTAAGTTTAGTGCAATGTAAAATATTAATATCAGCCATGCAACTTAAATCAAAAGGTAGTTCAGCCGGGCAATTTTTTCAATCAAAATTTATCAGCGAACGTGTAAGAAAAAATATTGTAAAGGATGTAGTTCAAAAATCGGATGATTTATTAAGAATTATTGAATCATATCGTTCCCAAAATAATGGCTATAATCAAAGCTTCAAAAATGCCGATTATGCAAGTACTTATGCAACCTTTTTAGCATGGAGCTTATTTCAGGATTTAGGTTTGTTAGTTGATGAGGCTGAACTTCTTAAAAGTATTCAGGATTTACAAAAAGAAAATGGTTCGTTTGTAAACGAGAGAAATTCCTCATCAGGAGTTACAACAGCAACAGCTGCTGGTTTAATTATGTCAAAATCATTACAAGTAGTAAATATTGAGAAATCAATTTCATGGCTTAAGGAAAGATGGATTAATCAGGGAGGATTTGTTGCAGCCGAAGGTCTTCCGATTGCGGATTTATTATCCACATCAACTGCCTTGCTTGCTTTAAAAATGGCCGATAATTCATTGGTAAATTATTCTGAAGCTTGCACCGATTTTATCAATATGCATTGGGATAATTCGGGAGGTTTTTTTGGTAGTGTCGCTGACATGCATCCCGATTGTGAATATACCTATTATGCACTGTTAGCACTTGGATTAATATAGTTTGTACAATGGCAGAATTTAATATCGACGATATAAAAAATACAGTAAAACGACTTGAAGAATATTTACTTTCATGCCGAAACGAAAAAGGTGTTTGGGACGGAAGACTCTCAAGCAGTGCTTTGTCTACAGCAGTTGCCAGTTTTGGATTGTGGATTTACGATAAAGAATCAAATAAAAAACTGGTATTTGAGGGTTTAAATTGGTTAAAAGAGAATCTTAACAAAGACGGTGGATTTGGTGATACCACAAAAAGCCAAAGTAATTTAAGTACAACTTTGTTGTGCTGGTCAGCCTTATCGATTGTTAAAGACGATAAGGATTTTTCGGATTTAATTCAAAAAGTGGAGTCATGGCTCTTAACGAATTTAAAATCACTCGAACCAAAAGAAATAAGTAAAGCTATTTTAAATCATTATAAATCGGATAAAACATTTTCGGTACCCATCTTAAGCATGTGTGCTATTTCGGGACGTTTAGGCTGTGATGGCTGGAAATATGTACCTCAGTTGCCATTTCAGCTTGCAGCTTTCCCCGATCGGTTTTTTAAATGGTTTAATCTTTCAGTCGTTAGTTATGCAATTCCTGCTCTTATTTCGATTGGCTTAGTCCGACAAAAAAATAAGCCTGCACGAAATCCTTTAATCAGATTATTAAATCAATTCATTATTCCTAAAGTCTTAAAAGTATTATCAGAAAAGCAACCTGATAATGGAGGATTTTTAGAAGCTGCACCTTTAACAGGTTTTGTATTGATGAGTTTAGTTAAAGCGGGTAAAAGTGAAATTGAAGTATGTTCGAAAGCTGAACGATTTTTACAGAATTCAATTCGTACAGATGGTAGTTGGCCCATTGATACAAGCCTTACAACATGGGTTACAACATTGGCAGTCAATTCATTTAGCAACGAGGGATTCAATAAAATTGATTATTCAGAAAAAGAAAAAATCAAGTTCTGGTTAATGAATCAACAGCATCGAAATATTCATCCATTTACTAAAAGTGATCCCGGAGGATGGGCATGGATAGATTCACAAGGTGGAGCACCCGATGGGGATGATACTTCAGGAGCTTTATTGGCATTGAAGAGACTTCAAGAAAAAAGTAAATCAAACACAAAGGAAGCAACATTAGGATTAAACTGGTTAATGAGTATCCAAAATAGTGATGGTGGAATACCCACATTTTGCAAAGGATGGGGAAAGCTTCCTTTTGATGCAAGCTGTCCTGATATTACAGCTCATGCGCTTCGTGCATTTATTAGTTGGAAAGATTTAGTTGATTCTAGCTGCTCAGTAAAAATTGAGAACTCAATTAAAAAGGCATTGATTTATTTAAAAAATACACAACGTAATGATGGTTCGTGGCTTCCTCTGTGGTTTGGGAATGAGGAGGATAAAGATCATTTAAACCCGGTTTATGGAACGTCTCAAGTTTTGCTTGGCTTAAGCAAAATTGATTACATGGATTTTCCCGATTTGGATAAAATGATTAAACATGGAGTTTCCTTTTTAAAAAATTCCCAAAACAAAGACGGTGGTTGGGGTGGAAATAAAAATATATCATCAAGTATTGAAGAAACTTCTTTAGCAATTAGGGCTTTGTTAGCAAATGGTTTTACTGAAATCCAAACAGGAGCAAATTATTTAATGCAGAAATTTGAAGACAAAGATTTAACCAAAATTTCTGCAACACCGATAGGTCTGTATTTTGCTTCATTATGGTATTACGAAGATATGTATCCAATTGTATTCTCGTTGGCAGCTTTAAATGACTATCTTAAAACCAATATTATAGAATCCATTGATAAGTATCAATCAAATTAAATAGTCCCAGGTCTTTTATTTTCATATATTGTAGAATAGTTTTTATTCTTTAAACAGATTTAATACTTTTTCGTTTAAAAAGTATTTTAATTCTTCTTCTTTTAATACTAAAATTTTTTATTATGAAAAAGTTAAGCATCTATTTAACGCTTATTTTAATAATTATTATAAGTGTTAACCAGTTAAAGTTATATGCTCAAGAAGTTAATACGTTCAATTATCAGGCTGTAGTTCGAGATAATGGAGAGCTTATAATTAATCAAAATATTGCGGTATTAACAAATATAATTAAAGGCTCAGAATCTGGTGAGCTTGTATATTCTGAAAGACATATAATTACAACAAATAGTTATGGTTTAATAAACATAACTATTGGTGAAGGATCACCAATAAATCCATATGTTTATTCAGATGTGGATTGGAGTATAGATAAATATTATTTAGAGACGAGTATTGATTTAAGTGGAGGTGAAAGCTACGTAACTATGGGAGTTTCTCAACTAAAATCTGTTCCCTTTGCTAATTATGCTTTGGATGTGAAAAATAATGATGATGCAGATGCTGATCCTACGAATGAATTTCAGAATTTGGATTTAACAGGGAATACTTTATCTATAAGCAATGGTAACTCTGTGGAGTTAACTGCAGGAGGTACTTCGAGTTGGCAAATAGGTACTGATGGAATTTATTATACTGATGGTAAGGTAGGAATAGGTAAGGATAATCCTGTTGGAAGGTTTGAAGTAAAAGGAGATCCATTGGCATTAGATACAGATCCATTATTTCAAGTTATTAGTCAGTTGGGAGATACGGTTTTTGCAGTTTATAATGACGGAGTCGTTGTTAGCATTAATGATCAACCTGCAAAAGGCAAAGTTGGAGGATTCGCAATCAGTGGAAGAAGTCCATCTAAAGGGGTTAATGATTATTTCTCAATAACACCTGATAGTGCAAGGGTTTATGTAAATGAGCCTGCTAAAGGCAAGGTAGGAGGATTTGCAGTTAGTGGAAGAAGTCCATCAAAAGCGGGCACTGATAGATTTATGGATATTAATAAAGTAAATTGTTCATTGGGTTATCTAAGCGGATTTTCGATTGATGCTGGTACAAACAATCTATTTTTGGGAACTGAAAGTGGTTATTTTAACAATAATGGTAATTATAATAGCTTCTTTGGTTATAGAAGTGGCTATAACAATATAGGAGGATCAAATAATTTGTTTTTAGGATATGAAAGTGGATTTAGTAACACAAGTGGTTCTGACAACACTTTTATTGGATATCAATGTGGTTATAATAATACAACTGGGAATACTAATTTATTTATAGGTTATCGAAGTGGTTATGACAATACATCAGGGGGGTTTAATCTTTTTGTTGGACGCTTTAGTGGATATTCAAATTCGACAGGTTCGTACAATACTTTTTTTGGAACTCAAGCAGGAATGAGTAATACAATTGGAACAGATAATTTATTTATTGGATCTGTTGCTGGTGTAGCAAATACTTCTGGTAACTATAATATATTCTTAGGAAGTGGTGCAGGAAATGCAAATACAACAGGCTTTCGAAATACTTTTATTGGGTATATGTCTGGATATAACAATTTAACCGGAGAAAGTAATACTTGTTTTGGACAATATAGTGGATATAGTATTACAGATGGTTTTTATAATATTTATATAGGAACTGCTACAGGAGGTGCCAATGCGTCAGGAGCAAGAAATATAACAATTGGTGATCAAACATTATATTATAACGAAACAGGTTATCAGAATACAGTGATAGGATACCAAAGTGGATATAACAATATGGGTCATGGTAATGTGTTTTTAGGTTGTTATGCTGGGTACAATGAAACAACAGGATCGAACCGACTCTATATTGAGAATTCGGCTGCTACAAAACCTTTAATTTATGGTGAGTTTGATAGAAATATTGTAGTAATTAATGGGGATAGTTTAGATAATTTAACTAATCGCACTTTTTATGTTAATGGAACTTCAGGTGGGAATTTTGGTTGGGAAACTTTGAGCGATAGTCGATTAAAAAAGAATGTAGTAACATTAGAAAATTCTCTTGATAAAGTATTAAAACTTCGAGGTGTTAATTTTGAGTGGAAAGAATCTGACTCAAAGGAAAAAGGAATAAGGATGGGATTTATAGCTCAGGAAGCAGAGGCTATTGTTCCGGAAGTTGTGAATACGGAGGGTGAGTATATGTCAATGCAATATGCTCCTATAACAGCACTGTTGGTTGAAGCCATAAAGGAGCAACAAAAAGTTATTGATGAATTAAAGGAAAAGAATAAAGATTTGGAAAAGAAATTGGATAAAGTGGAAGATTTGCAAATGCAGATAAATGATCTGAAAAGAATAATGAATAAATAAATGAATAGTACAAAGCTCTCTAATCCACAAGAGGGCTTTTAGTACTTTTAAATAGATTAATCAAAGCTCCAAAGGAAACGATTGTCCAGGTTGCTTCTAAAATAATGAATGGTACATATTTTAATAGGATAGAAGCATAGCAGGCTAATCCGGCACCAACAAAATTCATTAAAATATACCAAATATTTTTATTTGAAATAATATTGGTAAGGTTAAGAAAAAATGCAATTAATATCATTGCAACTCCTGTCGATCCTATGATATCAGCTGTGCTCATGAATACTATTATATTTTAAGTTTGATTTTATATTATTTTAAAATTAGCTCTTTATATTGAAAATAGATCAAAATTTGACGATTTTAAAACGATTAAGTTTACATGTTTTTGTTTTTACTAAATCTAAAATCGTAATTCGTTAATCTAAAATCTTTTACTCTTCAATACTCAGAATTACACCTACGGTAGGAATTGTCTCGATCTTTATTTTGGGTTCGGCTTGTAGATGTTTTCTAAGTTTCGAAATAAAAACATCAAGACTGCGACCGATAAAATAATCTGTTTCGCCCCACACTTCTGTCATTAAAAAATCACGGTTTACTATATTGTTTTTTGATTCGGCAAGAATAGCCAATATTTTGCTTTCTTTTGAAGTTAATCGTTTTGATTCTTTTCCAATTTTAAGTTCCTGGTTTTGAACATCAAATTTTATCCTGCCTAAATCATATATTTTTTTGGATTGATCAATTTGATCAGGGTTTGCTCTTTTTAAAATTGAACGAATCCGGAATAAAAGTTCATCTTCATCAAATGGTTTGGTAACGTAATCATCAATTCCAATATTAAAGCCTTTGAGCTTGTCTTCTTTCATTGAACGGGCAGTAAGGAAAATGATTGGAACATTTTTATCTTGTTCCCTTATTTTTTCGGCGAGTGTAAACCCATCCATTAATGGCATCATCACATCGAGAATGCAAAAATCAAAATCCGAAGCTCTAAAACCATTTAGCCCCGATATTCCATCACGGTACAATTTTACATCAAACCCATTACTTTCAAGAAATTCAAGTAAGAGAAACCCAAGATTGGTATCGTCTTCAACAAGTAATATTTTTGATTTAGCGTCTTTCATTTCTATGATTCGGTGCAATATGGTAGTTTAATTATAAATTTAGTTCCTTTTCCTGGTTTGCTTTGTATGCTTATTTCTCCGCGTACAGACTCAATAATTGCTTTTACAGTTGATAATCCAATACCAAAGCCTTTAACATTATGAATATCTCCTGTTGGAACACGATAATATTTTTCAAAAACCTGATGCAAATGTTCTTGTTTTATACCAATACCATTGTCTTCAATTTCAATCATAACAGTATCGTTTTTATCAAAAGTACGAATTACGATTGAAGGTGTTTTTTCACAGTACTTTATCGCATTATCAATTAAGTTTGAAATGGCAGTCTGAAACTGTTCCTTATCAGCATGAACGGTGCATTTTTCTGATAGTCTTTCGTATTTAATTTCTCCCATTAACTCCTGAAGCTGAACATGGTATGAGTCCACAGTGCATTGAATTAAATCGCAAATATTTATGGTTTCACAGAAATTACTATTCCCGTTTTCAATTCGTGCGGCATCTAATAATCCTTCTACCCTGTTTTTGAGTTTTTTATGTTCAGCTTTAATTATATTCGAGTATTGATTTAGCTTTTCGTCCTGCATAATTTTCTCATTCTTCGAAATCATGCTATTTGCCAATGCAATATTTGTAATTGGAGTTTTAAATTCGTGTGTTATGTTATTTATAAAATCACGCGTGCTCATATAAAGAGCTTTTTCCCGCTTATAATATTTTAGAATAATAAGAAAAGAAAGGCTTACCAATGCAATAAGAAAAATGGAACTGATAAACATGATCCCTATTTGAGCAAGAATAAATTCACTTTTTTTTGGAAATCGAATTTTTAATTCAATGGCATTCTGCAGCAGAACACTTTCCAGATCGTCTGAAAAGTAGGATTTATTACAAACCATATAATCAGCATCTTTACGTGTATCAACAATATCAAATTCATAATCAATGTTGATATCATAATAATCGAGTGCAAATTTAACAATTGAATCAACTTTACTCCACTCTACATTATTATACATGCTTTTATAGCAAGATGATGTGCCTCCCTTTCCAATGCAATTTGCTACTTCTTTACAAATAGATTGATCATCTGCCATTTTTTCGACGATCTTCTTCATGGCAAGATTTACACTATGACTAAATTGCTTTTCCTGCATGTTGGCTGCCCTAATAATCCATGAAACCTGGATTCCAACCAATGCAACAAGACTTATAAAAGTTAGTGTAATTAAAACTAGTTGTAACTTCCCTTTTTTCATTGGTACAAATGTAGCCAGAAAATGAATGATTTGTACGATTTTAACATCGCGTTAACATGAATTAACTTCGCAATAACTTATACTGGTAATTTCTATCATTACATTTGTTTAAATATTTAATCTTAACTAAAATTAAAATAATTATGAAAAAGTTTTTAGTAATATTATCAAGCATAGCATTTATTGCTGTTATTTCTTTAGCATCAGCTAGTGCACAGGAACCAGAGAAAAAAGCTGAAAAAGCTAAAACTGAAAAGTGTTGTACCAAAGAAGAAGCAAAGAAATGCCCAAGTACTTGCGACAAAAAAGTTGCAACAGAAAAGAAAGAAACAAAAGAAGAAAAGAAATAATTGTAATGATTCATGGTTAATAAATGAAAAAGTTGATCCTATTGGATCAGCTTTTTTCATTTGTAAAAAACAAAAACCTGATTTAGGGCTCAGGAACATTAAGTTCGTTATAAAAGTCAATTCGATCAATAATCTCTCCTAATAATAGGAAGGTTAGAGGAATGATAATATCCTGCGAAGTATAAAACAAAATAGCCGATATAACAGGGAAACTAATTCTTAAAATTGAATGGAACAAATCTTCTTTTCCATACTCATATTTTCTATAAACATAAAGTGTTAATCTAAACGATAACGTAAACACAAACATATAGTACCAATTCGTTAATAAAGCAAAGAGGCTGATTCCTATTAATAAGGTTTGAGCTGAATGTATTTTTAAAGGCCAGCGCCAGCTTGCCAGCCTGTATAACATATCTATTGAAATAAGTAGCGTAATGCCAAAAAATATGACTAAAATATCCGGGATATCGTAAAAGAAAAAATCTATACACAGACTTCCGAGAAATAAAGAAAACGTAATGATTTCTCTACTTAGCCAGGAGTTTTTAATATTTAACATAGATCGAAAAGCTCTGGTTTTTTTACCCAAATGCAGCATGCTAAGTAAAGCAGCCAAAGCCCCAAATCCCAGGTAGATTAATTTACTTGTAAAATTGAACTGGTCTGTTTTTTCAGAAGCATATAAAACCACCAATAATGTTGATAATAAAGTAAAGATTAGTAGAGGCCATTCTTCTTGTGCTGAAATCTTTGTTTGTTTCTTTTCAGGCTTTATGTTATCTGGTTGATCATTAAATAAACTGAAATCAATTTCGGGACCAGTTTCCTTTCTCAATGTCAATGTATTTATTTTTAGATTTGAACCTACATGAACAGGAACAGGGCTCGACTCAATGGATTCTTCCCTTGTGAATTCAGCTTGAGCAAAATCCAAAGCACCAACCGGGCATAAATTAGCACATGCAGGCTTTAAATTCTCTAAAATTCTTGAATTACAAAAAGTGCATTTTTCAATTATACCGGTTTTAGAATTAAATTTAGGAGCATCGTATGGACATGCCCAAGTACAATATTTGCAACCAATACACTTCTCAGGATGATGAATAACAGCACCCGTTTCTTCATCACGTGAGTAAGCCAGGGCAGGACAGTTTTTTAAACAAGGAGCATCATCACAATGATTACAAGCCAATGACAGATAAAATAAAGGTAAATGTGGAAAATGGGTATCATTTGAATGATGAACATTCCGCCACTGATCATTTGCCTGAAAACCATTTTCATTCACACAGGCAACAAGGCATGCATGGCATCCCACACATTTATTCTGATCAAAGATGAAAATATTCTTTTTCATTAATTGTTTTTTTTCTCATAGTCAACCATATTATCGTGAAAGGCTGTTCCGTGACCCATATCAGTTTCCCTGCCTTTTGAAAGAACATTGGGACAGGCGCCTTCTTCATGCCAGTAACCATTTACAATTACAATATTCCCGGGTCGAAGACTTGCATCAATTTTTGATTTAATGTTTAGTTGACCTCTATCATTAAAAACCCGGATAAAATCATTTTCCTGAATTCCTTTTTTTATTGCATCTCCCAAATTGATTGTGGCAATTGGTTCAGGATCAATCATTTTCATGCTTTCTAAATTTCCAAATTGTGAATGGATTCTGTTTTTTGTATTCGGTGACATTAAATTGAAAGGGAACTTATTTTCAATTCCATTTTTCCCTTCAACTGTTTTCTCATAGCTGGGAAGGGGATTAACATTCCATTTTTGTTGTGCTGATTCAGAGAACAACTCAATCTTACCTGATGGAGTATCGAATTGAAAATCGGAAAAAGCAATCTCTTGCAATACAGGAGTTAAAACAGGCCCTTGTTTAAGTTTCTCCAATGTAATATCAGGCCATAGTTTTAGCAGATTTTCCAACCATTTTTCAACAGCTTCGTCTGAAGGGTACGGAATATTTTTTTCAATCTCAGTATCAGGAAATCCCATTTTCCTGGCTAAAAGATAATAAATTTCAGTCTCAGGTTTCACTTCGCCCATAGGAGTAATCACTTTTTGACGTAACTGAACATATGGATTCCAATAGGACGAGATTATATCCGATTGCTCAAACATGGTTTTGGCTGGCAGAACGATGTCTGCTTCACGCGCTGTATCGGTCATGAATTGTTCAACAACAACTCTGTATTCTAATTTTCGAAACGCTTCTTTAACTTTGTTGCTATCCGGATTTTGTGACACAGGATTTCCTCGTTCAACCCATGCCATTTTTAGCTCAGGATTCTTTATTCCTAACATATCTTCACCTAAACGAGCTGTTGCAATTTCACGACGAAAAATTCCATCTGGTATTTCGGGAGGGAAGTAACTTAAAGGTTCTTTAATTTCACTGAAAATGTCGCCTTGTAAATCGGCATAATGCCAGCAAGCTCCTGGTTTACCAATATTTCCTGTAATCACAGATAAAGCCAGTAAGCATCGTGTTGATTGACCTCCATTGGTATAACGTTGCATTCCATATCCAGGAATCAGAGTCATTGGTTTTATTGTGCCAATGTAATTAGCAAGTTTATTAATAAATTCAATAGAAACTCCACATTCCAGGCTTGCTTCATTGACGTCAATTCTTAAAACTGATTTTTTAAAATCCTCGTAACCATGAACATACTTGTCTATAAATTGATAATCTACCTGATTCTTTTCTATAAGAATTTTTGCTACAGCAAGAGCCAGAATACCATCTGTACCTGGAATTGGCTGAACAAGTAGATCTGCTCTTTCTGATGATGCCGTTCTTCGGGGATCAACAAAAACCAGTTTAGCACCTTTTTCTTGTGCTTTTTCAATGGGTATCATTTGCTGAATATTCGATTCAGCCGGATTTTTACCCCAAACAACAATTAATTTAGCATTTTCCAGATCCCACGGAACATTGTGTTTGTTTTCACCCAAAGTCAACCGGGTAGCTTCTAATCCTGCAGGCCAACACAGATTCCCATATACTGTTGTGGCGCCACCGTACATTCTCCAGAAATTAGAACTTACAGAATTTAACAAACCGGACATTCCGCTTGCATAATAAAAAAGAACAGATTGCGGACTATACCTCTCTTTGTAATAATTAAGTTTTTCTGAAATCTCATTCAATGCCTCTTCCCACGAAATTTGTATAAATTCTCCATCCTGCCTGCCGGCAGGCGAGGCAACTCTTTTTAATGGATGGAGTATCCTGCGAGGAGAATTTACTCGTTCAACATAGCTTAATCCTTTTAAACATATACCTTCGGGAGTGGACAAGTTTAAGGGTTGAGGATCAATCTTTACTACTTTCCCATCATCTGTCCAAACTTTAAATGAGCATGTACTATAACAATTTCTTGGACAAGCAGTATTGTGTGATTTCATTTTTTAGTTTATTGGGCATTGAATCTTTCCAGAGAATCTTCGATAATAATTGATAGTATATCACGAATGTGATAACCGGCAGCATTTATTTGTTGAGGGACAATGCTGGCTGCACTCATTCCGGGAACGGTATTCACTTCCATAAAATAGAGTTTCCCTTTCGAGTAAATGTAATCAACCCTCACTATTCCTTTTAATTGAAAAATATCATAAATCTGGGAAGATAAATTCTGAACCTCTTTGGTCAACTCTTCTGATATATTTGCAGGAGTAATTTCATCAGCCATACCTGCTGTATATTTGGCTTCAAAATCAAAAAACTCATTTTTACTTATTATTTCGGTAGGAGGAAATATGAATGATTCTCTTTTTGTTTTAAATAAACCACAAGTAAGCTCTTGACCTTCCAAAAATTCTTCGATAATTACTTCATCGTCTTCTTTGAAAGCCTCTACAATAGCTTCAAAAAGTTTTTCTTTTTCTTTTACTTTAGTAACACCAAAACTTGAACCTGCGCAGTTTGGTTTAACAAAGCATGGTAGGCCCGTAATATTAATTATTTGGTCTGCATCTACTACATCTCCTCTTTTTATTGAAACTAATTTAGCTAATGGTATGTCAAAGGGTTTCAAATAGTTTTTACTAAAAATTTTATTAAAGGTAATTGCAGAAGCTAAGGTATTGGAGCTGGTATATGGGATTTTTAAAGTATCAAAATAACCCTGAAGCTTACCATCTTCGCCGGGTGTTCCATGAATTATAATGAATGCACAGTCGAATTTTGTTTTTTGATTATTTAAAGAAAAGCTAAAATCGTCTTTATTAACAATGACATCACAAAAGCTATCACTTTTTACAACCCAGTCAGTACCTTTCACAATGATAGTGTAAACCTCATATTTTTCTTTATCAAGGATACTTGCTAATTGATCTGCGCTATTAATTGAAATAACATATTCTGAAGAATTTCCACCTGCAACAATGGCTATATTTTTTTTCATAGGGACAAATGATTTTAACATTTATCAAAAATAAGATTTATAGTGATAAGGTGACAAATTGAGATGAAATATTTATTTGGTAAAGACTAAAGACAAAAGATTTAAGTATAAAAAGGCAGGATACAGTTTGCAGTTTACAGTTGGAAGTAAAAGGAAGTCTCAGTGAGACTTAGTGGTATAGAAAGATACAAGATACAAGTAAACAAGTAAGCAACAGGAGAGGGAGCAAGGGAAACCCTGACAGCGTCCGAAGGTTCTATCAGCGGTTGAGAAAATGAAATTTAATATTTAAAGATTAAAAAGGTATGAAGTTAGAAATTAGATGTATGTATATTGAAAAGAAACGTTGTACTCTTAGCGCCTCAGCGTCTTAGCGGTTAAAAAAAGATATATAATGAAAGTAAAAGCGTGCCTGCAATGCCATTTGGTATGTAAACCGGACGGGCAGGTAAAAAGATAAAAGTATAAAGATGCAGGATGCAGTTGGCAGTGAAATTCTATGAAAATCATCACGTATAACTAAACAGGTGAGGTAGATACTGAATTTAAATGTTATTTTTATTGAGGATATAATTGAGAAAAGGAGCTTTTTCAAGCTCCCTGACAATTTTGGTTCATTATATTTGCTGCAATATTTATTTAAACCAACCGAATTTAAAACTTACAAATCCTCCAAAATCAGAGAAATCATTGTTGTTGTAATTGTTAAATTCATTAACATCCATGGCAAATCTGTAATTTGCACCAATACCAAGTCTTAAGAATTTAGTAATATTGAATTCTGCCTCAATGCTCGGCATAACAACAAAAACAAAGTCATCTTCGAGCCACGAATCAAGAATACTGTCATAAATTTCAAGTTCTCCTTTACCAGCCTGCACATTTGCATTAAAGTGTACTTTTCTGTTTGGCATAAAAATATATCCTATCCATAAACCTTTATGATCAAAATTCATTTTTGTTCCTATATAATTGTCGGTGTTAGAGAAAATGCTGTTCTCTAAATCGAGTTTGTAGAACCCAAAAATAAATTGATCGTTGAAGATACCTGCTACATTAACACCACTCATATATGCAGTTTCACCATTAAGAGTTGTAACATTATTTAGAGATCCAATATAACCGCGAACTTTTGAAGGTTTTTTGAATATGGTCTCAATGTTGTTCTCGTTTTCTTCCTGGGCGCTTATAAAACCCACTGTACTCATAAAAAGGAGTAGTAAAAATATTTTTTTCATATCTGTTTTTTTAAAATTTGAAAATTACAATTGTAAGCTATACAAATAATTTGCCAAAATCAATTTAAATTACAAAACTTTGGATTTTATACTGAAATTAAAGCAAAAACGCTGTATCGGGTGATACAGCGTTTTCATCAATCGTTGTGTTCTAGCTCTCAACCGGAGCCTTAATCATACTCCAGTTTTCCCCTCTCTTAATTCTGGTAACTTGCATTTCGCTTATTGAAAATAGCTTAGCTATTACATTTTGTTTGATCCCTTTTTCGAGCATTCCTTTTAAAACTTTTACATCATCTGGTTTTAGTTTGGAGTTTCGAATAATCCCTTTGTTTTTTATTTTATTTATTTCTTGTAAACGTGGCATAATCCTGGCATAAGCTTCTGCTTTTGTAAGCCACTGTAGATTTTTGTAATGATTATTTCGCTTATTCCAGTCAAGATGAATTGCAATAGTTTGATCTTCGCTTTCTTTTGGAACAAAAACAATTGCTACTAGCTTATGAACCAGAAATGTTTTCTTATTATCATTTGTTTTAAATGTTACAGTATGAAAACCTTTGGTTAAACCAGGCCTGAGAATTTTTCCATTTGTTTTATCATAACAATAGCTTTTAACCCTTCCGTAATTGCTTACTTCGTATTTTTTATCAGCAAATGGAATTTCTTTCCAAACTTCATCTTCCAACTTTCTTAAATTTCGATTTGTCATTTTTCAATAGTTAAAATAACGTTCTAGAATAGTGTCTTTATGCATGGTTACGGCAGAAATTTTATTTTGTTTGAACCTTATGACGAATGCGGCCATTTTAATGATAAATGGACATTTAAGCCCTATAAATTTATATGTGTATTTATGAACTAACTAATTTGAAGGATAAATTGAAGGATTTTTTTCTTAGTTGAATTTTACGGGTTGGATAGATCGTAAATAATCTATTTTTTAAAGGAAAAAATACTTGTAAGAATAAGAGGATTCTGATTATTATTTAGTTATTTTCCGATTAAGCAAATCATATTTTTCACCTTCTTTTAGAAAATAAAATTCTGTACTTTTTTTTGGCAATTTATAAATGGTATCTCTTTCTTCTGACCATCTGCTTCTATCGTAAATTGCAATGTAATGTTCACCAACTACTTCAAAAATGTTTCCTCTTACAATTATTCCGGTATTTTCATCTAATCCAATTCCGAGTAAATCAGGTCGTTTGTTTATAATCTCGAACATATCAAATTGTCTGTTACGTGCTAAAAGGTGTTGATCAATTGCAATATTCTTTATTAATGAGAATCCCTCTTCATGATCACCCATCATTATTGTATTTGACTTTGTATCTCCACGTGCTAAATATGATCCTTGTATAGTTGCTCCAGCTGAAGTTCCTGCAATTACACCATTTCTATGCAGAACCCCAAATATTTCTAAATGAACCAGTGTGTTTAAGTAAGAGACGGCTAAGCGCCATTGGCGACCACCCTGAAGCCAAACCCCTGTAGCTGAATGCAAAGGCTCAACAAAATCAGGAGATTGTGCTTCTTCCGGATTACGGGTATGTAAAACGCTTATTTTCTTAAAATTATATTTTTCAAATCTGCTTATTAGTTTAGTAAAATCAGGATCTGTGGAAAGACTCTCGTCGTCAAGAGCTGTTGGTATAATAACTATTTCTGCCTCATCACCACCTGCCAGTTGTTTAAACAGTGGAATAAAAATATCATCTTTGGCATTTCCTCCTATAATCAACAAAGTACCAGATTCGGGCCCTGTAGTTTGCGAAAAAACTTTTAAATTTAGATTAAAGAAAATTATGAAGGTAAGAATTGTTAAGAAGAATGATTTTTTCATCATTATTAAAAGATTCTAATTGCAGTTCTGATTTGTTCTGACTAAAAGTTGCGTATTATATTCTTGCTTTTTTAAGCGATTTATAATTTCGTTGTATATAATTTCTTCCAATTGTGGAGTTCGTGAAAGTATCCATAGATACTTACGATTTGGATGGCCAACAACAGCATAGCTATAATCATCTGCAAGATCAATAATCCAGTATTTGGCTTTCAGGGCCAGAAAAATTGCACTTTTAATTTAGCCGGATGTGAAGTTGTAAATGCTTTTCCTTCTATCTTTTTAATAATACCATTTGTGGAATCTTTTCTACAGGTATTTATCACTTTTACATATTTATCGTCGATTAGTGAATATTCGGCAGTTGTACAATGACATCCTTTTTGAAACGATTGTGTAATAGTTGCAATTTCGTACCACTTTCCCATGTACTTATTTAAGTCAACGTGAGATACTGTGTTTAATGGAGGATTTGTGTTACATGAGAATGAAAATAAAGAAAATAGCATAATAGTAATATTATAAAATGTCTTTCTGTAAATCATTATGAAGTTTGTTTACGATTACAAGTTACAAATAAAATCTACAAATAAATAGATAACTTCTCAGAGGATGCTATTGTTCAAAATCGTCTCTTCCACTTAAATATCTTCTCCATTTCTCAATTACTTGTGCCATGTCATCCGGAATTTCCGAATCAAAGCGCATAAACTCACCGCTTGATGGATGTACAAACCCAAGTGTTTTTGCATGGAGTGCTTGTCGCGGCAAAATATTGAAACAGTTCTGAACGAATTGTTTATATTTTGTAAAAGTGGTTCCTTTTAAAATCTGATCTCCACCGTACTCAAAGTCATTAAAAAGAGGATGACCAATATGTTGAAAATGAACTCTTATCTGATGTGTCCGACCTGTTTCAAGTTTGCATTCTACTAAAGTAACATAACCTAGTTCTTCTAAAACTTTATAATGTGTAACGGCATGTTTTCCCAGCGAACCATCAGGGAATACCTGCATTATTTTCCTGTTTCTGATATTTCTACCAACATGACCAGTAATTGTTCCTTCTTTTTCATCAAATGTTCCCCAAACAAGTGCATGATATCTTCTTTCAGTTGTTTTATCGAAAAACTGTTTGGCAAGTTTATTTAAGGCTTGTTCAGTTTTCGCAAGGACCAAAAGTCCTGATGTGTTTTTATCAATACGATGAACGAGTCCCGGTCGCATTTCGCCGGTATTAAATAAAGGAAGATCTTTAAGATGATACATCATTGCATTTACCAATGTTCCTGTATAATGCCCATACGAAGGATGAACAACAATTCCGGGTTCCTTATCTACGATAACAACATCGTTATCCTCATAAACAATATTTATTGGAATATCTTCCGGAATTAACTCAATCTCGCGAGGAGGATAAGCCATTACGATTGAAATAACATCGTTTGGTTTAACCTTATAATTTGATTTAACAGGCTTTTGGTTTACCAAAATATTTTCTGCGTCAGCAGCGCTTTGAATTTTGCTTCTTGAAGCATTTTCGATTCTGTTTACAAGGAATTTATCAATACGCAATAGCTTTTGACCCGGATCAACTTCAAATCTAAAATGTTCGAATAACTCTTGTTCTTCGGTTTCAATAAAATCTTCTTCCTTCATCCCTTTAGTGCTTAACGAACAATCATGAACTTTTTAGTGGTATTTATTCCTTTAGAATCCGAAATGCGAATAAAATAGATTCCTGAGTTTAAGTTTGATACATTGAAAGAAGATTGTTGACTGGTTTCATCTAAATATACTCTTCCGTAAATATCAAATATTGTATATCTATAATCTTCTATAAAATTATTATCAATATTAATATTTACCACATCATTTGCTGGGTTTGGATAGATGGTATATTCTAAGTATTGATTTCTCGGGTTAGGTTCTGTTCCTGTTGAAACATTAATTTCTTTTCCAAAAACAGGCCGAATCATTATTGTACCTTCATATTGTGACCGTACCCAGGTCCCTGAAAAATTATAGTAAAGTTTATCATTATTTATTCTGTTAACATCGAATCCAACGTTGAGCATTTCCGATGTGCTTAATTCTTTTTGCCAACCAATGAAAAATGAGTTTTCAAGAATAACAATTGAATCTAAAATATATGTGGTAAATTTATTTAGTTCCTCTTCGTTTTGAGGTTTTAATCCCTCTTGAGTATAAATTATATTTCCGGGTTTACCATTTGTTTCGTTCCAAACATGAAGTTTAAAATTGAATTGGTTTGCATTTTGTACAACCTGATTGAAAAAGATTTGAATCGCTCTCAGGGTATCTTTTTTATAGGAGTTAAAACGCATAGCAACCATTGCTCTTTCTGTTCCTTCGCCAATAATCCCATATCCATTTTCTGCTGTACCATCATCGTAGGCATAATAGTTAAAGAAATTTTGTCGGAAACGAGCTGTATCATTCCAACGAAAGTGAATATCTTCGGATAAATTATTGTCAAAAAACGCTCGTATTTCGAAAATGGCAGAATCTATGGACCGGTTTATTGGGAAACTATAAGGCAAAGGCTTTCTGTATATTTGAGTAAGCATGGGTTTTACTTCAGTAATTACACCTCCCTCAAAACTTTCAGTTCCAGGTACTCCCATTAAACCTTCTATTTCAAAAAATTTCTCAGGGGCTTGTAGAGTGTCGGTTAAATTCCTGTATGTTACTTCAATAGAGTCTTCCATCTCAAAAGAAAATGCTCTTTCCAAATGAGGGTATGGGATTGATTCGTATGTTTTTAAAAGTGAATTCATCGGCTTGCACATAGCAAGATCAAATCCAATAGTATCATTTATATTTCGGTCTTTATTTAAAATTAAATAATCAATATTCCAATGATCGGCATTACTTGCTTTGCTTTCATTACTGGTGCTGGTAGTTATACTTGCATAGTTTCTAAATCTAAACTGAAAATTGCTATCTAAATATTGCTCTTCGCTTACGGGAATAATAACGCGTTGAAATGTGTGCTTTA
Organism: Bacteroidales bacterium; assembly: GCA_003446015.1. Classification (GTDB taxonomy): domain Bacteria; phylum Bacteroidota; class Bacteroidia; order Bacteroidales; family UBA12077; genus UBA12077. The sequence continues at coordinate 15,104 of DMBU01000125.1, read as the reverse complement.
GTTTTGTAATTGTATCTCCTTTGACTGTTTTTATAGTAGTATCTTCATAAAAATGTTTCTCGGTTAAAACGGAATCAGTTTCTTTAAAAACAACATGCCATCGTTTTTGCCAAATGGTGTCATTGGATAAAAACTCAAGTATTAACGAATCCTTGGTTTCGGGAGAGTCGCCTAAACCTCCTGGCTGGTAATAAAAACTTAAAAAGATGGTTTTATCACCGGGATAATAAAGATTTATAGATTTTGAAGTTAATGTGTCAGCACCAAAAACAAAACTACTTGCATTAGGATACATTGCACCCGTACCATCAATTGCATCAAAAGTTGCAACCCCAATGCTTAAAGGATCATAAGCATATGATTGATTAATAAAAACATTATTGTCTTTCCACAACGAACTGTCAGGAAAACCAATCGTTTTTGAAAAATCGTCAATAAAAGGAAGTTCAAGCAATTGCTCTTCTTTTGCAGCTTTGTTTTTTGATTTACTAAGAGCTAACTGTTTAATCCTTGGATTGGTTTGCAAGCCTGTTAATATCTCTTGTGCTTTTACAGAAAAAGAACCGAAAATTAAAAAGAAAATAATTATATAGAATATGAGTTTTTTCAAGAATATTTTATTATTCATTTATTGCCAGCGTATCAGTTAATTGCATATTTGTTTCCGGATAAAGTCTTGCTGAATCTACGGTTAACCATAAATCAACAGTTGATCCTAACCGAATTAGCTTATTTTCTTTAAACGAGGGATATTGTCTCCAAACTTGTGCTTCAGATGAGTCTGTTCTATCAAGAATAGATTCATCATAAATAATTGCTCCTAAATTTAATGCTGATCTTAAAATTCTGTTTTTAGCTTTTTCTAAGGTATAATGATCCAGATCTGGAACCTGTGTCTTTTGGTCACTTAACCCCATTCCTAAAACAAGGTCGATTTTAGATCCTTTTGGAATCAGAGTCCCTTCTTCAATCTCGCCTCCGTTATATTTTTGCTTTAATACATTGTTAACTGCAATGTCTGGTACATGGATTAATCTCCCTATTTCAAGCCCGTAGTTTTTAAGAACTGCTTCGGCTTGACGATGCGAAACTCCAACAATATTAGGCATTTTAACTTTCTCTGGATTGGATGCATTTACAATAAGAAAAATACGACGATTTTTTTTCACTTTAAAACCTGCAATCGGGTTTTGTTCAATTACAGTTCCTTTCGGACGATTATTGTTAAAAATAGAATCAGAAATTTCTATGCGCATTTTATTCTTTTTAGCTTTAAGCTGAACTTCTTCAATGGTTAAGCCTGTAAAATCAGGAACTGATAATGCCTGTCCATGATGAGTATAAATTTTAAGGATTAAAAACGTCAAAATTAGCATTGCTGTAATAATGCCAAAAGCATACAAGATATGTTTAATAAATGTTTTACTGGTCAGGAATTTAAATGGATTCATTATTGTTTATGCTATTAAATCATCAATATAGTTAACGTTGAGACAAATATAAAATTATGTAGGCACAAACTAAAATTAAATGCTGGTAAAATATTTCTTTTAATACTCCTTAACTATATTGTATACTGTATCTCTTTCAACAGGTTTTTTACCTGCAGTTTTAATCAAATCAATTAATTCGTTGGTTGTCATAGTGGGTTTTTGGTCTTTTGCTCCCGCCATCGAATAAATTTTTGTTGAATCATCAATTGTTCCGTCTATATCGTCAACTCCAAATGATAATGATATTTGGGAAACATCTTTTCCCAGCATTGGCCAGTATGCTTTTATGTGATCAAAATTATCGAGATATATTCTTGAAACAGCAAACATCTTTAAATCTTCAAGCGTATTTACCTCGCCAATATAAGATAATGAATTGTTGGCTTTTTTAAATTTCAAAGGTATAAACGTGTTAAATCCGTTTGTTCTATCTTGTAGTTCTCTTAATTTATCGAGATGATCTATTCTGTTTTGTTTATTCTCAATATGTCCATAAAGCATTGTTGCATTTGAAGGTAATCCAACTTTATGTGCAGTTTCATGAATTGTAAGCCACTGTTCGGCAGTTGATTTTTCATGGCAAACCTGTTTTCGTATTTCAGGTTCAAAAATTTCCGCACCTCCACCTGGGATACTATTTAAACCATAATCTTTAAGTAAAAGTAGGCCTTCTTCGAGACTAACATGAGCTTTCCTGATCATAAAATCTAATTCGACGGCGGTAAAAGCTTTTACATGGATATCGGGCAACAAGTCTTTTATTTTTTTGATCATTGTGCCATAATAATGCAGATCTCTATTAGGATGCACTCCACCAACAATATGTACCTCGGTTACATCAGTGTTTTTATACGATTCTGCTTTTTTGAGAATATCTTCCATGGAGTATTCCCAGCTTCCTTCCTGGTTAATTTTTCGGTGATATGAACAAAATGTACAGTCGTAAATACAGATATTTGTGGGTTCAATATGGAAATTTTTGTTAAAATAAACTTGATCTCGATTTTTAATTTTGTTAAGGTAACTTGCCAATATGCCAAGAATTCCTAAATCAAAATTGAACAGTTCGATTCCCTCTTGAATAGATAATCTTTCCTGATTTATTATTTTAGTAATGATTCTTTTTTGAGAATCTGTAAATGATCCCAGTTGAATTATTTCTTTTATCAAGGTTTAGAATTTTTAGGATATAAAAATAATAGTTTTTATCTGATTATTGGAAATCAAACAATGAAATGAAAATATTGTTTAGCAAAACACAATGGTTCAGATGACTTTTATAAATAAAAAAAGTAAGGAACAAAATTAATTGTCCCTTACTTTATTCTATATAAAGAGTTTCTAAACTACTTCTTTGAATTAAATTCGTCAGAGACAGTTAATTTTCTTCTACCTTTAGCTCTACGAGCTGCTAATACTTTTCTTCCATTCACAGATGCCATTCTTTCTCTGAATCCGTGCTTGTTCTTTCTCTTTCTGTTCGAAGGTTGAAATGTTCTTTTCATCTCAAAATATTTTTACAATGTTTTACTTTTTCTTTTGGAACTGCAAAAGTAATGTTTTTTTCTTTCCAGCAAAAAGAATTCATAATTATTATTAAATTAAATTGGCAGGTAGATAATCTTTTTTGTTTCGAAAAAAGATTCTGTAAAGAATTCAGAGATATTAAACGTTTTAATTTTCGATTTAAAGTCTTTTAATTCTTCATCTAAATCACCACCTTTTAAATAGATAATTCCATTTTTCAGTTCATTTCTGGAATCTTTTTTTAATTTGGTTTTAACCCAATCATAAAATAAAGGGAATGCCGCAACTGCTCTGCTAACAACGAAATCGTATTTGTTCTTAATATCTTCAGCTCTTATTTGCTCTGATGTTAAATTTGTCAGACCTAATGAATTAGAGATTTCCTGTACTACTTTTATTTTCTTGCCAATTGAGTCAATTAAGTGAAAGTTGCATTCAGGAAACAAAATTGCTAAGGGTATTCCGGGGAACCCGCCTCCTGTTCCTACATCCAATATTGTGGTGTTGGGTTTAAAATGAATAATTTTACTTATAGCCAGGGAATGCAAAATATGTCTTTCATATAGCTGATCAATATCTTTTCGTGAAATAACATTTATTTTATTATTCCATTCTTCATATAAGCTTTGAAGTAATTGAAATTGCTTATTTTGCTTTTCCGTTAAACCGGGAAAGTATTTAGAAATAATATCCATTGGAATTTAACTATTTTATATTTGGATTGCTACTTTTTAAAATGTTATAAAGTAGCTCACGTGCTCTAAAAAGCTGTGCTTTTACAGTTCCAATCGGAAGGTTAAGTTCATTAGCGATTTCTTCGTAAGAATACTCTTTAAAATACCTGAGTTCAACTAAGGTTTTGTAGCGTGGTTTTAGTTTTTCAACAACACTTCGTGTTAAGGCCATGCGTTGACTTTTTATCATGTCTTCTTCAGGGTCAGGAGTGTCGGCCTGCAAAGGGGCTCCATAATTATCCTGATCATCGGAATTTTGATCTAAAGAAACCAGATTCGCTTTTTTCTTTCGAATAAAATCTATACAATTATTAGTTGCAATTTTAAATAACCATGTACTAAATGCGTAATTAGGAGTATATTGAGCAATATTTTTAAATGCTTTACCAAAAGCCTCAATCGTTAAATCTTCAGCATCGCTTTTATTATTAACCATTTTTAGAAGCATATAATAAATAGCATCCTTGTATCTATCCAAGAGCTCGGCATATGCTTTTTCATCGCCTGCAATTGCCAGATTAACAAGTTTGTAATCGTGTTTGGCTTTTTCTGATAGATTAGGACTTATTTCCATTTATTCCTTTTTGAAGTGAAATAATTCGCTAAAATAAACGAAAAACTTAAATAAGGCATTATAAAATCATAAAGAAGTGACGGGAGTAATAAATATTTTTCATTTAGCCGATACATAGCAACTTTATAAATGGTTAACTGAAGAATCATTCTAAATGCAAATGCACCTAAGATGTATAGATAAAGTTCTTCAAATAAAATTAGTGTTAATATAAACAAAATATAATAAGAAACTCTACTTGTATTTTCCCAGAATAGTCTCCATTTAGTTCCAAATTTATAATATTTGCCAGTTGAGGTATGTCTCTTTTTTTGCTTAAACCATGCGGAGAAAGCAGTTTCAGCATCCGATCGGGTAATTGATTCTTTCGAAATTTCAATTTTAGTATTTTTCTTATTTGCTACCTGATTAATAAAAAGATCATCATCACCCGATACAATATGGTTATGACTTGCAAATCCTTTATTCTTAAAAAATAAAGTTTTTCGGTAGGCAAGATTTCGTCCAACACCCATATAAGGTCTTCGGGCCAGGGCAAAAGTTAAGTATTGAATTGCAATAAATAAAGTATCAAAACGGATTAAATTATTTATGATCTTTTTTTCTCTTTTATAAGCTCCATAGCCCAACACAATTTCTGTTTTATCAGTAAAGTTTTGTTGCATTTTTTCTATCCATTTATTGCTTGTTGCAATACAGTCAGCATCAGTAAGTAATAACAGTTCATTTTTTGCTGCTTTAATACCGATAGTCAACGCAAGTTTTTTTGTATGATAAAATTTTTCGTCGGGTTTTATTGTTGTAATTCGGAGATGTTTGTATTTTTTCTGAAATCGTTCTAATACATACTCTGATTCATCCTCAGAGCAGTCGTTCACAACAATTACCTCATAATCGGGATAATCCTGAGTTAATATAGAAGGTAAATTTTCTTCTAAAGCTTTTTCTTCATTTCGTGCACAAATAATCACAGATACTGGTTCTTGATGATGCATTTTATCTTGCTTTTTTCGATAAAAGACAATTCTGGAGTAAAAGAATAAATAAAAATATAATTGAAATAAAAGACTAACTCCAAATGCTACAAGTATTATATAGATTGGGTTTTCTAAAACAAAATCGAGATATTCCATTTTATTTTGTGAGTTTATGATGTTATTTGGCAATTTTATTAAACATTTTCCTGTTATACAAGAATTGTGTTTCCAAGAAATGAATTATTTATTCACATTTTTTATCTTTGCCACGAAATTTATAATTTATGGAATTTAAGATTGTAGCTAAAGAGCTAAAAACGAAGGCAAGAGCAGGGGAGATACAAACAGATCACGGAAAAATTCAAACTCCGATTTTTATGCCGGTTGGTACAGCAGGAAGTGTTAAAGGGGTAAATCAAAAAGATCTGATCGAAGATGTAAAAGCACAAATAATTTTAGGAAATACTTATCATTTATATTTGCGTCCTGGAATGGAAACTATGCAGGCAGCAGGTGGTTTGCATCAGTTTATAAGTTGGGATCGTCCTATATTAACAGATAGTGGAGGGTACCAGGTTTTTTCTCTGGCTGCTAACCGAAAGCTTCGCGAAGATGGAGCTCACTTTAGTTCTCACATTGATGGCTCAAAGCACATCTTTACTCCGGAAAGTATCGTTGATATTCAGAGAATAATTGGAGCAGATATTATTATGGCATTCGACGAATGCACACCATATCCATGTGATTACGATTATGCAAAAAAATCAATGGAATTAACACACCGCTGGTTAAAAAGAGGACTGGATCATTTTGATAAAACAGAAGCTCTGTATGGGCATAAGCAAACATTTTTTCCGATAGTACAAGGAAGTGTTTTTAAGGATTTAAGAATTGAATCGGCTAAAACAATAGCTTCTCACAATCGTGATGGATACGCAATAGGAGGATTGTCTGTTGGTGAGCCTGTTGAGATTATGTATGATATGATTGAAGTGATAAACGAAATTTTACCTGAAAATAAACCACGGTATCTTATGGGTGTTGGAACTCCTGTAAATATATTGGAGGGAATTGCTCGCGGAATTGATATGTACGATTGCGTAATGCCTACTCGTAATGGACGAAATGGAATGTTATTTACCCGCGATGGAATCATTAATATAAAAAATGTTAAATGGAAGAATGATTTTTCTCCGATCGAAGAAAATGGAGCATCTTTTGTTGATACAAAATTTACAAAAGCATATTTACGTCATTTAATTATGTCGAAGGAAATATTAGGGGCACAAATAGCTAGTTTACATAATTTAAGTTTTTATCTTTGGCTTGTTACCGAAGCAAGAGAAAGAATTTTAGACGGATCATTTTATTCGTGGAAAAATGAAATGGTTCAAAACTTATCCAATAGGTTATGAGTTTTTTAGGACTTAAGAAGATTGATATTTACATTATAAAAAAGTTTCTTGGAAGCTATTTCTTTGCTATTCTTATTATTATCAGTATTGCTGTTGTTTTTGATCTCTCTGAAAAAATTGAAGATTTTATTGAAAAATCGGCACCTACAAAGGCTATAATATTCGACTACTATTTAAATTTCATCCCTTATTTCGCTAATCTTTTTAGTTCACTATTTACGTTTGTTGCGGTAATATTCTTTACATCAAAGATGGCTTATAACACAGAAATTATAGCTATTTTAAGCAGTGGTGTAAGTTTTAGACGAATGATGTATCCTTATTTCATATCGGCCCTGGTCATTGCATTAATGTCTTTTTTATTGATGGCCTATATAATACCTCCGGCAAATGCAACACGAAAAGATTTTGAATATAAATATATAAGAAATCCCATACGGAATACAGATAAAGATATTCACCGACAAATTGAACCGGGATTATTTGTTTATATGAAAAGCTATAATACTACCAATGATGTTGGATATAAATTCTCGATGGAACGATTTGAGGATGGTGTTTTAAAGTCGAAACTTGTTTCCGATTATGCTAAATGGGATTCAACGTTAGCTAAATGGACCATTCATAATTATTACATTAGAGATATTGATAGCCTTAGCGAGACAATTACAAAAGGTTCAACACTAGATACTACGTTGAATTTACACCCTGAAGAATTTAAACGATATGCAAATTTCACCGAGACTATGAATCTTAATCAATTAAATCAATATATTGATGATCAGCGGATGCAGGGAGCCGATAATGTGGTTGAATTATTAATTGATAAATATAGTCGTTTTGCTTATCCTTTTTCGACTTTTATTTTAACCTTAATTGGAGTGGCTTTATCCTCACGAAAAGTTCGAGGAGGAATAGGCATGCATATTGGATTTGGCTTATTATTAAGCTTTTCCTATATTTTATTTATGCGATTTACTGTTATGTTTGCGATAAGTGGAAGTTTGAATCCTCTTTTTGCTGTATGGCTACCGAATATGATATATGCAGTTATCAGTGTTTTTTTATATCGAATAGCTCCTAAATAATTTATTGGGGGGATAAATAAAATACACTAACTTTGCGTTGAAACAACTCACCTCTTAGTACAAATTATAGATCTGTTTTTTAAGGTATTGGATTTTTAAGTGCTTTATAACTTATATTTTTATTTTTATAAATAAGATTGATTTCGTAATGTTGCACTTATTTTTTTTGAAAAATTCCTATGGAATTACTTAATTATCATAGGTAGTTATTAACTAAATGAACAATTTATGTCTTTGAAAAGAAAAATTCTTGAACTTCAAAAGAAGCGAGAAAAAGTTCTCCAGGGTGGTGGTGAAAAAGCCATCGAGAAGCAGGTTGCGATGGGGAAAATGACTGCTCGTGAAAGAATTATTACCCTTTTAGATGAGAACTCTTTCCATGAGTATGATTTATTTGTTGAGCACGAAGCACGTGATTTCGACATGGATAAAAAAACACTTCATGGAGATGGTGTAATTATTGGTACAGGAACAATTTATGGAGCTCCTATCTGTATTTATGCTCAAGACTTTACCGTAGCCGGTGGATCTTTGGGCTTAATGCATGCCAGAAAAATTACTAAAATAATGGATCATGCCATGAAAATGCGAGTTCCAATAATTGGAATTAATGATTCAGGTGGTGCTCGTATTCAGGAAGGTGTTAATTCTTTGGCTGGTTATGGTGAGATCTTTTACCGGAATACCATTGCTTCGGGAGTTATTCCTCAGATTTCAGTAATACTTGGTCCTTGTGCAGGTGGAGCTGTATATTCTCCTGCTTTAACTGACTTTGTATTTGTAGTGGACAAGATTTCTAAAATGTTTATTACTGGTCCAGAGGTAATTAAGACGGTGCTTGGTGAAGAAATCTCTATGGAGGACCTGGGTGGTGCTCGTGTACATTCCGAAATTACAGGAAATGCTCATTTCTTTGCAGAAAGTGAAATCGAATGTTTTGACCAGATTAAAAAATTAATAACTTATATTCCATGGAATAATAGCCAAAAAGCACTGGCCTTTGAACCTAAAGCACCTAAAATTGATCAATATAAAATTGATGAAATTGTACCTGGAAATCCAAAAGAGCCTTATGATGTTCGAGATGTGGTTAGAGCACTTACAGACGATTCTGATTTCTTCGAGATTCATGAATTATGGGCAGCAAACATAGTAATCGGATTTGGTCGATTAGATGGACAAACTGTTGGATTTGTTTGTAATCAGCCACTTGTGTTAGCTGGTGTTCTTGATGTTGATTCATCTGATAAAGCTGGTCGGTTTATACGTTATTGTAATGCTTTCCAAATTCCACTCGTAACTTTAGTTGATTTACCAGGATATTTACCTGGTGTTGATCAGGAACATGCAGGTGTTATCCGACATGGAGCAAAAATCCTTTATGCATATTCAGAAGCTACGGTACCTAAAATTACTGTTATTCTTCGTAAGGCATATGGTGGTGGTTATATAGCAATGAATTCACGTCACTTAAATGCAGATTTCGTGTTTGCATGGCCAGGAGCAGAAATAGCTGTAATGGGACCAGAAGGAGCAGCAAATATCATTTTCAGAAAAGAAATTATGGAAGCTGAAGATCCTGAAAAAATGCGTAAACAAAAAGTAAAAGAATATAAGGAGAAATTTGCAAATCCTTATGTTGCAGCTGCTAAAGGTTATGTTGATTCAGTTATCGAACCCGAAGAAACACGAAAATTATTGCTGCACGCGATAGAGGTTTCAAAAAATAAAGTTGACAGAAAACCAATTAAGAAACACGGAATTCCTCCATTTTAAACAGAAAGATCATGGCAACAAAAAAAACAGAAATAAAAAACGCCACGACTCCTGAAAAGATTGAGGATGCGAAATCGCGTATGAGTACAATCTCTACAGTTCATGGTGATCATTATAAAACTTTTTTAACAGAAAAATATAAAAACAGACCTAAATGGCAAAAGCCAAATCCTAAGGAGTTTTATTCTTTAATTCCTGGTACGGTTATTAAAATTTATATTGAAGAAGGACAAAAAGTAAAATCAGGAGACCTGATGATGGTGCTTGAAGCAATGAAAATGAAAAATAAGATTTATTTTTCAATGGATGGTGTTGTTAAAAAGATACACATAGAAGAAAATCAAAAGATTCCGAAAGGACATTTAATGATTGAACTTAAATAATTAAAAAAGATCCGAAGTATTTTGCTTCGGATCTTTTTTATAATAATTCTTTCCAGATAAAATAATTATTAAAAGAACCATTTAATTCAATATTATCTTTAAAGATACCATAAACAGACGATCCACTTCCCGACATGGATGCGTAAACTGCACCTTTTAAATATAGATATTCTTTAATTTCTTTTAATTTAGGATGTTCCTTAAAAACAGAATCTTCAAAATCATTATTAATTAAACCTTTCCAGTTTTCAATAGGTTGTTTTATTAGTTCAGACAGTTTTCTTTCAGGTTTTACAGGCTTGATTTGAGAATAAGCTTTAGCTGTGTTAACATGAATTCCCGGATAAATGAGGATAAGAATATAACCTTTTAAACTAAGTTGTATACTTTTTAAAACATTCCCTTTTTCTGTTGCATAAGCGGGTTGGTTTAATATGAAAAAGGGACAATCACTACCAACTCTTTCTGCATATTTAATTAGGATATTTTGATCTAAATTAAGATTCATTAAAGAATTGATTGCTTGTAAGGTAAATGAAGCATCAGAAGAGCCGCCACCTAAGCCAGCTCCAAATGGAACTATCTTGTGTAAATGAATATTTACGGGACTTAATGAGAAATCTTTATTTAACTCCTGATATGCTTTAAAGCAAAGATTGGTTTCCAGTCTTTTATTTTCAACAGCTAAGCCAGTGTTTTCAAAAGTCATTTTATCTTTCGAAATGTTAATTTCAAGTATATCTGATAAGCCAATGGGATAAAAAATGGTTTCGATATTGTGAAACCCGTCAGGTCTTTTTTCTACAATATTTAACCCAATATTTATTTTTGAATTTGGGAAAATAATCATTTTTCAATTCTAATATTTGATTACAAATTTAGCTTTTTTACAATTAAATCGATTAATCTGAATTAATTAACAATTGTTAATAACTGCGGTTAAAAAAAAGTCGGAAAAGAATATTCAAATTCATACATGTTTTGAACTTCGGTTTATTACCTTTGATTCCCCTTTTATAAAATCAGAAGAAATGGCCGGTAATACAAAGAATTATTCGAAAAAAGCGACTATGGATCAGGCACTTGATTATGGAAAGATGCCTCCACAAGCCTTAGATCTTGAAGAAGCAGTTTTAGGTGCAATTATGATCGAAAAAGATGCCATAATTGCTGTTATGGATATTATCCGCCCTGAAAGTTTTTATAAAGATGGAAATCAGAAAATATTTAAAGCCGTTTTAGATTTATCACAGGCTTTGCAACCTATTGATATCTTAACTGTAACCGAAGAGCTAAGAAAAAGGGATGAATTGGATTTGATTGGGGGGCCTTTTTATATTACACAATTAGCGAGTAAAGTTTCATCTGCGGCACATATTGAATATCATGCCAGAATTGTTGCTCAAAAATATATACAGCGTGAATTGATACGAGTATCGTCTGAGATTCAAGGACGGGCATACGATGATAGTATTGATGTTAACGACCTGATAGATTTTTCTGAATCAGAATTATTTAAAGTTGCAGAGGGAAATATTAAAAAAGAAACGACTAAAATTAGTCTTATCATACAAGATGCAATTAGTCAGATTGAAGAAGCCTCAAAACGCGAGGATGGATTGAGCGGAGTTCCTTCAGGATTTACTAAATTAGACCGGGTTACATCGGGTTGGCAACGTTCCGATTTGGTTATTATAGCTGCACGACCATCAATGGGTAAAACTGCATTTGTATTATCTATGACTAGAAATATGGCCATTGACCACAAAAAGAGTGTCGCCTTGTTCTCTCTTGAAATGTCGTCTGTTCAGTTGGTTAACCGATTAATCGTTAGTGAAACTGAACTTCCTTCCGATAAAATTCGTAACGGACGCCTAGAGCCTTTTGAGTGGGAACAACTTGAATATAAAATAAAACGATTGGTCGATGCAGATATTTATATTGATGATACTCCTGCTATTTCGGTATTTGAATTAAGAGCAAAATGCCGTAGATTAATGAGTCAGCAAAATATCGACATTATCATCATTGACTATTTACAGTTAATGACAGGGCCTACAGAAACAAGGGGTAATCGTGAGCAGGAGGTGAGTATGATTTCCAGATCATTGAAAGGTATTGCAAAAGAATTAAATGTTCCAATAATTGCTCTTTCACAGTTGAATAGATCGGTTGAAATGCGCTCGGGTACAAAGCGCCCGCAGTTATCCGACTTACGTGAATCCGGGGCTATTGAGCAAGATGCCGATATGGTTTTATTTATTCATCGTCCGGAGAAATATGGATTTATTGAAGATGAAGATGGTAATTCATTATTAGGAATGGCCGAAATCATTATAGCAAAGCATAGAAATGGAGCTCTTGCTGATGTTAAACTCCGATTTAGAAATGAATTAGCTAAGTTTGAAGATCTGGAAGAAGAATTTATAGGAGATTTTCCGGTCGAGAACGATATTAATGGAGGTACAAGAACCTTTAGTTCAAAAATTAACCAGGAGAAAAAAACAGGAAACTCAACTAACGATGATATTTTCGACTTAGGAAGCAATAAAAATTTCGATAATGAAGCTCCTTTTTAAAGGAGTTTTTTATAAAATCTCCTGCAGCTCTTTTAAAGAACTTATTTCATGTGTAATACTTTCGGAGTGAGATGTGTTATCAGGGTTAAAGTATACCCAGTTCACCTGAGGTTGTAAAATAGAAGAAATGTAAGTTCAGCGGCGGTTCCAACCGACGACGTTCTATTTTTGGTATTATTGGCTAGCAATATTTTTATTAAAGAAATCTTTGATTTTATTCTTGGCTAAGAAAAACTCAATCCTGAAATTAAAAGCGCAATGCAAATAAGAATGAGTATGTTAAGTTATTTACAAAAAGCAGTTCCGTTAAGAACACTTCAATATCAGGCAGGGCATAAACATATAAGCTCAACTGAAAGATATAATACAACCAATACAGAAGAACTTTACAAACAGTTAGAGTTATTTCATCCGTTAAGGTAGAACATTATGAATTAATAATCGTTAAATTTGTAGGAGATAAAATTATGTTTATGAACGCAGCAGAAATCAAATTAAAGTTATTTCGTAAGATAGACAGTCTTAGCGAAAGCGATTTGGAAAAGGCTTATAAAAAAATACTTAGTTTTTTAAATGCTGAAACTTTCGATAAATCAGAGTTTACACCAGAGTTAAAAGATGCTCTTGACCAGGCATTAGAATCGAGCAGGCAGGGAAGAATCCACACGCATGAAGAAGTAATGAAAGAAACCAGAAAAAAATATCCTAACTTATTTAAATGAAAAGTCATTTTTGCTTCATACCTTTTCTTCACTCCAAAGCGCCCCAAAAGTTCAGAAAAAGGCATTCATCAAAAACCATGATCACTCGTATTGTAACATAATGGAAATTATGCAAACTCCTTTCTCCCAAAACAGGGTCACCTAATTTACATTATATTAAATACTCGCTGGCTTTTTGGCTTGCCCAGGCAAAGCAGCACATTAAAAAACCGCTCCGGATACAGACTCGAAAACCAATGTTTTTTAATAAGCTGTTTGATGCCTTAAAATCGGTAACAAGAATTTTAACAAACCCTTGTTGAATTTACCACCAACTACCCCGACCACTACCCCCAGGAAACTTAACTCATAATTTTTACTAGCTTTAAAAGTAAAAAGCTATGGAAAAAAGAACAGAAGAATTTATAGAAATCTTAAAGAATTTATCAGGAGAAAATGAGATATCAGAAAGAGTGATAAGTGATATCGATTTAATGAAAAAAACATTACAATCAAGGGGATATGAGTTTTATACTGTAGAGCATACAGATGATTTGGTTGGCGGTCAAGGCATATATAATAAAGATGTTGACCTTGTGGAACATTATAAAGAAGTCGCTTACATAAAAAGGGGTGTTTTAACAGGCGAGTGGGTATCTATGTTTAGAGAAGAACAACGTTATGATGAAATACGAGATGCTATCCGAGATATTTTAGAAACTTAAAAATAAAAAAGCAAGGGGGGCTTTTGTGTCCACAAAAACTAAAACTGCTTCGCAAAGATAAGCCACTCAACCCACAGTCAAGGTTAAAATGAATTTTGGAACATTTTTTATAAACCTGATTTTTATTTTTATTTGAATAAAAAAATGATCCCAAAAACCTTGACACTTCCCTACCCTCGGCTTGAAAAGTTGCTTAAGCAGTTATTAAGGTTTAGTGTGTTTTATCAAATTAGTTTTATTAACAAAAAATGAATTTTACGTCCGTAAGGTTCTGGAATGAAGCGGATTGTGATTTTGGTCATTTTTGTTTAAAACTTGATATTGATAAACTTTACTATGAAGATCTTAGGTTATATATTTGTATATAATAAAAAGACAGGAGTAAGTAAATGAACAAACTCCTGTCTAAGCCTCGAAATTATTAGTCAGGTTAGACCCGAAAATCAAAGTTAATGAGACTTCTTTTTTGGGTCAGCCTGCATTTTTTTACAGATTTCTCTGCTAACAATTTCTAACCGCTAATTTACACATACTTATAAGTACAGACAATAAGTTTACAATCGTATTTTTCAACATTATTTAAGAGTTATTAACGAATGATCATAAAGTCCTGCAAACCTTTATATTAAAGGATTTTAGCTGAATAGTGAAAAAAATATCTAATGAAAATTTTGTTGAAATTATATTTTCACATGGATTGTTAATAACGCTAAAAACCTTGAATCTTATAAGGACTTGATGACAATTTTATTTTATTAACGCAGATAATAACTTAGCTTAGTATGCATGTTAAGTATTAGATTTTATGTGTGCTACAATTTTTTTAAGGTAAATATTAATTAAGACCCTGCTCGCGCGCGTTTGTAACGCGTGCATTCATAGTTTAATTGCATATTCTAAAACTAGTTCGAATAATATTTTGAACCAGTTTTTTAAATGTTTAAAGATTGACAAAATCACGCGTTGAAGACGCACGCCTTCGGGTAATTCATTATTAGGAATTGCCGAAATCATTATAGCAAAGCATAGAAATGGTGCATTAGCCGATGTTAAGCTCCTTTTTAAACGAGTTTTTTTATAAAATCTCCTGCAACTCTTTTAAGGAGCTTATTTCATGTGTAATACTCTCGGA
>DMBU01000178.1 GCA_003446015.1 Bacteroidales bacterium | reverse complement strand
TTCGCGATTGCTCATGAAGATAGACGTTGTCGGGCCTTCGCTCAATATTTAGCATTTAAGTATTACCGTAACTTGACGGCTATGGCCGGCAAGGCAGGGAAGACGCAAAGTTACTCAAAGTAAAATTTCCGAATAAAAATTAAATATTTAACTTTTCGAACAGCCTCTTCGTTGCACTCGCAATGTCCAACCATTCTATTTTTCTATTAAATTTGATGGAACCTGTGGTGTTGAAATAATGTGTTCAAACAACAACCATTTTTCGTCTGCAGACTCACCAGAATTATTCTCCATATATTTTCTAATAATATCCAGCCCAACATTATAATTAATAATGTAACTTCTATATGCTTCAATAAAACTTAAACTTTTTTCAGCACTTGCTCTATCGCGCAAAGCATATTTTACTAACCAATCTATTGTTTCTTCTTTTGTTTTTTCTCCATTAAGATATGCTTCAGAAGCTGCATTTCTAACATATGATATTTTAGCAACTAACTCCAGTACCTTATAATAATTTTCAGCCTTACCAGAATCTATTCCTGCCAAAGGAAACAAAACCTCTTTTTCGAACTTGATTTTTTCTTCATCAGGGAAAGCCATTTCAATACCATAATTTGCTGTTCCTTCTGCAATTAATGATTGCGGACTATACAATGGGTAAACTGAAAATTCAATCCAGTTATTTTTATTCACCATATTCGTTTCCAAAAGACAATTATACACATGATGCCCGGGATATCCTTCATGAGCAGCCAAATCAATTGCTCGATCAATATATACAGGCAAATCAGTATTTATTTGAATTAAACTAAAATTATTTCCCTTGTACCAATTATAACCACCCCAGGGTTTGTCAGTTACAAACTCTAGTACAAAATTTTCATTTTCTGGTAAATTAATATGTTCCAGAGTTCTTTTTCGGGCTTCATGAATTGCTGCCTCAAAAACCTCTTTGAGTTTTTCCTTTGGAATAATAAATTCCTTTTTAAATTCGGTTAGCCGGTTGGTTAAATTTCCTTCTCCTGGCAATATTTCATTTAGTTCCTGTGTAAGAGATTCAAAATGCGCTATCGAATAATTTGGAGTAATAACATCATATAAAACTGATGTTTCTTCATCAAAGGTGAACTTTTTCCCTCCTACTAATTCTATTCTTCCCTTAACTGCTGCAAGCTGTTTTGCAAGGTATATATAGCGAAGTTTTAAATCCTCATTTAAATCATTAATTTTTATTGATTCCAGTTGATTCCTTAGGCCTTCTGCTTTGCTTACTAATTCACGAACAGGGATTTCAGCATTTTCATCTGTTAAAGTTTGTGGTTTCCATTCTTCAGGACCATAATATGCATCAACAAAATAAGGATCGTATAAACCTGCTTCTAAAACTAATTTTACATAACCCTCTGCGATTTGATTTAATGATTCGTTTGGATTTGTTTTTAACTGACATGAAAACAAACTAATTAATAAAGATATGGTTGCTATTTTTTTCATTTTGGTTTAGTTGTTTTTTCGACTGACTAAAATATTAACTTTAATTGTAAATTCAAGACTATTAATCCTTTTTCTTAAAACCCCTATTCCCACTAAGATTGTCAAAACAATTTTTATCAAACTTTTTAAAATAAATAAATTTGTATATTTGGACTCTAATATCAACTTATATAATTATGAACATAACCAGAACTTTTGATTTGCTAGACAGATATAAGGAATTATATCCTATGGAAGATGCGCTTGTTGGTAAAGAAAATGGCCAATGGGTAAAATATAGTTCACAAGATTACATTAATTATTCAAATTGGGTTAGTTATGGTTTATTGGCATTAGGATTTAAAAAGGGTGATAAAATTGCCACAATATCAAATAACAGACCTGAGTGGAATTTTGTAGATATGGGGATGGCACAAATTGGAGTAATCCACGTACCTATATATCCAACAATTGGAACTGAAGAATATGACTACATTTTGAACCATTCTGAAGTAAAAGCTATAATTGTATCGAGTAAATTAATCTGGAATAAAATAAGTTCAGTAGTTGAGAAAATTAGTACTATTAATTCTGCATATTCATTTAACGAAGTTGAAGAATTAACTTCGTGGAAAGTTATAGTAGAAGAAGGTAAAAAGAATGAAGAAAAATATCGTGATGAAGTTCTGAAAATTAAAGCCAGCATTGATAAAAACGAATTGGTTACTTTAATTTATACTTCTGGAACCACTGGTAACTCAAAGGGCGTAATGCTTTCTCATAACAATCTGGTTTCAAATTTTATTAGTTCATCAAAAGCTCATGGATTAGGGTATGGCAACAGAACATTAAGTTTCCTCCCATTATGTCATGTATATGAACGCATGATGACATATCACTTTCAATACAAAGGAATTAGTGTATATTATGCCGAAAATCTTGGCACATTAACTACAGATATTAAAGAGGTAAAACCTCAGATTATCAATACAGTTCCCCGACTTTTAGAAAGAATTTATGATGGTATAATAGGCAAAGGGAAAAACCTACCTTATATAAAAAAACAAATCTTCTTTTGGGCGGTTAATCTTGGATTAAGATATCGAATTAATAATACATATCGTTTCTTTTATAATTTCAAACTTAAAATTGCACGTAAACTTATTTTTAGTAAATGGAAAGAAGCTCTTGGAGGTGAAGATATGTTAATCGTTTCAGGTGGAGCTGCTTTGCAGGTGAGATTAGCAAGGATTTTTTGGGCTGCAGGACTTCCTGTTTTGGAAGGTTACGGTCTAACAGAAACATCTCCTGTTATATCCGTAAATACATATACACCTGTTGTTTGCAAATTCGGAACCGTAGGTAAAGTTATGGAGAATGTTGAGGTTAAGATTGCAGAAGATGGAGAGATTTTATCAAAAGGTCCAAATTTAATGGCTGGTTATTACAAAGCACCGGATCTTACAAAAGAAGTAATTGATGAAGACGGATGGTTTCACACAGGAGATATTGGACATATTGATAGTGATGGTTTCTTAAAGATTACTGATCGTAAAAAAGAAATGTTTAAATCTTCAGGTGGCAAGTACATTGCTCCTCAGGTAATTGAAAATAAATTTAAAGAGTCATTCTTTATAGAACAAATAATGGTTATTGGTGAAAATGAAAAATTTGCAAGTGCATTAATTTCTCCTAATTTTAAGTTTTTACATGATTGGTGTTCTATTCATAAAGTTCAATATCGAGATAATAAAGATTTGGTAAATCTTCCCGAAGTTGTTGCCCGCTATCAAAAAGAGGTAAACAAATACAATACAACACTTGGCGAGCATGAAAAAATTAATCGATTCAGATTAGTTTGTGAAGAATGGAGCCCTGAAACAGGAGAACTTTCGCCTACACAGAAATTAAAACGAAATGTGGTTGCTGATAAATATAAACATATTATTGCTGAAATATACCAGCATGAAAAGAAACAACAGAATAACGGAATAACTTCACGATTCTCGGTAAGCGATATTACAAATGGAATAAAGAATGGGATAAAGAAAACATTAACTAAAAATGCTCCGGATTAGGAGCGTTTTTTCTAATTAAAACTCATAAGATAATCCAAATGTAAATGATAAAAACATGGTTGGATAATACTCTTTATAAGGATTTACCTCAGAGTAATACTTAAAATTCTTAGTTAATAAATAACTTAAAGCAGGTGAGATTGCAACTCCAAAACGCCCGATCTTATATTTTCCTTTAACACCTAAATCGATAGTAGATACAAATCTTTGTTCTGCGCTATAACCTTCTTCAAGCCAGAATCCATTATTAATGCTTACTAAGGATATATTATTGTTTGGCTCAATATAACCTAAATTTGTTCCAATACTAATCTCGTATTGCTTTGGCATTAATCCAATGATGAACTGAAAAACAAGATCAGTTAAAGACATAGCATCAATGTATATTTCGGAAGATTTATAAACCGGAGTTCTATAAACCAATTGCAACGGAACAGAATATAACATATTGCTTCCTTCCAAGTTTCTTGTAAATGATACTCCTGTTTTTATTCCAAAATCATTTATAAAAAACCAGGATGTCTGGAAACTTAGTTTATTACCGACCAGATTTTCATATTTATCTGAGTTTAATGAGGCAAATATGCCATAATCCACACTAATATCATTAAAAAATTTATTCTCCTGAACCTGTTGAGAAAATGATGAAGTTGCAAAAAGCATAACAATGCTTGTAATAATAATCTTCATTGAATATAAATTTAAAAGGTTAACAACTAGAGATGAAATCCTAATCAAATCTTATTCCAAACTGATTATTGTTTTCTTCGGATTAGATATAATCCAATAAAAGTTATCAATCCATTTACTATTAGTAATTCAAATCCAAACTGATAACCACCAAGAAATATTTTTGAATTAGCATTTAAGAAATAGCAAATAATTGGCGAAACTACTGCCACAATAGGCACAAACTTATCTTTTAACTCAAATTTTGTAAATAATCCAAATGCATACAATCCTAATAGCGGACCATACGTATATCCGGCTACTCTGAATATAGCACTTATAACACTTTCGTTATTAATGGCATTAAATATTAAAATAACAATTACTAGGGAAACAGAAACTCCTACATGAACTTTTGTTCTGATTGCCTTAAGTTCTTTTTCAGATTTATTTTTAGGATTTAAAATATCGACCGTAAAGGAAGTTGTTAATGCAGTTAATGCAGAATCAGCACTGCTATATGCGGCAGCAATTAACCCAATAATAAAAAAGATAGAAACTATAGGGCTTAAATATCCTTGAGTAGCAATTAGTGGAAATAAATCATCGGTTCGTTCTGGTATAGCAATTCCATTTTGTTGAGCAAAAACCACCAGTAAAACACCTAACGACATGAATAATAAATTTACAGGAACCAAAGAAATACTCATCCAATACATATTCTTTTTAGCATCATGAATATTTTTACAACTAAGGTTTTTTTGCATCATATCCTGATCAAGACCTGTCATTACAACAGCAATAAATGCACCTGCAAAAAATTGCTTAAAGAAAAAGTTAGGCCCTTTGAAATTGTCAAAATAAAAAAGTTTTGAATGTTCGTTTTCAACAACAGTTTCCCAAATACCTCTTAAATTAAGTTGCAATTGTTTTGAAATTAAAATTATTGTAGCAATAACAGCTACAAGCATAAAAATGGTTTGTAAGGTATCAGTCCAAATTATCGTTTTTATGCCTCCTTTAAAAGTATATAACCAAATTAGTAAAATAGTAATTACAACTGTTATCCAAAAAGGAATTCCAATACTATTAAAGACAACTATTTGAAGCACATTTGCTACTAAGAATAAACGAAACGATGCCCCTATTACTCTCGACAATAAAAAAAATGAAGCTCCGGTTTTGTATGAATAATTTCCAAATCGTTGACCCAGATAGGTATAAATAGATGTTAAATTTAATCGATAATACATGGGCATTAAAACATTGGCAATAATTGCATATCCAATTAAATAGCCCAACACCAATTGCATATAAGAAAAGTTGCTATTAACAACCCATCCAGGAACAGAAATAAATGTAACTCCTGATAAAGAAGCACTTATCATTCCAAAAGCAACAATATACCATGGCGATTTTCTGTTACCCAGAAAAAAAGCATCGTTATTGGCATTCTTGCTCGTGAAATAAGAAATTGAAATAAGAACAAGAAAATAAGCTGCAATAATTACTAGTACGAGATATGGAGACATATATTTTCGCAGTTTTAAGGGCCTAAAATAATTAAAATGCCTTAACTAACCTAAACATAAATTGATTTGAATAAAAAACAAGCCCGTATTATCATATAATTAATAAAACAATCTTACAAAAAAATTGCGAATAGCCCTATTAGATATTATTTTTGGAGAAAATAAACCATTTAACACAAAATGAATATTCAGAATTTTACATCAAAGTTATTGGAAAGTGCAGTTGATGAATTTGCAAAATTGCCAGGAATTGGAAGGAAAACAGCATTAAGATTAGTATTGCATTTGCTAAATCAGGATAAAGAAGATGTAAATCATTTTGGTGAAACCATTATAAAACTCCGAAACGAAATAAAACATTGTAAAAGCTGTAATACCATTTCAGATACAGATATTTGTAATATTTGCAGCAATACATCACGTGATTCTTCGGTAATTTGTGTTGTTGAAAATGCCAGAGATGTTATGTCTGTAGAAAATACGCATCAATTTAATGGACTATACCATGTTCTTGGAGGAATCATTTCGCCGATGGATGGTATTGGGCCAAGTGATTTAAAAATTGATAGTCTCCAGGAAAAGATTAGCAACGGAGGTGTTAAAGAATTAATTCTAGCATTAAGCACAACCATGGAAGGTGATACAACTAATTTTTATTTGTTTAAAAAATTTAAAAATTACGACGTAAAAATTACGACACTTGCAAGAGGTGTTGCTATTGGTGATGAACTGGAATATGCTGATGAAATAACCTTAGGAAGGTCAATTGTTAATAGAACTTTGTTTGAATCTTCCATTTAAGCTTACAAAATTGAAAAATATTTATTATTTTCACCAAATAAAGCATCTGTGTTAAAATATTGCAAAATGAAGCATATACTCCTCCTATTTTCATTATTCGTAACCATAAACGCAACTGTTTTTTCCCAGGCCGATGTAAAATCTATTGTTGATTCAGGAAATGATCTCGTTAAATTAAAAAGATTCGATGAGGCCATGGAAAAATTTGATGAAGCACTGGATTATTTGCCATCGTATGCCCCTGCTCTTGACAGTAAAGCCAATTTATTAATTACCCTTGAAGATTATAAAGGAGCAGGAAAAATTATTGAAGATGCGATTAAGAAAAATTCAGATTATCCACAGTTTTATTTAACCAGAGGAATTGTGAATATTCACAAAGGTAAATACGATGATGCTCTTGAAGATCTAAATCGTGCACTGGACTTAGGACAAGGCATTAACGACAAGCTATTCGAAAATAAAGTTTACGTTAACCGGGGTGCTGCTTATCAGAAACTTTTCTTAAATGAAGAAGCTTTAAATGATTATTCCAAAGCAATACAACTTAATGATAAGAATCCAAACGTGTATCTTTATCGTGGTTTTTTATATTATCAGACCAATGAGTACGAAGAGGCTGTCAAAGATTTTAATGTTGTAATTAATTTAGATCCAGAAAATCCCTTTGCATATTATAACCGGGGGATGATTTATATTAAGCAGCTTAAGGATGTTGAGGCTTGCGATGATTTCCATAAAGCTTGTGAACTTGGAAATAATAATGCATGTAAAATGGTTATTAGCCGTTGTATTAATTTAAAGACACAATAAGAAAAACCAATATAATTTAAACGATGCAAAAAGGAGAGCATATGGCTCTCCTTTATTGTTTCTAATTCCTGAAAATTATTAGAAGAAATATTTAGCACCAAAAATAATTCTATGATTACTTGTTGGATCAGCTTTATCTGTAGCCTTTTGTTTTGAATCAAATGTAGTTCCATAAACAGCACTTGAGAACATGTGCTCTAGAGTTAGAGTAATTTTACCTGAAGTATACTCCACTCTTGGCGAGATTCTTAATATATGATCAATATTTTCCCCTCTTGCATAAGCTAATGTTGGAGTTGTTAAGGAAAAGTAATCTTCTGAAGCTCCCAAATTTTGTGAATAACCAAAGAATATTCCTCCGTTAAGTTTTTTAAAGTTAGTGCTTACCTCTGACCAAATTGAAAGAGTATTTAAATTAACATATGAATAATCTTCATTGCCTACCATATATGGATCTACATCTGCACCATAGCCTCCTAACATTACATAATTAGAAAGATTTTGACCATAAACTCCCTCAAGTTTAACAGTAACAGGCTTGGTTTTGAAAGCTGCAAAGGCTTGTAAATTATAGCTACCTATCATTTTTTCAGTTTTTTCACCAAGAACAGTTTCATTACGAGGTTTTAATAATTTATACCCAGCAGTAAATCCAGTATAAATAAAGTCGTTATGAAATCTGAACTGGAATTGCATATCAGGAACTCCCGAGTTCTGCTGAGCATCTGCGGGCCCCGAACTTGCAAAATCACCATGATATAACAAAGCTCCCATAATATCAAAATTTTTGGTTGGCATAAATGTATATCTAATCTGTGGTGCCCTGCTAAGCGGATTAAAAGGGGCTGCTGCTCCGAACGAAAATACTCCCGGGAAGCATCCTGTAACAAACATAGGATGCCATGTTTGTCCCATAATTAATTCGCCTTTTGCCCAATCCAGTTGAATAAAAGCATGTCGAAGTCTAAATAAGCGGGTATAACTTTGAGCGGTACTCAAAAAATCGCCTTCGATAACAGCTTTTGATTTTGCTCCAAAAGCACTTAAGCCAGAAGCTGTGAGTCTGGCACGAGATTCTATAGCTAACATTTGTGCGTCAATATCTTTATTAAGATCATCGCCATTTATGTCTAAATCTTCTGCCAGGGGATATAAATAAACTAAGCCATCCCGGGTGTCGGACGATTCATATGTGTCAATAAAAAAACTATAGCCAACATATCCACTAAAATCAACTGAAAGCTTTTCAATTTCTTCTTGAGCTTCCACGAAAAATGGAAATATCAACGAAAGAACGAATAAATAAGTAAATCTTCTCATAGGTTTCTATTTAAAATTTTTAAAATTGATGGTTCATTTTTTATTAAAAATAATACAAATAAAAGAAAATCAGATTAAAAATAAAAAAAACAGAGGTTAACTTTAGTAACCCCCATTTTTAATCATTAAAACCCTAATCCTTGTACTATAAAATACTTTCAATCATTGCAGATTTAACTTTATTTCTAACATCCTGAATGTTTATTGGCTTTGTAATATAATCAAAAGCACCCCGATCAAGTGCATTTTTTATACTCCACGAATCTGTTTTAGCAGAAATAATAATAACATTAACACAAGAAAGCTCTTCATTTGATTTTATTTTCTCTAAAACCTGAAAACCATCCATTCCTGGCATCATGATATCAAGCAAAATAACCTGAAAATCTTTTTTTAACAATAAGTCTACAACAGATTTTGGGTCATCTGTAATTTCAGTTTCATATCCTTCATCATGTAATATGGTCTGAAGCAATAACAAATGAGTAGAAACATCATCAACAATTAATATTTTACCTTGAGTTGGCATATATCAAATTTTATAAAAAAATTGTGCAATTATAATGTAACAAATAAACAAAATTTTATTATTTCTTTTTCAAGTATAAATACCTGATTATAAAAAAGGAGGCTTTACAGCCTCCTTACAACAACAAACTAATAAATAAAAGCTAAACATTGTTTAACATTACTTACTAATTACGAAGTTAATTATAAATTTCTGAGGAAAGAATTTAATCCTATTAAATTTCAAAGAATTAAGTTTTTAACTTTGTTGAAAGACGACTGTTATTCCATTCTAAAGGATTATAGAAACTTTCTTAATATAAGAAACAAGTCTGTCATTAATATTGGTTTTGCAATGTAATCATTACATCCGGCACTAAGATATTTTGTTCTATCATTAGACATTGCGTGAGCAGTTTGTGCTATTATTGGAATATCTTTATTAAACTCTCTTATTAATTTGGTAGCTTTATCTCCACTAATCCCCGGCAATTGTATATCCATCAGTATCAAATCAAAATCAGGAATACTCTTTACTTTCTCAACCGCATCTAATCCATTCTTTGACAGTACGATCTGAACATTGGTTTCGGCAAGCACTTCTACTAAATATTCAGCACTAAAAATATCATCTTCTACAATAAGGATTTTTTTCGAACCCCAATTTAAATTATTATTATCCTCCATTTCCATCTTCAAAAATTATTTCTTAAGCTGCAGCTTATCTAAATTGATCGTAATTTAAATCTTTTTATTTACTCCAACTTCATTTAATCGACTAATTTGACTAAATAATAGATTATTGACATATCGCATGTTTTTGTTTTGAGAATTGATTTTTTATTACATCAACTTCTGAGTTCACCAAATTCTCTATATCCAGAATCCCAATAAATTCATTGTTTATTTTCACCATTTTATTAATATATCTTTCACAATATTTAATTTCATTCATTGGTATTTTAATACAATTTTCGTTTTGAATATCGATCAATTCCTTAACCTCATCAACAATAAAACTAGTTATCTGAGATTTATAATTTTTAATTTCCATTACAATTATAAGCTGATTGGTACTTTCAGGCTTTTTATTTCCTATTATTTCAGATATATTAAATACAGGTATCTCTTTCCCATTTATATTTATAATCAAGGATTGTTGTTCTGAATCTTTTACAATAAATGTTGTATCAACAATATTTCGCACCTGATCAGAATCGGAAGCAAACAAATTGTCGCCAATTCTATAAATTAAAAATGATTTTCTAGTATTTAAAGTTTCTTTAAACATGATGTCCTTTCTTCAATTTATCCTTTTCAAGAGCATTACTCAATTTATTTTTTAAATCTCTCAAATTCAAAGGTTTTATTAAATAGTCGTAAGCTCCGTAATCAAAAGCTTTTTCAATTTCGTTAATGTGTTTAACCGCCGAAATAACAATTATTGGCGCTGAAATTTGGAATTCCATTTTTAATCTTTTTAAAATCTCTAATCCCTCCCCTTTATTCATTTGAACATCAATAAGGATTAGATCGTACTCATTTTTGTTTACCAATTCCAGAATTTCTTTTTCCGTATCTAAAGCAGTTACCTGATAACTTTCGTTTAGTAAAAATCGTTTTATAAAAAAAAGATAAGGTGACAATTCATCTATGATTAGTAATTTGTGGTTCATCATTTCAGTTCTATATTTAGAATCAAATATATTTCAGATTTCATGATTAATTTAGCGAAATAACACGTGAAGATTCAAGTAGGTAAAAATACCTGCTAAAAATTAGCGATTAACAAGCCAACTAGTTTATTGTCCGACTAATACTAATTCGAAATTTTAAAACTTGGGTGGAAACAATTACTTTTCAGGTATAAATACCCGTGATGAACTTTTATGTCAGTTGATAAAAACCGAATCTAATTGCAAACACAGCAAGACTTGCAGTATTTCGGCTTTCAGTTTTGTTTAATAAGTTTGCCCGATGACCTTCAACAGTGCGATCGCTGATGTTTAATTTTACGGCTATTTCGGAATTAGAACATCCTTCACAAATTAGTTGTAGTATTTCTTTTTCTCGTTGTGTAATATTCAGATCACACTTTTTTGGCACAAAAGCTCCGTTGACAATATCCTCTTTTAATTTAACTGTCCCAATAATGCTTTTTTTCCCTTTTACACTAATAGTGCTTCCTGATAAAATAAATTTAATGATTTTTTGATCGCCACTTATTGCACGAAATTCTGTTTGAATATCCTTATGTATGCCTTTAAGTAAACGACTGATTTTATCTATTACAAGGTGAATATCATCTTTATAAATAATATTCACAAGGTTCATTCCTATTAGTTCCCTTTTGGAATAGGAGACAAAATCGCAGAATTTTTTATTCACATACGAAAGCTTTTCATCCTGATAAATAAAAACACCATCGGTAGAATATTCCATTAAAGTATTGAACTTTTCGTCTGCTAAGCCAATAATTTTTTCTTGTTTTTCTAATCGAATCTCAATTAACTTAAGTAAATCATTCTGATTAAAAGGTTTTTCCAAATAATCATCGGCCCCCAGGTTCATTGCAGCTCGAACATCCTCACTTGATGCTTTATTCATTAAAAAAACAAAAGGAATAATCGCTGTTGAGTTTATTTGTAATAAGGTATTAAAAATTTCAAATCCATTTAAACCGGGAACATCTGAATCGCACAAAATAATTTCTGGTAAATATTCAAGAGCTTTTTGAATACCTGAAGCACCCTCAGATGTAGTAATTACATCAAAATTCTTATTGCTTAAAAAATCTTGTGTTTGAGTCAGTAATTTTAAATCAGATTCTATAAGTAAAATTTTTTTCATAGGTATTCACTATAAAAGTATTTGATTAAAGGTAGTTATTTTTTATGAGACTCTCCTAAATTTTTAGATTAGCAATCAGTTTGAATCTCTCAATGGAGAAATTTTTTTATCATAGAAAGTAATAATCTACCATCAATTGGTTTGGTAATAAAATCATCACATCCATGTTTAAAACTTTCTTTTTTATCATTTGGCATTGCAAATGCAGACTGTACAATAACAGGTACCGATTTTTTTATTTTTTTTATTTCTTTGGTAGCGATATTACCATTCATTTGAGGCATATTGATATCCATTAGAACTAAATCAATGTTTTTATATGATTTAAAAATTTCAATAGCTTGAATACCACTTTCAGCTTTAAGAATATTTGCTTTTGTGCTATCAAGAAGCTCTCCGAGATATAACATGCCTATTAGATCGTCCTCGACAATCAATATGTTTTTCCCGAAAAAATTATATTGCTCTTCAATTTGAGTTCCGTTTTGTTTTTCAGCTTTAACAATTGGGTTAAATGATATTGTGAAATAAAATGTTGAACCGTCACTAACTTTTGACTCAACCCAAATTTTTCCTCCCAACAATTCTACAAGCTGCTTGCTAATTGAAAGCCCCAGGCCTGTGCCACCAAATTCACGTGTATTTGAATCATCAGCTTGTCTGAATCTTTCAAAAATTCTATTTTGAGCTTCTTTGGGGATTCCAACTCCTGTATCCCTGACAAAAAACTCAAGTATTGACCCTTTTACCTTATAACCAAACTCGATTCTCCCCTTTTCAGTGAATTTAATAGCATTGCTAATTAGATTTGTAAGTATTTGTTTTAATCGATGTTCATCAGACAATATATAGCTTGCCGCCTTATCAAGATCGGAATTAAAATATAATGTTACAGCACTTTTATTTTGAGTTATAAGTTCAGCTTCATACTGTGTGAATAATTCATACAATAATTTATTTAACGAAAATTCCTGAATTTCAATATTCAGTTGGTTTGCCTCAATTTTGGAAATATCAATGATATCATTAATTATTTGAAGTAAATTTTGTGATCTGGTGATTATAATATCCAGGTATTTATCCTGTTTCGCTTTCTCAATTTTTTTCTCCTTTAGAAGCTGACTAAAACCTAAAATTGCATTCATTGGAGTTCTGATCTCATGCGACATATTTGCTAAAAAAGCAGATTTTAACATGTCACTTTCTTCAGCCTTTTGCATCGCTTCCTTTAATAATTTTTCTTGTTCTTTCCTCTCAGAAATATCGCGGGTTATTGAAAGTATATGTTTTTCTCCGTTAATTTCAATTATACTTGCAGACATTAAAGCTGTTGATATTGAACCATCCTTTTTTCTAAATTGTGCTTCAAGATTTGAAATGTGCTCGTCTTTTTTTAATCCATTTACCAATTTCTTTCTTTCTTTGGTGTTAACCCAAATATCCAGTTTGGTTGAAGTTTTTCCCTTAACATCGTCTTCAGTGTATCCCGTAAGTCTTGTAAAACCCTCATTTATATCTACGTACAAGCCGTCACTCATTCTGTTGATATTAATTGAATCGGGGCTCGTAATAAATGCCATTCTGAATTTTCTTTCGTTCAGTTCAATTTGTTTATTTATGATTTTTAATCGCGCATTACTTTCACTCAGATCGTCGTTAAGCTTACTCACTTTTTCGTTTTGCAGGGCCAGTTCCCTTGTTTTAGCTTTCAGTTTTTCCTGGTATTCGAGCATTTCTGTCATGTCCTGCATAATTGCAATTAACAGACTTTCACCTCGAATTCTCACTCTGGTTATAGTAATATAGGTTTCGATTATTTTTTTTGCCCTATTTAAATGTTGCCAATAAAAAGAAACCTGCCCTTCATTTATTGCTTTCTTAATATAATAGGCAGCCATCTCCTTTGATAAGGAACCATCTGGTTGTTTCTCAGGAGAAAAATCTAAAGGAGATTTACCTATAATTTCATTTTTTTTGTAACCAAAGATCTCACACACCTTTTTATTGACATCAATAAAAGTATCTGTCATTAGAAAAAAACCCTCACCACTATTTTCAAAAATAGTTTGATACTTAGTTTCACTTTGGATTAACTCCTTCACCATTTGTTTTTGTTCGGTTATATCATATGAAACACCAATAAATCCAACTATTTCATTAATATCATTCTTTAAAGTTGACATTTTAATATTTACCCAAACCACTTGTCCGTCTTTTCTCCGTCCTTCCCACTCCCCTTTATAATCTACTCCCCTCAACATTTTATCTAAATCATCTCTTAATCTTTTTTCATTTCTATTTGGATAAAGTATTGCTGGTGTCTTCCCCAAAACTTCATCTTCAGCATATCCATATATTCGTTCAGCACCTACATTCCAATATACAATTTCACCATTCAAATTTGTTGCAATAATACTTTCTGAGATAAAATGTAAAATGTTTTTACTTATTAACTCTTTTAAAGTATTTGAACCTACTATTTTCTCTCTTGCCTCCATGAATTATAATTTCTTACTCTATTTTTGCATTAAATTACAAAAATCTTTTTAAATACGAACTGTATTCTTTGTAATTGCTTCATTATTTCATATTATGTTTTGTATAACAGGTTTCTTTTTTTGTAATTCACATATGCTTTTCGCAATTTCGCATCAGCTTCGTACAAGCTTAATTTGAAATTTTAAAAAACTGGAGGACAACAATAATGATAAGTGATTTAGAACAAATTTATTCGATTAGTATTAAAGGCATGAAGAAGTCTGCCATTCGTGAACTTCTAAAACTTACTCAACGGCCCGAAATTATCTCCTTTGCAGGGGGGCTGCCTGCACCAGAATCATTTCCTATTGAACAACTAAAGGAAATATCATGCGAAGTTCTTGAAAATGATGGCCCGGCAGCCTTGCAATATGGAGCAACAGAAGGAGTAACTGAATTACGTCAAACATTAGTTGACCGTTATATTGCTCAAGGATTAAAAATTGAATTAAAAAACTTAGTTATTACCACATCATCGCAACAAGGATTGGATTTATTGTCAAAAATATTTATTAATCGAGGTGATAAAGTTATTTGCGGACTTCCTTCTTATCTGGGTGGATTAGGAGCATTTAATTCTTATGGAGCTGAGATGATTGGAATCAAATTCGACGATAAAGGAATGCGAGCAGACATCTTAGAGGAAAAATTGGTAAATCTAAAATCGCAAGGAATTAAACCAAAATTTATTTATATAATTCCCGATTTTCAAAATCCTGCAGGGATAACAATGCCTGAGTCACGAAGATTGGAGATCATTGCCATTGCAAAAAAATATGATGTTCTTATTGTTGAAGATAGTCCATATCGTGAAGTACGCTTTGAGGGAAAAGCTCAAAAAACGATTTTTGAATTAGACAATACTGGTCATGTGATTTTACTTGGAACATTTTCAAAGATATTTGTTCCCGGATTCAGAATTGGTTGGGTTGTAGCTGATGAGAAAATCATTGATAAATTTGTAACTGCAAAGCAATCAACAGATTTATGTACTCCAACTTTAAATCAGAAAATTGCCCATAAATATATCGAAAAGGGATATTTTGATGAAAATCTTAAAGCAATCATTTCTCAATATCGTGAGAAACGCGACAATATGCTTAAAGCGTTTAGAGAATATATGCCCGATGGAGTAAAATGGACTGAACCTGAAGGAGGGCTGTTCCTCTTTATGACCTTACCCGAACATATGGATGCTGAAGTTCTTTTCAAAAAAGCAATTGAAAATAATGTAGCATTCGTATTAGGCAGTGTGTTTCATTGTGATGGTAGTGGCAAAAACACTATGCGAATAAACTTCTCGTTTATGCCAAAAGACAAAACAACTGAAGGTGTAAAACGACTCGCAAAAGCAATAAAAGAAATGATGGCAATCGCATAAAATCAAAGGGGCTGTATTTCAGCCCTTTTTTATACCGGAAATTTAAGATCACTCCAAAACTAATTACTCAAATCACTATATTTGTATTTCACGATATCAAATAAATGGTTGAATTTTCTATTATTATTGTTAATTATAACGTTAAACATTTTCTTGAACAATGTTTAATTTCTGTTTTTAATGCTATTAAAAATATTGAAGCAGAAATTTTTGTAGTTGACAATAATTCAGTAGATGGTTCATGTGCCATGATAAAAGAAAGGTTTCCAACAGTAAACCTCATTGAAAATAAAGACAATAAAGGATTCTCCTATGCAAATAATCAGGCTATAAAAAAAGCAACAGGTCCATATATTTTATTGTTAAATCCTGATACTGTAGTTGAAGAAGACAGCTTTGAGAAATGCATTTATTTTGCAGATAAAAATCCGGAAATCGGGGGCTTAACTGTGAAAATGATTGATGGTAAAGGCAGGTTTTTACCTGAATCAAAAAGAGCTTTACCTTCACCCAAAGTGGCTTTTTATAAAATTTTTGGCTTGGCAAGCTTATTTCCTAAATCGAAAAGGTTTGCCAGATATTATCTGGGACATTTAAGTAATGAGGAGATAAATGAAATAGAAATCTTACCTGGAGCTTACATGTTTCTTCGAAAAGAAACATTAGAAAAAACAGGGTATCTCGATGAAGATTATTTCATGTATGGTGAAGATATTGATTTATCGTACAGAATAACCAAAGCTGGATTTAAAAACTATTATTACCCCGAAACAACCATAATTCATTACAAAGGAGAAAGCACTAAAAAAGGAAGTTTGAATTATGTGTATGTTTTTTACAATGCAATGATCATTTTTGCTAAAAAGCATTTCTCAACTAAAAATATTAAGGTCTTTACTGCACTTATAAATGCCGCTATCTATTTCAGAGCAGCTATTGCAGTCTTAACCCGATTTATTAAAAAAGTGTTTCTTCCTGTTCTGGATATTTGCAGCATATTTTTGGCTTATTACTTCATTAAACCTATTTGGGAAAATTATAAGTTCCAGGGACAAGGTCATTACCCGGAAGAATTTCTAATGCTTGCTGTGCCTTCATATATTTTTATTTGGATTATATGCATATGGTTTAATGGAGGATATTCAAAGCAAATAAAAATTTCAAGATTATTTAAAGCAATAATAATAGGAACACTTGTTATTTTAATTTTGTACGCACTATTACCTGAGAGTTTAAGGTTTTCAAGAGCATTAATACTTATCGGATCATTCCTCGCTTTTTTTATCACATTAATAAACAGGGTATTACTTCATTTCATAAAATTCTTTCCACAGAAATTCAAACGGAACA
The DNA here is from genome assembly GCA_003446015.1 of Bacteroidales bacterium. Lineage (GTDB taxonomy): Bacteria > Bacteroidota > Bacteroidia > Bacteroidales > UBA12077 > UBA12077. The sequence continues at coordinate 31,914 of DMBU01000178.1, read as the reverse complement.
GAAAACTTCGAATTGTAATTGCAGGTTTAAATGATGAAATTAAAAGAGTCGAACGAATAATCTTTGAAGCGGAAATAAAACCGGATATAATTGGTAAAGTATCTCCAACAGTTGAATTCCAGGAAAGTTATCATATTGGTACCATTAGTCAACTCGATGAAATTATAAAAATTCATAAAATTGACGAGATTGTTTTTTGCGCAAAAAACATCCCTTCAAATCAAATCATTGCGGCAATGCTTCGATTATCTTACTTTAATATCGACTTTAAAATTGCACAACCTGATACTTTATCTATTATTGGCAGTAATTCCATAGAATCTGCCGGAGAATTATATACTGTAGAAATCAACTCTATTTCAAAACAAAAAAATAAAGTTAACAAAAGAATTTTTGATGTTGTTAGCTCATTTGTTATTTTAATCTGCAGTCCTTTATTATTGCTTTTCTTAAAAATTCCCTCTAAATCAATAAACAATTCAGTAAATGTTTTGTTAGGATTTAAAACCTGGGTAGGATATTACAGAAAAGGTGATGTTAACACTAATAACCTTCCTCAAATTAAGGAAGAAATACTAACACCACTCGATTTAGTATCAAAGAAAGAGTTTTCAGATTCTTTCATTTATAATTCCAATGTGGCATACGCAAAAAACTATACCATATGGAACGATCTAAAAATCCTTCTTAGAGGTTTTAAACAAATTGGCCGATAAATTAGGTCATATTATTTACGAAAAGTTTAAATTAATTACAATGGCAAAAGTTGAAATATTACTACCTGCAATGGGTGAAGGAATAATTGAAGCTACCTTAACAAAATGGCTGGTAAATGTTGGCGATAAAGTAGAAGAAGATCAATCTATCGTAGAGGTCGCCACCGATAAAGTTGATTCAGAAATTCCGGCTCCACAAGATGGAATAATTGAAAAACTCCTGTTTAACGAAAATGATATTCCCAAAGTTGGTGATACTATTGCTATCATAAGTACAAATGGTTCAGATTCTGATCAAAAAGAAGTTTCTGAAGAAAAGAAAGTTGAAACTGATGTACCTGTTTTTGAAAAAGCACCTTCAACAGAAGAGGTTTCAAACAATACATTGGAAGAACAAGGTGAACAAATTATTTCAAAAACACCGGAAGGGAAATTTTTGTCTCCATTAGTGCGAAGTATTGCAGAAAAAGAAAATGTTTCCTTATCTGAATTAGAAAGGATCAATGGAAGTGGAAATACAGGGAGAATTACTAAAAATGATATTTTAAATTATATCAACACAAGAAGTAATACAGGAATTGATCGTACTGCTAAAATGCAAGTACAAGAAAAAACTTCTGACAAGCAAATCTCTAAACCACAAATAAGTAAAGAACAAATCTATTCCGGAGGTGATTACGAAATTATTGAAATGGATCGTATGCGTAAACTAATTGCGGAACACATGGTTCATTCAAAACAAGTATCGCCCCATGTTACATCGTTTATTGAAGCAGATGTAACAAATATGGTCAACTGGAAAAACAAGAATAAAGACAGGATTCTTGAAAAAGAAAATGTAAAATTAACCTTTACTCCTATCTTTATTGAAGCTACAGTAAAAGCCTTAAAAGATTTTCCTATGATTAATGTATCCGTTGACGGAGATAAAATTATCAGGAAGAAGAATATCAATGTAGGAATAGCTGCAGCATTGCCTTCAGGTAATTTAATAGTTCCTGTTATTAAGAATGCCGACAGATTAAATCTTATGGGAATTGCTGCCAGCCTGAATGATCTTTCTGCAAGGGCACGAGAAAATAAACTAAAACCAGACGAAATACAGGGAGGAACATTTACAATTACCAATTTTGGAACTTTTGGGAACACAACGGGTACTCCAATAATTAATCAACCACAAGTAGCTATTTTAGGTGTTGGTGCAATTGTGAAAAAACCTGCAGTAATAGAAACTCCTTCGGGAGATGCTATTGCAATTCGCCATATGATGATTTTATCTCTTGCGTATGACCACAGGGTGGTTGATGGTGCACTGGGAGGAATGTTCTTAAAAAGAATTTCGGATTATCTGGAAGATTTCGACTTTAAAAGAAACTCATAAAACATGAACAAAACATCAGTAACAAACTGATGTTTTGTTTTTTAATTAATTCCCCTTTTCTTCGAAAAATTAACATAAATTATTACATTTGTTTTCACTTGTTATAATCATGATCGCTATGAATCGTTTTTTAATAGCTTTAATTATTGTGTTTTCATTCTTCTCAACAGCTCAATCTCAAACAAAGAAAGATTTAAAAAGGGCATACATAAATGGTGAGTTTTCTTTAATTTACGAAGAATACAGAGAAGCTCTTCAACATTTTCTGGAACTATATGATGCAGGTAGAAGAGATGCCAATATAAAACACCGAATTGGTTTTTGTTATTTACACATCCCAAATCAAAAAGAAAATGCTATAAAATATTTAGAAGAAGCCTCTGAAAATATTTCAACGAATTACAGCGTGGGTAATTTTAATGAAAGAGAAGCTCCTATTGAGACTTATTTGTACTTAGGTATGGCTTACAGGGTTAGCAACAGATTACAAGATGCAATTAATTCATTTAACAAGTATAAAGAATTGCTTGACCCATCAAATGATGAACAAAATAAAATTGTAAATGCCGAAATTACTGCGTGTAAAAATGCTTTGGAATTAACAAAAATCCCCACAAGTGTTATTGAATCTAATTTAGGTAAAAACATTAATAGTGAGTTTAATAATATTAAACCATTAGTTTCAGAAGATGAGGAAACAATTGTTTATGTCAGTGAACTTCGATTTTACGATGGAATATTTTCATCGAAGAAACGTGACGGCAGGTGGTTGCCTGCGAGAAATATTTCGTTGGATTTTAACTCCGAAAACCCAATAATGCCTGTATACTTAACGAAAGATGGCAATACCTTGTATCTTGTCAGAAACGATAATGATGATTATAACTTATATACCAGCAGGTTCAATGATGGATTATGGGGAGCTCTTGAAAAACTAAACAACAATATAAATACTAGTGCTGCTGAAGTACATACTTGTATTTCGAATGATGGTCTTACGTTATATTTTACAAGCAATCGAAAAGGAGGTTTTGGAGGTTTCGATATTTACAAATCTACGATAGATTCAGAAGGAAACTGGGGTGCTCCTGAAAATCTTGGAGCCACAATAAACAGTATCTTTGACGAGACAACTCCTTTTATAACTGAAGATGGAAAGACCTTATACTTTTCATCTCAAGGACATTTTAACATTGGAGGATTTGATATTTTCACCTCTAAAAAGCAAGGAGACAGCTGGCAAAAACCTGAAAATATGGGTTTCCCATTTAACACTACAGACGATGATGTTTTCTTTTTCCCTTTAAAAAATGGAGAAGTAGCCTATTACTCTAAATTTAAAGAAACAGGATATGGTGATAATGACATTTATCGGATCCAGATATTCGAAAGGGAAAGCATCCCTGATGAAGAATAAATCCATGATGTAAATTTAGATTCACGAATTAATCTTTCAATTTTAAAGCTTTGTCAATTATTTATTTAAGCTTACATAATTTTAGTGAAGATTATAATGCTATCCATAAATTTTTAATTATTTTTATCTAATTTCGTGGTTTTGCAAATAATAATTTTATGAAAAAGATAATTGCCCTTATATTACTGAGCATTATATTTATATCCAAATCATATACTCAAGAATATTATGAGCTTGAAGAGATGTTTCTGGATGCTGATTCATGGTTTTTTTATGAAGACTATGAAGAAGCTTTGCCTTTGTTTTTAAGGGTAATCGAAGCTGATTCGTTGAATTATAATGTGATGTATAAAATAGGTTTTTGTTATCTTCATATTCCAGGACAAAAAGAAAATTCAATCCCCTACCTCGAAAATGCTATAAAAAAAACAACTTTCAATTATAAGAATAATACCTACACAGAAAAGTTAGCTCCTGTTGATGCATTATTCTATCTTGGAAATGCCTATTTAGTAAATAACAGGATAAATGAGGCAATTGATGCATATTCCGGATTTCAAAATGCTATTTCACGAACACAAAAAACAGCAAATAAAGACATCTACGACACTGATTATGTAAATAAACAGTTTAATGCATGTCGAAATGCAATACAGTTTCAGTATAATCCTGTAAATTTTATTGCTCAAAACATTGGTGACAAGATAAATACAAGATTTGATGAATTTAATGCCGTAGTTTCGGGAGATGGATCAACATTAGTCTTTACTGCCTCGCTTCAGTTTTACGATGCTATTTTCTATTCAAAAAAGGATACCAATGGCAATTGGAGTTATCCTATAAACCTGATGGGGCAATTAGGAATTGACGATAATAGTGCAACTACAGGTTTATCATATAACGGTAAAGAACTTTATATCTATCGTGACGATGATTTTGATGGCAATATTTATGTGAGTTATTTCAATAATGGATTATGGACTAAAGCTCGAAAACTTGGTGAAAATATAAATACAAAATTTTGGGAATCGCATGCCTCTCTATCTCCAGACGGTAAAAAGCTATATTTTGTAAGTAATCGTGAGGATAAAGGATATGGTGATCTTGATATTTATGTATCAGACAGAGCCATAGACTCAACATGGGGAGTAGCTTTAAATTTAGGTCCGGTGATTAATACTCGTTGGAATGAAAACACTCCATTTTTAACACCTGATGGTAAAAGACTATTCTTCAGTTCTGAAGGTCATTCTGGTATGGGTGGTTATGATATTTATTATTCGGAACTTAATAAAAATGGCGAATGGTCTGAACCCGTTAATATTGGTTTCCCGATTAATACTACCGATGACGACATCTTTTTTGTACCATACAAGAATGGAAGTTTTGCGTACTGTTCTCAATTCTCACAACAAGGATTTGGAGGACAGGATATTTATAACTTCCAGTTATTTAACATTCCTGATTACAATAACATTCTTGTAGAGGGGGTGCTTGAAATGGATAATGAAAAAGATAGAAATAAAAAAGATTTCAGTATACATATTATTAATAAAATCAATAAAGATACGATTGCGAAACTATCTCCTGACAGAGACAATCTGAATTACCAGTATCAAACTCCTTTAGGAGTTAACCATCTTTTGTTTGAAAGCTCTTTTGACGAAAACAAAACACAATACTTCATTTCGGCTGCATATGATATCAAAGAAGTATTTCAATCAAGGATAAAAGATGATTCTGAAACACTTGCATTGGCTCAATCGAAACCAACTATTATTATTGATACTAACCTCATAAATACTGATCAGGATAATATTAAGATTAAACTATCTCTTCAAAAAGGGAACAAACTTTATGTTAATACTTTTTACAAAGATCAGCTAATAAATTCTGAAGAATTCAATATTAAAAAGGATGAATTTATTTATGAGTATAAGCCCTTAATTGGTGAAAGCAAAATAAAATTTAAGCTTATCGATAAAAATAATAATGTTAAAACAGAAGAAATTACTGTTTCATATTTACCAAAAGATACCCGGGCTGAGTTAAGTATTACAGAAAAAATTGTGAGTCTGGGAGCAAACGGGGAAAAAATAGTTAAAATCAAACTTTCTGTTGAAAAAGGTTCTAAGTTGTTTGTTGAAACTTTTGTGGATAATAAATTAATAAACACTGAAACATTTGATATTAAGAAAGAAAGCTTTGTATATGAGTATGAACCAAAAGGTGAAAAAAGCAAGTTAAATTTCAAACTGGTTGATAAATACAATAATGTTAAAAACGAAGAGCTTATTGTTTTGCATACTCCAATTACGAACAATTTTGCTGAAGTATTAACTGAAATATATGCTTTTAATTCAAACGCATTTAAAACTATTATTAAATCTTCTGAAATTGAATCGGCAAGCTCAGTTGAAAGCTTAATAAATCTAATATATACAAAAGCTGCAGCTCTTGGCCTATCCAAACAACAAGCACAAGCCCTTATAATAGCTTTGGCTATAAATTCAACAGATAATACTTCTGAATTTATATCTGCTTTACTGAAACTAGCCAAAGGGGACTTACAACAGGTATTGGATTCTGTAAATAAGAATAAAAATAATTTTAATTCTAATTTAGCCGTTATTCAGCATCTCGAATTAAAATCTGAGACTAACAATTATAATCATTTAGATATTATTAAGTTGCTTGAAGAGTATCTGAAAAATTCAGGAGTATCTACCCAAACTTTATTAGCAAATCTTGAGCGGATATTACATACCGATCTGGTTAATATATTAACTGATATTGATGCTGCAACGATTGATTTGGTTACAATGAATGATTTTAGGAATTATCTCATAAGTACAAATAAATATACTCCGGAAGAACTAAAACAAATCTTTGCGTTAATGGAAGGAATGCTTATTGCATCAAAAGCTACAGGAGAAGTTGAAACTCAACTTGAAGAATCTCCATTAGCATTAAAAGGCAATGAAGAGAAAAATATGTGGATGATTCTTTATGTTACTATTGCTGGTATTTTCCTTGGAATAATTATTATATATTTCAATCGCAGACGGAATAAAGAAAATAAAAATAATAAGCTATAATTAAACTTATAAATTGGCATTTTTTATTTAATGTAAGTAAATTGCCCTCTTGGAATTAAACTTACCTAATCATCTTATGAGAAAGATTTTATTAACTGCTTTAATTAGTATTATTGCATCTTTCGCATCATTTTCGCAATACAAAGATGCCTTAAAAGAAGCCTTCGCCGATGCTGAATATTATGTTCTCTTCGAAGATTATAACGAAGCATTATCCCTTTATCTTAACCTTTATAAAAATGGTTTGGATAATGCATACATAAACCATCGAATTGGAGAATGTTACTTGCAAATTCCAGGGCAAAAAGACAAATCAATCCCTTATCTTGAGGAAGCATGTAAAGACATGACAAAAACGATAAAAGAGGGATCATTCAAAGAAACTAAAGCACCATACGGGACACTTTTTTATCTGGCATGTGCATATCAAAATAGCAATCAACTTGATAAGGCAATTGAGACTTTCGAGAAGTTTAAAGATTTAGTCTCAACAGAAAAAGATTATAACATCGATTATGTATATAAACAAATTCAATCCTGCGAGGCTGCGCGGGAGTTAATAAATAATCCTCTCAACATTAACGAAATTAATATTGGTGCATTAATTAATGATGAGTTTTCTAATATCAGACCAGTAATATCTTCTGATGAAAAATCAATGGTTTATTTATCAAAATTAAAGTTTTACGATGCCATTTTTTATACAAAAAAAATTGATGGTAAATGGACTAATCCTATAAATATTACACCGGATTTAAATTCTGATGGCAATTACTATACCTGTTTTTTATCTCACAATGGTGAAACACTATTACTTTATAAAGACGATAATTTTAATAGCGATATCTATATTAGCCGTTTAAATGGGGTTAAATGGTCAACTCCCGAAAAGTTAAATAAACACATAAATTCTAAATTTCAGGAAACATTTGCATCCCTTTCCTGTGATGGTAAAACCATATATTTTATAAGTGACAGAAAAGGTGGATTCGGTGGAACTGATATTTACAAAAGTGAATTTGATGAAAAAACAAACGATTGGGGCGAAGCCATAAATCTGGGGAGCGAGATTAATACTCCTTTCAACGAAGAAACTCCAATAATATGCAAGGAAGAAAAGATATTGTATTTTAGTTCTCAGGGCCATTATAATATGGGAGGATTTGACATCTTTTATTCGCAGCAATTAGATAAGAATATGTGGTCTGCTCCTTCAAACATAGGCTATCCTATAAATACAACAGACGACGATTTATTTTATTACCCTCTGGAAGATGGCAAAAATGCATATATTTCTAAATATGTCAAAGATGGTTTTGGACAAGAGGATATTATCAGATTAGAAATTACCTCTGCAAATCATTAATATTTTTTAAAAATAAAAAATTTGGAAGCTAAAAACCTGAACATACTCATCGGAAAAAAAACCAGACTCAGAGCCATTGAACCTAATGATGCTGACTTAATTTATTCCTGGGAAAATGACAGCTCAATCTGGCAACTGAGTAATACCTTTACTCCTTTTTCAAAGTACGTTGTTAAACAATACATTGAAAATTCTCATCAGGATATATTCCAACTAAAGCAATTGCGCTTAATGATTGAAAAAACTGATGAACAAGAAATAGAAACTATAGGCTCCATTGATCTTTTTGATTTCGAGCCTATACACAAGAGAGCTGGCATTGGCATTCTCATAGCGAAAGAATCTGATAGAAAAAAAGGGTATGCATCTGATGCCCTCGATATTTTAATAAGATATAGTTTTTACACCTTGCAATTACATCAACTTTATTGCAATATTACAGAAGACAACCTTGATAGTTTAAGTTTATTTCAAAGTAAAGGGTTTAAACTTATTGGGACAAAACGTGATTGGCTTATTTTCCCTCAAGGAAGAAAAGATGAGTTTATGTTTCAATTGTTAAACAAAGAAAAATAGCCTATTCTTTTTTATAAAACAATTTGATTAAACTCCGGAACATCTTTTAAAAACAGGTAGTCATTGTTTTCAGCATTAATTTTACAACAAAAATGGTCTAATCCGTTCGAAACAATCAGATAATCAACATTTAGTTTCATGTTGTACCTGGCAATCTGATCGAATACCTTCTGATCAATTTTAACTTCCGGTGCTTTAAATTCTATGATTAAAAATGGTTTGGATTGTTTATTATAAACAACAGCATCGCTCCTCTTTGATAATTTATTAAGCTTAAACTCCATTTCAACAGCTATTAGCGAAGCAGGATATTTTTTTTCTTCAACTAAGAATCTTAGAAAATTTTGCCGAACCCACTCTTCAGGTGTTAATATCACAAATTTCTTTCGAATAAAATCAAAAATGTATTTTCTTTGCTCTATTAATTTTATATTGAATGAATAAGTTGGTAAATTTAAGCTCTTCATAAAACGGGCTTATTAAATGATGTTATAAAAATAAGAAAGAAAAGAAACAAAATACCATCCTATGAAAACAAAAGAAGAAATAGTAAAAGATTGGTTACCCCGATATACAGGATGCCCTTTAAATGAATTTGGTGATTATATCCTTTTAACAAATTTTTCGCGTTATCTTAAATTATTTGCCGAATGGAATAATGTGCAAATTAAAGACCCAACTGCTAACATGCAATGTGCCACAGCGGATGGAATAACCATGATTAATTTTGGAATGGGCAGTGCAAATGCAGCAACTATTATGGATTTACTAAGTGCTATAAAACCCAAAGCAGCTTTATTTTTAGGAAAATGCGGCGGCTTAAAAAGGAAGAACGAACTGGGAAACTTTATTATACCAATTGCTGCCATACGAAGTGAAGGTACATCAAATGATTACCTACCTCCTGAAATTCCTGCCCTTCCGGCATTTAAATTACAAATGGCTGTATCAACTGCAATTCGAAATCATAAAATGGACTATTTCACAGGAACAGTTTTTACAACAAACAAAAGGGTGTGGGAATACGACGAGCGTTTCAAGAAATATTTACAGAAAACCAGATCGATGGCTATTGATATGGAATCTGCAACTATTTTTACTGTCGGTTTTGCCAATGAAATACCAACAGGTGCTGTTTTGTTGGTTTCTGATCAACCTATGATTTCATCAGGAATTAAAACATCGAAAAGTGATGAGCTGGTTACAAAACAATTTGTTGAAGCTCATGTCCGTATAGGTATTGAAGCATTAAAAGAGATCAAAGAAAATAAAGAATCGGTTAAACACTTGCGTTTTTAATAAAGCTTAATGATGACTTTTGAGCAAATTATTTCTGACTTAAAAAATAAAATCTACAAACCTGTCTATTTTTTATCTGGCGAAGAAGTTTACTTTATCGATCTGATAACAAAATACATCAGTGACAATGTATTAACAGAAGCTGAGAAATCTTTTAACCAGACTGTTTTGTATGGGAAAGATACTGAAATACATACAGTAATCAATTCGGCTAAAAGATACCCTATGATGGCGAACTATCAGGTTGTTATTGTAAAGGAAGCTCAAAACATTAAGAATATTGACGACCTGATTCATTATGCTGAAAATCCCTTAAAATCAACATTGCTGGTTATCAATTATAAGTATAAAACACTTGATAAAAGAAAAAAACTATTCAAAGCGATACAGGAAAAAGGGGTTTTATACGAATCAAAAAAACTTTACGACAACGAAGTTCCTGCATGGATAAATGGATATTTAAAAAACAAGAACCGAACAATTGATCCGGGCGCAGGAATGCTTTTAACAGAATATTTAGGTAATGATTTGAGTAAAGTTGCCAATGAGTTAGACAAGTTAATTATTACTCTCCCTGATGGTGAATTTAATATAACAACTACACATATTGAAAAGAATATAGGTATAAGTAAGGATTACAATAATTTTGAATTACATAAAGCACTCACCCAAAAGAATGTTTTAAAAGCTAACCGCATTGTTAATTATTTTAGTCGCAATACGAAAGATAACCCGTTTACAATGACCATTGCTACGCTTTATCATTTTTATAGCAAGGTATTAACCTATCATTTTATTAAAAATAAAAGCGACAAAAGAAGTGTAGCATCTACTTTAAAGGTAAATCCTTTCTTTATTGGAGATTACGAAAAAGCTGCAAAAAATTATAATCCTGCTAAAACTGTTGAGATTATTAGTCTGCTTAGGGAGTATGACCTAAAATCTAAAGGACATAATAATGTAAGTACACCGGATGGAGAATTATTAAAAGAACTAGTTTATAAAATTCTTCACTAAAAATTAAATTATGACCATTCTACTTATAATAATTACATCAATAATATCTGTTATAGGATTTAGCCGAAGGGATATTTTCGATAAACTTCAACTAAATCCATATGCCGTTTATCATAAAAAGGAATGGTACAGAATTATTTCACATGGCTTTTTACATGCCGACTGGGTGCATTTATTTGTGAATATGTTTGTATTGTTTTCTTTTGGAAAATCAGTAGAAAATATTTTTAACCAACTTGCTGCAAACGGAATAATAAAATCAGCCATACTATCTTATGCATTATTGTATTTTATAAGTATGATTTTTGCAACCGTAACTACAATTAAAAAACAAAAAGACAATCAGTTTTATAATTCTATTGGTGCTTCAGGAGCCGTTTCGGCAGTAGTTTTTACAAGCATCTTTTTTCAGCCATTAGCTAATTTATATTTTTATGCAATAATTCCTATTCCGGGAATTGTATTTGGAGTTTTATATTTAGGGTATTCGCATTACATGAGCCGTCGAGCTGGTGAAAAAGACAACATAAATCATGACGCTCATTTTATTGGTGCCGTTTTTGGATTTCTTTTCCCATTAATTCTCGATCCAAAATTAATTAACATCTTTATTAATCAGCTTTTTAACTTCTAACTATGAATAAAGCAGTTTTTTTAGATAGAGATGGAGTTATTAATCATGATCCGGGTGATTATACATATCATGTAAGCGAGTTTAAGTTAAACGATGGTGTTCTGGAAAACTTAAAAACCTTATACGACAATGGTTACCTGTTAATTCTAATAACGAATCAGGGAGGAATCTCGAAAAACTTATATACACATAATGATGTTAAAGAAATACACAATTATTTTACTGATGAATTAAAAAAAGTTGGTATTGAATTAACCGAGATATACTATTGTCCACATCATAGCAATAATGAAAATTGTTTATGTCGTAAACCAAATTCACTGATGATTGAAAAAGCACTGGCCCGATTCGATATTGATCCTTCAAAATCATTCATGATTGGTGATAAAATGCGCGATGTTGAATGTGCAGAAAAAGCTGGAGTTCAAGGAATAAAAGTTGGGCTAAACGAAAATATAAAAAGTTACGTTGATCTAATATTAAATAACAAAGACCAAAGACCAAAGACCAAATAACAAAGACCAGGTTTATAGCATCGCAAAATTACATCAGGTTAATTTGCTAAACGTTTAAAATATTCTGATTATTTGTAATTTGGTGTTTGATTTTTAGAATTTACATTTTCAAAAATGGCAATAAACTCATTCATATTATATAATGGAGCATATCATTTCAAAGATGAGTTTGGATTGAGCTTTAAAAACAGGGCATTTTGTTATGGCGATGCATTATTTGAAACCATGCATGCCAATGGAACTGAAATCCAGTTTTTCGACGATCATTTAACCCGATTAAAGTATGGAATGAAAATTCTGAAAATGGAAATTCCAACTACCATTGAAACAGGATTTGTTGAAAAAGAGATTATTAAACTTTTACACAAAAATAAACTTTACCAGGGAGTTCGTATACGTTTAAGTGTTTTTAGAAATGAAGGAGGAAAATATACACCAACAGATAATAATGTTTCGTATTTATGCGAAACTGAATTCATCGAAAATGATCATTATGAATTAAACCAAAAGGGTTTTGTCATTGATATTTTTAATGAAATAAAAAAACCTCTTAATGATTTTGCAAATTTAAAATCTTCTAATGCATTGCTATATGTGATGGCAGGAATATATGCAAAAGAAAATAACCTGGATGACTGTATTCTTGTGAATGAAAATGGGAATATTGTTGAAGGAATAAGCTCAAATATATTTTTGGTTAAGGGAGATTCAATTTCTACACCTCCTTTAAAAGACGGACCTGTAGCCGGAATCATGCGTAAGCAAATACTTCAAATTGCTAATATGAACGGATTAAAAATAAATTTTGAAAAATCTATAAACGAAATGCAACTGTTAAATGCTGATGAAGTATTTTTTACTAACAGCATATTAGGATTAAGATGGGTTTTGGCTTATAAAGACAGGAGGTATTTTAATCATATTGCCCGCCAGTTTGTCGAAAAACTAAACATGACTGCTTTTAAAAACAGTTAATCTAATTCATTGTAGGGTTTTCGGGAAAGTTTGACCACACTTTGTATTCTTTGCCAAGCTCGTCTAATGTTCTTTTCCAGATATCCTTATCGGCCGACATGATTTTTGATGCTGGTACTAGGGTTACAAGCCATGCATTATCCTCAATTTCATTTTCTAATTGATTTGGACTCCATCCTGAATATCCAAGAAAGAACCGAACCTGCGATGGATTAACAATTCCTTCTTTGATCAGGTCTTTTAAACTATCAAAATCCCCACCCCAATAAATATCATCCAAAACATGAACCGCCCCGGGAACCAGTTCACCAAGAGTATGAAGAAAATGAATTGTATCCTTAGCTACAGGACCTCCAACATAAACATTTGCATTAAAATCTGGGAAATCAGAAAGCACCTCATTAATAGGTATATCAACAGATTTATTCAACACAAAACCTACTGCTCCTTTATCCGAATACTCTGTAATAACTACTACCGAACGTTTAAAATACGTATCGGAAAGTAATGGTTCTGATATGAGTATCCGACCTTGTTTGGGAGCTAGATTTTCGTGTTCAATATTCAAAAAATCAAAATCGAGATACATTCCCATGATTCAAATATTTAAATCCAAATTAACTCTTTTTCGCTTAAAATCAAAATTTAAATCAGACTTTAACATCGAATTAACAGACTAATAATCAAATATTTTAAATATTCTAAAAGTCATTATACGCTTTAATTGATACATTTATCATTCTATGACTTAAACCAAATCTGATTTACAAGATCAAAAAAAAGATATAAATTTCTTTTTTTTCTCTATTTTAGAGATGTAATTTTTTATACGATAGTTGCTCATGAATTTTTTAATACAAAAAATATTTTTCAGCATTTTAATTGCATTTTCATTTCTAACATTAGCTCAAGCAACCGATATTACAGATGCTCCTAAGCTTAACAAAAATGATGTAAGCATAGAAATGACCAATGTAATCGTTAAAGGAATAGAAACAGAAATTAAAATAAATTTTAAAAATCAGGAATTCAGAAAGGTTTATGAGGGTTATCCAGTTACAATAAAAGTGAATGACAAGCCTATCGTGGTTAGAGTGATAAAAGGAATTGCCAGTTTTAAATATAAATTCAATCAGAATCAAAATTTTGAGATAAAAATATCGGAATATAGCTTTACTAAAAAAGTTACTCCTATTCCACTTTGGTTTTCGGTTATTCCTCCTCTTATTGCCATTCTTTTTGCATTAATATTTAAGGAAGTTTTCACAGCTCTATTTATTGGTATTTTGGTTGGAACAGCAACCATGTTCTGGTATCAGGACAGTTCATTGTTTATGGCCATTTTTAAAGGATTGTTTGCCATAGTTGATACATATATCATTGAGGCCTTAACAGAAAGTGGACATATGGCAATTATTATTTTCTCTATGCTGATTGGAGCAATGGTAAATATCATAACCCGGAATGGAGGAATGAAAGGTATTGTAAATATCTTGTCAAAATATGCAAGTAGTCCCAGATCAGGTCAGTTTGTAACCTGGCTGTTAGGAATTGCCATATTTTTTGATGATTATGCAAATACACTGGTAGTTGGGAATACAATGCGTCCGGTAACCGACAAATTAAAAATATCAAGAGAGAAACTTGCTTATATTGTTGATTCAACTGCTGCTCCAATAACAGCCATTGCTTTTGTTACAACATGGATTGGTGCAGAATTAAGTTATATTCAGGATGGTATTAATACAATTGGTATTGATGAAAGTGCATATACTATTTTTATTAATTCTTTGGGTTATGCCTTCTACCCTATTTTTGCCTTATTATTTATATTGATATTAATTCGCAAACAGGTCGATTATGGTCCAATGTATCATGCTGAAAAAAATGCGCGAGAGTCTGAACTGGCAGTTAATGACGATGACAGTAATACTTTTTCAAATAAAATTAATGAATTAGAGATTCCTGAGCATATTACACCACGTTGGTATAATGCAGCAATACCTGTATTTGTGATAATATTCGGCACATTTGCAGGTTTACTTTACACCGGGGGGGATCAATCCGTATGGCATGACAGTACAATGTCCTTTGGAACAAAATTATCGACTGTTATTGGTAACAGCGATTCGTATAAAGCTTTACTTTGGGCATCTATTTCAGGAGTTCTGGTTGCAATCTTACTTACTCTTGTTCAGAAGATACTCAGCTTAAAAGATACTGTTGACAGTTTAATAAATGGTTTCAGAACCATGTTAACAGCAATTGTTATTCTGATTTTAGCCTGGTCAATAGCATTGGTTACAAAACATTTACATACAGCCGATTTTATATCTCATAGTCTTGTAAGTATTAATATTGGTCCGCAATTTATACCTGCTTTAACATTTATTCTTGGAGCCTTAGTAGCATTTTCAACTGGCTCATCCTGGGGAACAATGGCCATTTTGTACCCTTTAATATTACCTGCATCGTGGTTAATTGCTCAGAACTCAGGATTAAACCACGAAGAATCTTTAATGATTTTTCATAATGTAGTTTCAGCAGTTTTAGCAGGCTCTGTTATGGGTGATCATTGTTCACCAATATCAGATACAACCATATTAAGCTCTCTTGCAAGCTCATGTAATCATATTGAGCATGTTCGCACTCAACTGCCATATGCCCTTACAGTTGGTGGTGTTTCTATTATCATTGGAATAATTCCCGCAGCTTTTGGAGTATCTTCCTGGATATTATTTCCTGCCGGATTATTTGTTTTGTTTTTAATCGTTAAATTTTTCGGGAAACCATATTAAAAGATTGAGAAGATTGAGAAGATTGAAGCATTAATACTTTGTTCTTTTCAAATAATCATACGTTTCTTGGTACACTTTATCAAAATACTGATCAAGATTTTTATTTAACCCTCGTGCTCCATTCACGACTTGTTTTGACCAATCAAGGTAAGCAAGTTTACGCTCTAATGGCCAGTTTTCCGGAGGATCATTTTTTATATCCAGAATATTACTGATTTTATCGGCAATTTTAAGTTTCTTTGATCGATCTGAAAGCTCAGGCGTATGTACTACCTGTAATCGTTTACGTTCTTCAACCGGAAGATTTTTATTATCGGAAACCTCTAAAACAGTCAATAATACATTTTCACCAAACTTATTCAAAATTACTTCAGATAACTCTTTAATTTCCTGCTCATTCGAAGTAGTATCTTCAATTACATCATGCAAAAGTGCAGCCATAATAAGTTCAGGGTCTGTTTCTCCAAAATCAGTTAAAATTTTAGCAACCCGAATTGGATGGTTGATGTATGGCATTTTGCAAATTCCTTTTCGGGTCTGACATTTATGACGATCTGCAGCGAATTCTAATGCAGAAAAAATAAGATTTAGTTCACTCATAGCTTTTTATAGTATCGGCTAAAATTTCTCCAATCAGCTCATCACTCGAACAAATATAAAGAAGATTTTAAATTTAAGGACCGAAAAATCTGATTACTTAAATTCTATTTCATTAAATGATTTAATTTAAGTTGATAACAATCCCATTATTTTTAGTGCATGAAAAACATTAATTCTTAAATTGAATTATCTTTGCGTTTTACTTTTTATAAAAATTCTTATAATTAAATTATTACCGGGTTATTTGAGTTTTATTACCGTTTATCCATCAAATACTTTAAAATTAAATTGTCTTTAAGTTTATTTTATGATCGATATTCAATTTCTTATCCTATCTCTCTTTGCAACTATTGTTGGATGGTTTGCAATATTTTTTGTTCCTGATAAAATCAAAGGAAATATTACGTTTGGATTTGTAATGATTACTGCAATATTAACTTCCATTCCCGCAATGCATGCGCTTGTAGCCGAGGAAATTGAAGTTGCTTTTTCAGGCATTTCATTAACAGGTAACATTCCTGTCCGTATCGATTCGCTATCAGCATGGTTCATACTTATTATAAATTTTACAAGTATAACCGGAGTTATATATGGTATAGGATATATGAAGCAGTATAGCAATCAAAAATCAAATCTTACGATACACTGGATTCAATATCTGCTTTTCCATTCTTCTATGCTTTGGGTTTGTATGGTGCAAAACAGTATTGTGTTTTTAATTGTTTGGGAATTAATGTCGCTTTCATCACTGATGCTTGTCATTTTTGATCATCAAAATAACAAAACCCTTAAGGCAGGATTAAATTACCTTGTTCAGATGCATATTGGAGTTGCTTTATTATCTGTTGCTTTTATCTGGGTATATAGTTCAACCGGATCGTTAGATTTTAATGCAATAGCGCAATTCTTTCAAACTCATTCGAATAGTTGGCTATTCTTAATCTTCTTTATTGGATTTGGTATAAAGGCAGGATTTATTCCTTTTCATTCGTGGTTACCCCACGCACATCCGGCTGCACCTTCACATATTTCAGGTGTAATGTCAGGTGTAATTGTAAAAGTTGGCATTTATGGGATTCTCAGAATGATGACTTTTCTACGTTCCGATTTTATAATCATTGGCGAATCAATTCTTGCTCTTTCCGTTTTAACAGGTTTATTCGGAATAATTAACTCGGCTGTTCATCGCGATTTTAAAAAGATGCTGGCTTACTGTACCATTGAAAACATTGGTATAGTTGGCATTGGAATGGGTTTAGGACTAATTGGTTTAGGTAATGGTAATAACATATTAATCGTATTGGGTTTTGGAGGAGCATTGTTGCATACCTTAAACCACTCTTTATTTAAATCATTATTATTCTTCTCGGCAGGTTCGGTTTACCAGCAAACACACACCCGTGATATGGAAAAACTGGGTGGATTAATTCACAAAATGCCTCAAACAGCTTTTATTTTTCTGATTGGAGCTCTGGCAATAGGTGGATTACCTCCATTTAATGGTTTTGTTTCTGAATTTATTCTTTATAAAGGAATGCTCGAAGGAATCAGCTCTTCCAATATTTATCATGTAATACTTATTATTGTTTCTTTTGCAGGATTAGCCATTATAGGAGGTTTATCATTATTGGTATTCACAAAAAGTTTTGGTACAATTTTCCTGGGAAATCAAAGAACAGAATTGCATTCAGTTCCTGCCGAAGTTTCATTCTCAATGCGAATGCCTCAATACATTATTATCGGGATTATGCTTTTGATTGGAATTTTTCCTTCATTCTTTTTTAAATATGCATCACAAGCAGTTCTGAATTCCTTTGCAGGAATAGAAAGTTTTGATATTATCACCTTAAATCCTTTTCTAAATAATTTATCACTGGTTGGAATTTATGCAGCAGGATTTCTAATACTAATTCTCGCGATTTATGTCACAAGATCATACTTAATAAAGAAAAATGCAACACAGATTTCATCAACCTGGGGTTGCGGATATGTAGCACCAAAAGTTAGCATGCAATACACCGGTAAATCTTACTCGAAATCGCTTGGTAAGATTTTAGGATTTGTTGTTTCGGAAAAGAAAAAATACGAAGAAATTGAGACCATTGAAATATTTCCACAAGGACGAAAACATTCATCCTATTATGTTGATTTTTTTGAAAATAAAATGATTGGAAAAATAACCAACCGATTGCAATATTTCATGAATCTGTTTCAGTTTGTTCAGAACGGTAGTTTGCAGATGTATATCATTTATGGTTTGTTTTTTATTGCCATTGTATTTTTGGGTACTTTATTTAATATTATTTAATGATTCTGATTTATGCCATACTAATTATTGTTGTTTTATCATTTGTGATAATACCATTCAGTAATTCAAGAATGAAAGGTATTACTACAATGATTTCGGTAATAAGTGTTAGCATTCTTAGCAGTATTCCGGCAATAAAAGCAATAACAGGTGAATCAATTGAGCTGTTTTTATCCGGCACAATTGTCACCTCAATCATACCTGTTAGAATAGATGGTCTTTCTGCATGGTTCATTTTAACCATAAATTTCACATTCATTACAGGTATTATTTATGGAATGAAATACATGCAGGCTTATCAAAATCAGAAATCAAACTTATCGCTGCATTGGATTAGTTACATTTTAGCACATACCTCTCTTATTTCTATTTGTGTAATTCAGAACAGCCTTGTTTTTCTTATTGCATGGGAAATTATGGCTTTATCATCATTTATTCTGGTTATTTTTGAAAATTACAATGGCAAGGTTTTAAAAGCCGGTATCAACTTCTTAATACAATCTCATGTAAGCATTTTATTAATTACCCTTGGTTTCATCTGGGTATTTTATAAAACAAACTCCTTTGATTTTAATTCAATAAAAGATTTTTCAAACTCAATCTCCATTTTTGGCAGCTTACTGTTAATGATCATCTTCTTTATTGGCTTTGCCATTAAAGCTGGTTTTGTTCCTTTTCACACCTGGCTTCCATTGGCTCATCCAGCAGCTCCGGCACATATTTCAGGAGTCATGTCGGGCGTGATCATAAAAATAGGAATCTATGGAATATTAAGAATGCTTTTCATAATTCAAACTGATTACCTTACCATTGGTTATTTCATCTTATTTATTTCAATCGTTTCCGGAATTTACGGAGTTATGCTAGCCATACTGCAACATAATTTAAAAAAACTGTTGGCTTACCACAGTATCGAAAACATTGGGATCATTGGTATTGGAATCGGTTTTGGAAGCATCGGTTTAGGAACCGGGAATAACTTACTTTCTGTTCTTGGATTTTCCGGAGCTTTGTTGCATACACTTAATCATTCACTTTTTAAATCGCTGTTATTTTATGGAGCAGGAAATATTTATCAATCGACTCATACAGTAAATATTGAACAACTTGGTGGACTGGGTAAGAAAATGTATCATACTGCTTTTTTGTTTTTAATTGCTTCATTAGCCATATGCGGACTGCCCCCTTTTAATGGTTTTGTTTCTGAGTTTATTATTTATAGTGGCATTTTCAGTGGAATTCACAATGCCGTTTTTCTTAATTTGCTATTTATTGTTTTTTCGATTTTTGGATTAGTACTTATTGGTGGACTTGCAATGCTTTGCTTTACCAAAGCTTTTGGTTCAATATTTTTGGGTTCTCCTCGTCATATTTTTCATTACGAACCACACGAAAGCAGTTTTATTAAATTAATCCCTATGTATTTAATAGTTGTCTTGATTGTATCAATTGGTATTTTCCCGGGCTATTTTTTAAAAGCATTGTCTTTGCCTGTTTCTCAATTAACAGGGATTTCAGGTATTGCATTTAATCCTTTAGAATCAACAATATCAACTACCATATCACAAGTAGGATATGTCTCTCTTCTTCTTATTGGAATTGCAGGTATTATTTTTTTAATAAGAAACCGATTTACAAAACTAAATCACTACAAAACATCAACAACCTGGGGATGTGGATACACAGGGGAGACCAGCAAGATGCAATATACTGCAAGTTCTTTTATACGGAATTACAGGAAACTTGCAGAGCCATTGTTAGATGTTCATAAATTTAAAAAAGAAGTAAAAGGAATTTTTCCTGATATAGCCTGGCACGAAACCCACCCAAAAGACAAAATTGAAGAAACTTTAATAAAATATCCTGTTCGGCAACTTAAGCATTTTCTGCATTTATTCAGTGTATTGCAAAGCGGAAAATCTCAAATGTACATTTTATACGGCGCTGTTTTTATTACTCTTTTAATTGCAGTACCGCAGATATATAACTTAATCATTACAATTATTCATTTTTTAAATAACATGTAAATCATGATAAGTTTTGGATTAATCATATTGGTAAGCTTTTTTTTCACGGGTATTGTCATCCGAACAAAAAGTATTGCTTCAGGGCGAAAAGGTCCGGGAATATTTCAGCCTATTAAAGATATTATTCGATTATTTAAAAAAGGAGCTGTTTATAGCGAAACAACAAGTTTTATCTTTCAGATTGCACCAGGCATCTATTTTGCTTCGGTTGTAATGGCTATTATGGTTATACCTTTTGGTCAGTATAAAGGGATTATTTCTTTTGAAGGTGATTTTGTATTTTTTGCTTATGTTTTAGCTCTCGGTAAGTTTTTTAATATCATATCAGCATTGGATACCGGTAGTAGTTTTGAAGGAATGGGTGCCAGTCGCGAAGCACTTTATTCTATGTTAGCTGAACCTGCTTTTTTCCTTCTGATGGGATCTCTTGCTTTGCTTACAGGACATACTTCATTTCATGAAATATTTATGACATTCCATTTCGGTTCGTATATTTCATACGCTCTTGGTGTAATGGCTACATTTGTTCTGGTTATGATTTGCATGATAGAAAACAGCCGCATGCCTGTTGATGATCCAAAAACACACCTTGAACTTACCATGATTCACGAAGTAATGATCTTGGATAATAGTGGTTTTGATTTGGGCTTAATTTTACATGCCACAAATCTTAAATTTGCTATGTATGGCGCTTTAATTGCTAATCTCTATTTTGGTGTTTTACCTTTGTATTATTCTATTCCAATTTTTCTGGTAATTCAATCTCTATTTGCTGTTGCAGTTGGTTTGCTTGAGTCTTTCTCGGCACGTTACAGAATGAGTCATAACGCACAGTTTATATTTACCTTATCGTCTGTATCATTACTCATATTTTTCGGGGTATTGATGATTTTGGGGAAATTGGTTTAAGATTTTAATTTATAGTTTAGAAGACCGAAGTCAGGAGTCAGAAGACTGAAGTCAGGAGGCAGAAGTTGGAAGATGGAAGATAGAAAATGAAAGATGAAAGTCTAAATAAAACGAATACAATAATGATAAAATTTAAATTTGAAAAACTCATTATTTGGCAAAAAGCAATGGAATTTGGATAAAGCATTTATCAGTTATCTAATAAATTTCCTAAAGAAGAAATGTATAATCTTTCATCACAAATAATGAGAGCTGTTGATTCTATTGCTTTAAATATATCGGAAGGTTCAATTGGACAATCAAATTTGGAATTTAAGAAGTTTATTGGATATTCAATTCGTTCTCTTGCTGAAGTGGTTACTTGCTTGCACAAAGCATCTAAAAGATATTATATTACTGAAGAAGAATTTAAAGAACATTATAAATATGCATTTAATTTAATGAATATGATGGTAGCATTTAAGGAAAAAATAAAATAAGCATGATAAATAGACTTCAAGCTTCTGACTTCGGTCTTCCGGCTATTTAAGTCAAATTTAAAAAATGAAAGAATCTGGTTTAACATCAAAAATTCAACTATGATAAACGTATTACTAATAACATTTATAATTACACTGCTTTATCTTTCTATTGCAAATCGCTTAATGACCTATGTTAAGATAATTGCATTTCAGGGGCTAATTCTTTTTGGTGTAGCATTTATGGAATTAATTGAAATTAATCCCGTAAACCTTGCATTTATTTTGCTTGAAACCATAATAGTTAAAACAATTGCAATACCTGTATTTTTAAGTTACGTAATTAAGAAAAACGGGATAACACGAGAAACTGAGCCATTTGTACCCAATTTTGTTTCTCTTATCATAGTAACCATGATAATTATTGTTACTTTCCTTATTTCGAATAGCATTACAGATACTCATTTAAACAAGATATACTTTGTTGTTGCATTAGTAGCCTTGTTTAGCGGACTTTATCTGATTATATCCCGTAAAAAAATAATTACACACGTTATTGCTTATGTTATTATTGAAAATGGAGTGTTTATTCTTTCGCTTGCTGTTGGTACCGAAATGCCGATGCTTGTAAACCTTGGTATTTTGCTTGATATCTTTGTGAGTGTGTTCCTTTTAGGAATTTTCATTAACAAAGTAGGCGATGTTGTAAAAGATATTGATATTACCCAACTAAGTAATTTAAGAGACTAATTAATTGTAAAATGATAGGAATCTATTTAACAACTGCACTAATTATAAGTGGTTTAGTTTTTTTCAATAGAAATAAACAAATAAATAAGTCACTGGTGACTCTATTTATACTTTTACAATGGGCATTTACTATTTATGAATATTTGCATAAGGGCATTGCAGAATTAAGCTATTTTAAGCCCGATGCTTTGGCTATTTTGTTGCTTACAACTCTTAGCATTATTAGCATACCGGCCTTATTTCATAGTTACGAATATATATACCCTGAAAAGGAGAACCCCAAAACCAGATCAATATATTATTCAGCAATGATCATTTTGATAACCGCAATTGGTGCTTCTTATCTTTCAAACCATATTGCTGTAACCTGGATTTTTATTGAAATCACTACCCTAAGTGCTTCTGCTTTAATCTTTCATCGCAGAAATAGCGGTTCGCTCGAAGCTACATGGAAATACATTTTTGTTTGTTCGATTAGTTTAACCTTTGTTTTTATTGGAATATTATTTCTAAGTATTGCCCTTGGAAATGAAGGAGAACAAGGACTTTACTTTGATTCATTGCTTAAACAAGCATCTAATCTGAATACTTTCTGGTTTAAACTATCATTTGTATTTATTTTCGTTGGATTTACTGCTAAACTTGGATTAGTTCCAATGTATACCGCAGGCATCGATGCAAAAGACAAAGCTCCGACACCTGCTGCGGCTCTTTTCTCAAGTGTTTTAATGAATGTGGGTTTTGTTGGTATTTTCAGATTGTATATTGCAGTTGCTAACTCATCAATTCATAGTTGGGCAAATCATGTGATTATGATTGCTGCGTTTCTATCTATATTTATTGCTACGGTATATGTACTTAAAGTAAAAAACATTAAACGAATGCTTGCTTATTCAAGTATTGAGCACATGGGAATTGTAATGTTGGGGATTGCTGCCGGAGGAATTGGATATTATGCCGCTATTTTACATCTGATACTCCATTCATTTGCTAAATCTTCACTTTTCTTTCAAATCGGACAAGTTTATAACATCTATAAAAGTAAAAATCTATACTACCTGGGTAATTATTTTAAATACAACTTACCAGGTGCAATCATTATATTAATCGCTTTTATTTGCATAACAGCAATGCCGCCCTCGGGTCTGTTTATCAGTGAATTTTACATTTTCACTTCATTATTCAAAAGTGGTTATTTGTTTGTATTACTTCCTGTTCTTATATTATTAACTATGATTATTTGGGCTATAGGTAAGAATTTTTTAAAACTATTATTTACTCCTCCCGTAAATTTTGATGAAACAAAAATCGAAAAAGTAAATCACATTGAAACATTTTCTCAGTTTATCTTACTTGGATTAGTTGTTTATTTGGGAATAAATCCACCCGCGGTTTTTGTAGATTTAATTCACGAAGCAGTAAAAAATTTAATCTTCTAGTATGAATTATACAGTTGTAAAAAATAATCAGCGAATATCGGTTAACTCAATACCGGTAGTAAAATATGAAGATTTCATGGATACGATTGTTTCTGGTTTGATGCAGGATAAAAACAATCATTGTGCAAACTACTTTGGTTATCATTACGAAAGCAAAATAAAACTCGTTTGTTGTATTGCAGATGATGCGAATCATTGTATTTATATTTTATCTTCAGTTGTTGATCAAAACATCATATTACCCTCATTTACTGCACACAATCTTTCGTTTGAAAAGTTTGAACGCGAAATTCATGAAAATTTTGGTGTTGATTATTCAGATCATCCCTGGCTAAAACCTGTACGATATCCTTTTAATGCTAACGATAAAAGCAAAACCATAGCGAATTATCCATTTTACCAAATTGAAAGCGAAGAATTACACGAAGTTGGTGTTGGCCCAATACATGCGGGAGTAATTGAGCCGGGACACTTTCGATTTATCTGTAATGGTGAACAAATACTTCATCTGGAGATACAATTAGGTTATCAGCATCGCGGAATTGAACAATTATTTCTTGAGAAGAAATCGCTTTTACAAAAAACAACCCTCGCAGAAAATATTGCCGGTGACACAGTTATAGGTCATACAAGCACATTTGCCAAACTTTGGGAAAATTTATGTGGATACACAACTACTCCGGAATTGGAATTTGCAAGAACTTTAGCATTGGAACATGAACGTATTGCTATTCATACTGGTGATTTAAGTGCCATCTGTACCGATATAGCCTATCAGTTAGGAAGCTCTGTATTTGGCAGGTTAAGAACTCCGGTAATAAACTATTTTCAGCAATGGGGAGGAAACCGCTTAGCGAAAGGTTTAATTCGTCCGGGAAAAACAAACTTCCCTTTTACCAAAGAACTTGCTAATAAATGGTATGATGTATTTAATGCCTACGAACCTGATTTCACTGAAATGGTTAAGGAATTATTTGACTTACCCTCAGCATTAGCCAGATTAGAAAAAACAGGAGTTGTATCAACTGAAGTTGCCGAATCGATTGGAATAGTTGGAATGGCTGCCCGAGCAAGCGGTGTTAATAGAGATATTCGTCTTTCACACGCTGATGGTTTGTACGAAAAACTAAATCATAAACCAATTGTAAAACTACATGGTGATGTATTTTCAAGAGCACTAATCAGAAAGGAAGAGATTTTTCAATCAATTGAATACATTAAACAACTTTTAAAAGATATTCCGGAAAACCTGAAATATGAAACGAATCTGAATACACCAGAACCTGGTTCATTTGTAATCTCGTTGACCGAAGGCTGGCGTGGTGAGATTTGCCATTGTGCAATTACTGATTATAAAGGAGAACTTATCATGTATAAAATTAAAGATACCTCTTTTCATAATTGGTTGGCTTTGGCATTATCTGTTCGAAACAATGAAATTTCTGATTTCCCGATTTGTAATAAAAGTTTTAACTTGTCGTATTGTGGGCATGATTTATAATATAGAACCTTTAGCTTATGTTAAATAGTTTAAAAATAGTATATCATCAAGGGAAACAATATATTCCTGATGTTACAACAGTAGAAGTGCCGGGCATTTTTAGGGGAAGACCAATAATTAGTAATGTAAAAGTTGATACTGAAAAACTTATTGAAATTTGTCCTACTCACGCAATTAATGCTGAACCTGTAAGTATTGATTTAGGGAAATGTACCTTTTGTGGAGAATGTGCATTTGCTTTTCCTGATAAAATTAGATTTACCAAAGATTACAAACTTTCAACTAACGAACGTAAAGGTTTAATAGTTTCTGAAGGAGAAGATAAACCAATTGATTTAAATCCGGATATCGTACGTAAAGAAATTTACAGGCTTTTTGGAGGTTCTCTAAAATTGCGTCAAGTATCTGCAGCTGGCGACAACAGTTGCGAATGGGAATTAAATGCAGCAGGAAATGTTAATTTCGATATGGGTCGATTTGGTATTGAATTTGTAGCCTCACCGCGCCATGCTGATGGAATTGTAATTACCGGACCAATATCAGAGAATATGGCAGAACCTTTACAAATATGTTATGATGCTACACCTGATCCTAAAATAATTATTCTCGCCGGAACAGATGCTATAAGTGGAGGCATTTTTGAAGGTAGTTCAGCATTAGACAGATCTTTTTTAAATAAATACAAGATAGATTTGTTTATTGCAGGGAACCCTGTTCATCCTTTGAGTTTTATAAATGGAGTGCTGCATTTAATCAGAAAAACAAAATAAAACCTACGTTTAATTCTTGTAAAGTAAAAAGACTCTGACAGGAATTCCTGTCAGAGTCTTTTGCTCTTATTTTAATATCTTAAATCCATTTTACCAGGCAAAAATCTTGCCGATGTGGTAGATTCGGATTTTTAGCATAAATCCTTATACCTGCATCGAACATTCCTGGTTCTGTTGGAACTATATCCAACGAATAAGTAACAATTGAACCTTCGGTTTGAATAATTTTAAACTCCTGAGTATATTTTATATTAACCATTTCGCTATCAATTGGATCAGCAATTACTAACTCAACGCCAATATCTTCTGCCGAAAGACCATTTAATTTTAGTTCGACTAAGGCAGAATAATTTTTCCCAATAACGACAGGTTCCTTTGAAACATCAAACTGTTTAAGCGATACGACTTCAACATTCTCCCAGTTTCTCGAAACATTCTTTTTCCATGCTGCAAGATCTTTGGCTAATTGAAAATCATTCTTTTTGATTTTTTTACCTCTACTATAAAGCTTAGAATAGAACTTGCTTTCGTAATCGGAAAGCATACGATGTGTAGTAAAATTTGAAGCAACCTGGGCTATCGAATTCTTAATATAACCCACCCATTTTTCAGGGATATTACTTTTATCTAACTGATAATATGAAGGGACTATATCATTTTCGATGATACTATAAATTGTTTCTACATCGAGTTCGTCCTGGTAATCATTATTCTCATACGTTTGTTCTTCGGGCAATGCCCAGCCGGCATTTGGTTTATAGCCTTCAACCCACCAACCATCTAAAACACTAAAATGAAGGACTCCGTTCATAACAGCTTTCATCCCGCTTGTACCGGAAGCTTCCATGGGTCGTACCGGATTATTAAGCCAAACATCAACACCCTGAACCATGTGGCTTGCTAATTCAATATCATAATTTTGCAAGAAAATTACTTTACCCATAAATTCGGGTCGCTTTGATACTTCCACAATACGCTTAATCATTTCCTGACCAGCATTATCGTTCGGATGAGCTTTACCCGCGAAAATAAATTGAATAGGTCTGTCAGGATGATTTACAATTTTACTTAATCGCTCAATATTTCTAAAAAGCAAATAGGCACGCTTATACGTTGCAAACCGACGAGCAAATCCAATAGTTAAAACATCATCGCGTAATTTCTCCCGAATTTCAATAATCTGTTTTGGATTATCGTATTTCATGGTTTCGGGTTCTAGCAAACGAGTTTTAATATAATTGATCAGGTTCTTTTTTTGGATTTTTCTTATTTCCCAAATTTTACTTTCTGAAACATCATAAACTTTACTCCAGCAATCCTGTGCATATTTTTTAAAATCTTCGCCTAGTTCCTGTTTACATAAATTTTTCCACTCGGCTGATGCCCATGTTGGGAAATGCACTCCGTTTGTGACATAATCGATATGTAGCTCATTAGCAAAATATCCGGGCCACATATTTTTAAAAATATCTTTACTCACTTTTCCGTGAAGCATACTTACTCCATTTATTTCCTGAGAAAGGTTTGCAGCAAGGTAACTCATAGAGAATTTTTCATTGGGATTATTAATATTAATCTTACCTAAATCCATGAGTTGCTCCCAGCTAATTTTTAATCTTTCAGGATAATGAGCAATATATGTTCGCAATAAATTTTCGGGGAATGCATCATGTCCTGCCGGAACCGGTGTATGTGTTGTAAATAAAGATGTTGATCTGACAACTTCCAGAGATTCTGCAAATGACAGTTTATCATTTTTAATCAGGTTATTAAGTCGTTCAACACCTATAAATGCAGCATGACCTTCGTTACAATGAAAAATATCTGGATTTATGCCTAAGGCATTTAAGGCTCTTATACCTCCAACACCAAGGAGCAACTCTTGTTTTAACCTGTTTTCTAAATTACCTCCATACAAATGGTGAGTTATTGCACGATCTTCGGGTAAATTGTCTTCAAAATCGGTATCGAGTAAATAGAGGTAATTTCGTCCAACTTCAATTTTCCATATTCGAACAGAAATATTCCTTCCTGGGAAAACTATTGTAACAGTTATCCAGTTTCCTTCCTTATCACGCACGGGAGTTGCAGGTATTTTTGAAAAATCCTGAGGTTCGTAAACCGGAATTTGTTGCCCTGTAGCAGATATTTGCTGTGTAAAATAACCATACCGGTAAAGTAGCCCAATACCAATGATATCCGTATTTTTATCACTTGCCTCTTTTAAATAATCACCTGCCAAAATACCTAATCCACCTGAATATATTTTTAATGAACTATGAATTCCATATTCCATTGAGAAATATGCAATTCTGGGACCTTTTTGTTCTTTCTTTTTATCGAGATAAGTATTAAATTTTTCAAAAACATCTTTTAATTTATTTATAAATACACCATCTCGCTCCAGTTCCTGGTATTTATGCAGAGAAATCTTTTCCAAAAATAAGAATGCATTATAATTCGTTTCTCTCCATAATTCAGGGTCGATACTTTCAAAAAGATCTAATGCTTCCTGATTCCAACTCCACCAATAATTTCGTGAAAGCAGATCCAGTGCCTCGAGTTTTTTCGGAATATTCTTTTGCACCATTAACCTAATCCAATTGGGTTTATTTACCGAAATTAATTGTTCAATGTATGGTAACTGTTCAACTCTATCCTGATCTAATAACTTATCAATCCTTTGATCGACTTTACTTAAAGCAATATCATATGCCTCGTAATAATATTTAATTAGATTTTCCCAAAGTGCTATCTTTGACACATCACCGGCATTATTTTTTACTTTTTCCTTTTCGTCAGTACTTAAATCTGAATATTGAATAAGGTACTTAGAAATCTGACTAACTACTTCAGTATCATTTGTATCAGTTCTATCAATAACCTCAATTCCCGGATGTGCTCCCTTATAATAATTATTTACCCACAAACCAAAACCTGCCAAAGTAGTAGTAACTGTAGGTACTTTAAAAGCTAAGCTTTCAAGAGGCGTATATCCCCAGGGTTCATAATAAGATGGAAAAACAGTTAAATCCAAACCTATAAGCATTTGATAATAGGTTTTATTTATAATACCATCAAGACCATCTAAATAACATGGAACAAAAAACAATTTTACTTTAACCTCTTCATTATTATTTAAACCTAATTCTTTAGCCTTTTTGAGAATCGGGTCATAATCCGGATCGAGCAGATAATGTGTAATGTATTTATTGCTTAGCGTAATAATATTTTCATTATCCTTATCCATTAAGTTATGAAAAACATCTTTTCTTGGTCCGTGATGACCTGCGGGAACCATGATAAATGCAAGAATATTTTTCTTTAGCTTAGGGTCATTATTCAATTGTCCAAGTGAATCCAATAATACATCGATCCCTTTGTTTTTAAATTCGTAACGCCCCCCAGTTCCGATAAATATACTATCAACTGGGACCTGACAAGTAAGTAAGGCTTCTGCAACCTCATAAAACTTTACCCGGGCCTCAATTCTTTGAAGTTTAAATTCTTCATTTTCGGGAACAATGCTATAATCAAATCCATTTGGGGTAACTAAATCAACACTTTTTGATAAGAAAACCTCACATTCACGAGCAGTAATTTCACTCACGGTTGTAAAACAATCCGCATTATTTGCCGATAATTTTTCCAATGATTGTTTTGATACAACGTTAAATTCACGTGCTTTTACATCAGGATTGTATTTCTCCATTTGATCATATAAAGGAATACCATTCCCTGCAATTGATCGTCCTAATACCGTTGCATGAGTTGTAAAAACTGTTGCAATTTGAGGAATTGTATTTTTCAGGTGCAGTAATCCGCTACCTGTCATCCATTCATGAAAATGTGCAACAATTTTATGACTTCGGCTTAAAAAATATCGGGTGTAACTCTCAATAACTTTCCCTGCTGCATACCCAAAAAGGGCAGGTTCAATATAATCCCACTGACCGGTTAATGAATCGAGCTTAAACTCTTCCCAAAACACCTTTAAAATCTCATCCTTTTGAGAAATATATGAAGAAAAATCAACAAGGATGGCTATAGGTTTACTCTCAATATCCCATCGTCCAATTTTAATTCGCAAGCCTTCCTGTGCAGATTTTTCACGCCATGTTTTTAACATTTGACGATCTTCAATAAACTCAGGATACTCCGAAGTATGATGTAAAATATCAGGACCAATAAAAATATGGTTGTTCTTTAGTTTCTTCGAAAGCGTTAATGCTTTGGTAGCAATTACTGTATGTATACCACCAACTTTATTACATACCTCCCAACTTACTTCAAATAAATAGTCGGGTATATTGTATTGATTTTGCATGCTTATCTTTTTAAAAGATTAAATGATTTATTTTGTTTTAGCAGATTTGCTTTTCACTATTTTTTTAGTTTTTGATGTTTCAGATTTCTTTTGTTTGGATGCAGCCTTTTTTACAGGTTCTTTTTTTGAGACCTTTTTTTTCAAGCTTTTCTTTAACTCAGGATTAGATAAACTTTTTAGTTCAGCGATTTTTTGCTCATAATCACTAATAAGTTTTTGAATCTCATCGGGAGGATATGTCGAAATGATATCCTGGTTTCTGTTAAACAGAATCTCATTATCTACCCTCAAAATAAAATCACTTAATGCATTCATATAATTAATAAATGCTTCGTAAGGTGAATCGTAAGGATTAAAATATTTATGCACATCGCCATCAGAAAACCATTTGGTGCACATGTAGTAAAAATGGTCGCTGGTTTGTAAATATTTCCAATCTCTTAAAAGGTCTTCATTTTTAATCATATCCATTTTTTCAATTAATGAATATAATTTATCAAAAGCTTCATCCTGCAAATCATTTCCGAGCCAGGCCGTTAAATCACGTTCTTCATCAGCCCATGAAATTGGATTAGGAACATGCATGTTCGCAACAGGTTGATGTTTTTCAGCAGCTTCAGAAGGAGTTAAAAACTCAAAATTTGAATCAGAAAAAACACGATGAGGTAAATGTCTCATAAATTCGAACACTCCGGTTTCGGCCCATTGATGCTCACCAAAAGTTTCATAATCCATAAACAGATTAACGATTTCTTCCTTCTCATCGATAGAATTAAGCCAGTTTACATATTTCTCGGTAGTTAAAGGCCATTCTTTCCATGCCCGGTTTGAAAAACGGAATGCAATATCGTCACTTAAAGTAAAATTCTTTAGTAGCAGTTTTAGCTTTGGATTTATAGCATTTGTATACATATAATTTGGGCTTTTCCATCCTAAAATATGTTTTGCCCCTTCGCTTAACATGGCTTTAAAGCCCATGTCGGCAACCATAGCACCTATTTCATCTGAATAAATTAACTCTGTATTTCTAAAC
>DMBU01000182.1 GCA_003446015.1 Bacteroidales bacterium | reverse complement strand
AATATTAATTAACTTATTAACGATCAGATGATTAATTATTAACAGAGGAAAGGGTTTTTAGACAGTCTGACGGATGAGGCTATGACAAGTGGCGGATTGCGTGGCACTTAGCTATCAACAAACACAAATGATTGTGCGGGCGACGAAGCTTCAATTATGTTTCCTAACCCGCCATTTGTTATAGCCTTTATTGGCATTTCGTTGTTTATTCTTCTGGAGGATTTAATTCTTTGTCTTCTCTTTGTCCCAATTTTTTAGCATTAAATGGACTTAAAACACTATTTCCTAATTTTTCTTCTAATTCCTTTCTTGCATTGCCAGCTACAGTGCCTCCTTTTCGAGCGATTACTTTATTTTCAGAAAAAGTCTTTGGCTTATGCTTTTTAGAAAGTTCAGTAGTTGATGTTTCAGCTAACATATTTAGCACCAATTCCAAATTAGTCATGTGATCCCTAAGATTTTCCTTTTTCAGCTCCTTGAAATTTTTATATTCTTTAGTTGTAAATCCAGCCCATGCTTTTGTAATCTCGTCTGTAAGAATAGCATAGTCTAACCCCTTTTTAACTCCACGGTTTTCCCATTCATCTGTTAATTCTTTTCTGACTTCAATACTTTTTAGCCGTTGATTGATCCAGTTTTTTGAATACCCTTTTTTTAAATATGTTTCCATTGCTCTATCAAAAGCAATTTCAGGGTCTTCCGTTTCTTCAATACGCTCATATCCAACTTTTGCTAACCAAACCTTAAAGGGCTCAGCTTTTGGTGAAGGAATTGATTGTATTAATCTTAATAATTGTTCAGTATCTGCAACATCCGTTTTGTAAAACTTGCCATCGGCTGATTGCATTTTCAGTTGACTACAATTTGTAGTCAACTGACTTCCTTCTTGTTTAAGTCTTGATTTTAATACACTCCAATATTTTCTGGGATTCGGGCTATCTGTTAATATTCCTATAATGTCAACAATTGAAAAAAACCATTTTTCTTGTTCCTCATCCCATTGTACTCGAACTTTTTGGTCTTGGAATAATCTTATCGCATTTTCTTTAGTCATTTTATATCATATAAGGGAAACCAAAGATAAACAATCATTTTAAATAGATAATCTGTTGTTGTGCAGTTTTTTACAATGAATGCCAACGNNTGCAAATGTGCTTACGACTGTGGGTTGGCTTTTCATGCTATCGGTGGTATTGAATATTGTCTAGCTTGTAAAGATGCTTGTGATAAAACAGAATCATTTAAAAAACCTGTCAATGCTGGTTTTCGAATAAAATTTAGATGGCATTCTTCATCTTTTTCCATCCATTTGTTATAAAAAAGTTTTCTGTCAACTTCGCTATATTTTGCAAGGTCTGAATCGGTTAAATATGTCCAATAATGCCTAAACCATTTTTCTATACGTCCATTTACAAAGCCTTTGTAACGACCCTCTATATTATAAATCGTTTTCCATGATTCAATTTCGTCATTCTTTCCATCAGGATTTGTGAAAGTAATTTGCCACTGTATGTTTTCTGTATTTATAGAATCAACTGTAATATTAAAAGACACGCTTATTCCGTGATGATTAGTGTCGTATAAATAAAATAAACGGTGATTGAAAGCTAAGGCAACAACATCTTTCGAACCCTTCACTTGTGTGGAATTACAGTCAATACAAATTGGAACTAGGTTCTTAAAATTGACAGAACTAAATGGGTAAATTGATTTAGGCAAATAATGGTCATATTGGTCTCTTGCTAAATCAGTGTGCTTTTTTAATTCGCCTATGCCACAAATCGGGCAGAGAGTAATGTCTGAATTTAGTCTGCTAAAATCATTAAAATGAGTTCTTAAATTTGTAGTGTATTTTTCATTAAAACCATCGCCGTCCAAAACCTGATTATATAGGTCAAGAAATAAATCCCTTAGGAGTTTATTAAGACCAGTTGCATGCCTGTCAATTATTGAAGGTGCAAAATTTCCTTGGCAAATATTTGCAATATCATTGCTATCTCGTATTTGAGAACATAAATTTGTTTTGTCAACTTGATTCCAGTCCTTGATATGATTGTAAACAGCAATACACTGTTGCTTTAAAATTTGCGGATGCCTGTCTGCAATTTCTAAAAAATCAGCCCCGAAAAAAGAATCATCAAAAATGGCAGTTTCAAATTCAATACGATTAAAGTAAGCTATGATAAACTCATGCAATCTCAACTGAACGGCTGAATCTAGATATTTATAACTTCTTATCATCTTCTTTGATTTTATTTTCTTTGATAAGAAGTTCTCTGAATAAAAGTACTTTTTCAACCGATTCACCTAAAACTCGTGCAGCTTCTTTTGCCGATTCAATTTCAGGTAAAGTGTTGAGAGAAAGTCTTTTTATTTCTTCAATTTTTTCAACGGACTGACCCGAAATGGATTCTTTCTTCTTGAAAACTTCTTCGGTAATAATATTTACAGAAGTTCCAAAAGTGTTAATCTTTGGATTTGTTGCTTTCCCTTTTTCAAAAATGAAAACTCTTTCTCGTCTGCAATCAGAAACAATGAATGGTGAATGTGATGTGATAAAAATTTCTTGCTTACGGATTTTATCTACTTCCCTTTTCTCCTCTGTTGCCTTGTTGATTAAGGTAATAAGCTGTGAACGCCAATCAGGATTAAAATGTGTTTCAGGCTCGTCATATAGAAGAATTGACCCTGATGTATTCAATAACATGATGCTGCCCAAAACATGCATCAATTGATGTTCTCCGTCACTAAGATTTTTGTATTTAATAAGTTCTTCCTCGTCTTTTTTATTCAGACGGATTTTATCCAAAACAAAAATTAGTTTCTTTCTTAACGGAACAGGAACCATATAAGAAAGATTGTCATAAGTCATGCTCGGTGCTTCTTTAATTTGCTTACGTGTGTCGACTCCATGTAAGTGAATATTCAATAGATTGAGATAATATAAATCTCTGAATAAAGCGATAGCTGAGCGGAATTTCCTCTGAAAAGCCTTACGTAATTCGGGACTAAACCAGAAAGCTAATTTTAATTCAACTATTTCTATTTCGTCTTTTTTACCTTTTACCTTTTCCGTTAATTCCTCTACAACAGTGGCACAAGTCCGCAAATTTTCAATTGCACTTTGAATTGAAAGCGGCAAAACAATTTTATTATTCCTGTAATTCTTGTAGTGTAGCGTAATACTAAAACTGTCAATTGGATTATCCTCATTCAGTTTCAGTTCTTCGGTTATTAATTCAACTTTATTTTGCTCTGCAAAAAGATAATTGCAAACAGTCGCAATTTGGCTGCTCTCATAGTCCAAAAAGAAAAGTCGGTTCAAGCCTAATTCAAGATTAATCTCTTTCGCTAATTTCTTTTCAAGTAATTCAAAGTATCGGTAATTAGATTTGATAAACGGATTGCTGATAAGTTCATTTTGACCTGAACTATATGCGATAATGTGATTAGGTAAAATAAATATATCGTGGTCGGAGCGGCTTACAATTTCTTTGTTGTTGTCAGATGTTAATGTGATTTTTGGTAATTTTTTTGGCTCTTTTACAATTGAAACTTTTGTATTCCGTGTTCCTTCCCATGATAGTTTTTCTAATTTTTCCCATTTAATATCCCTAGCTAACTGGAAAGTAATATCCAATGAATAGGAAATTTCAAAACCAAAACCTGTCATAAAATTTTTAAGAGGCTTGCCTTCCGACAAGACATAATTATCAAGAAAATAAAAGATTTCAGTAATGACTTCCAATAAATTTGATTTCCCAGAACCATTTAAACCAACTAAACACACAGGTTCTAATTTGCCTTCGATGAGTTCAACATTATCAAATGAAAACTCACTATCTGCTGGCAGTCCTCTGAATTTAGTTAATAGTTTTAGGTGTAATAATCGCATAAGAAATTATAAAATGGTTGCCCGTTGTAAATACATTTGTTCTTTTAATTCATTCACTTTTTTAAAGTCAGGATGTTGGTCTGTAAACTGTGATTTAAACGAAGCATCGGCAAATACTTGTTGAATTTTACCCTTGCGAAGCAGTTCAAAAACATAGTTTTTTAGTGTTTCAAAGTCATACGTGAACCCAATGTTGATAAACACTTTTTTCAAATCCTCAAACACAAAGTATCCATCTTTGAAATGCTTGTTAATTAGTAATTCAACATCTTTTAATTCACCTCCTTTACCTGTAACTTTACCAATAAAAGGAAACAATTTCTCGTCAGTGACTTTCTTTGTTAATTTAAAATCTTCTTTTGATACTTCTTCTTTTATCGGCTCTGTTACATCAATCCATTTTGTTTTATCCAAAACGGTAATGCTTGGAAGTTTGCCCTCTGGAATTTCTGCATTTTCAAAAGGGTCTCCAATAAACGGTTCCTTTGTGCTTTTAAACTCCAATTCTCCTTTAAAAGCTTGCTGGCTTAATGAACCGTAGAGATTTTCTAATTCTTGTAAACTTTCTTTGTAAAACTCTTTAAGGTTTATAATGCTTTGAGCAATTGCCGCAAATTTGTTTTGCGTTTCAAGTGATGGTTGAATCAGTTTTATTTTTCGTAAATCACTAAGGTTGATTTGTTGCAGTGTTGCACCGTAAGTGTATTTCTGAATTTCTTTTTGCACACCTATCGATTTCAAAAGAAAAAATGCAAACAATGAATTGTAGCTTTCAGAAAACCAAATTGGAACTAGCCCTCTTGTTACATTGCAACC
>DMBU01000055.1 GCA_003446015.1 Bacteroidales bacterium | reverse complement strand
ATTCATTCACTTTATGAAGTCGTGGACATTCTTTTACCAATAATTGCTTAAACCGTTCGTAAACTGGTTGTGGTTGATTAGAATTTGTTGGTTTTTCTGTTCTTATTTGTAGCAACTTCCCAAATAACGCTTTCAGAAGTCCATGAATAATTTCTTTGGAATATTCTGTATTAATTTGATATTCATTAAAAATATCTTCCAATATGTGAGTTGGATATTTGTCTGACTGAATTTCTAACCTTGTAATATCAGTTAATTTTCTAAGCAAATCTATCAACAAATTTTCATTGACTTCATTAAATTCTTTGTCTTTAAAAATAATTACAAATCCTTTGGGGATTGAAGTAAATTGCCAAAAATGGANNTTTCCGCCGAAGCAATATTATTGTTGAATGTTTGTCTGTTTGTACTTAATCCGATTTGAGCATAAATTATATACGGTGTTAGCCGTTCGTTCTTTTATCATTTTAGTGCATTTACTAATAATATTCTTAATCCGTATTCTACCGAATTAATTACATTGGGTTTGTTTTCTTCTAAGTAAAACTCTTTATAATCATCAATTAATTCAGAAAGTTCTATTTTGTTGTTTTTTATCTTTTTCAGAATTTCAATTTTTTCATCAATAGTTGTTTCATCGTATTCGCTTGAAAATGGGTCAAAAATAGTTCTTAAAGTTCGATGTTGCCATAAACTCCCTTCTGCAAAAATATTGTCTAATTTTTCTTGATAGTGCATAATTATATTTTGTTGAATTCTCTAAATTCTTCTAAAATTGGAATTTTACCAATGTATCTTTTTCGAAAATCTTGCTGATACCAAAAATACTCTTTATACGTTTGGATTTTACTCCACGCTGGTAAGTTTTTTTGAAAAAATCTTTCTTGAATTATGCTGTCAATTGGAATGTGGAAAAATTTTGAATTGTTTTCAATATTCGGTATTCTACTTTCCCCAAATAAAAGCCAATATTTCAAAGACATATTAATCCATTTTTGAGATTGACCAAATGTAAGTTCGTTCCATTCTGAAATTAACTCATTACATAATTTTTCGTGCAACTTGTCAAATTCGGTTTGGGTCAAATTCGAGCTTTTAATAAGTTTAATTAATTTAGTTCTCAAAAAAAGTTCAGTTTTAGCTCTTTTAGCATTTCGTTCTTTAGCTTCGCAGTTTTCAGGCAAAACTAAAGTTCTGTTAAAATCTAAATATGCTCTTTTAATTCCCGCAATTTCATAATTTTCGTCAGTTTTGAAATAAAGTCTAATGAGAAAATTTTCTCTTTCTTGTTCTGTTAGGATTGATTTCATTTACTACATTTTTTTTTAGAATGACGGCTAACGTTTTGCGTGTATGTGCAGTAGCGGATCAGAAGCTCTTACCTTTCCGTTTAGCACAATATTTTTTAGGAGCACAGACCTTCGATTTACCACTTCACCCGCTATTGCCACATACACGCTGTTATCGCTTCGGTGTTCTTTTTCGTCCTCTGGTTTTTTCAATTTTTGCCGCATTGTTTGTCTGTCCCATCTAGCCCAAATCCTCTAAGGCTTGCTGTGCGGTAGCTTCTACTAAATTATCTTCTGAATATTCATTGCTCATTTAATCCTATATTACTTGTTAATCCAAAGTTGTACTTCTTCCCCAATTTGTTTCTGCCATTTTTTTACCGAACCGCTGAATTCGGTAAATAAGAGCCCGCACTCCATGTCAGAAAGTTGTTTTTGTTTTTTGACCTCCACAAATTTTCCGGTAATGTAATCCGAATCACCGGGATACAAGAGAGCAACTTTCTTTGCCTCAAAATAGTGGTGATAGGCATACATTTGCCTTATATCTTCAATGGAAGGCTTACTGTCTACTAACTTCCATTTCGTATCCAATACATAGTTGTTTTCATTTGTTGAAACAGTTATGTCGGGTTTGATACTTCTTTTTTTGCCACCATCGGGTTTCCAAAAATATTTGGATGCTTGACCTCTAACTTTAATTTCTTGACTTTTCTTCAAACTCACCAAAACAAACTGCTCCCATAGTGCATTCATGTCAAACATCAATGCCAAAACATCATCTCTACCTTTGCTTAAATCAGGGTGATAATGAAGAAGAATCAAACGGGCAATTTCAATGGCTTTTTTGTAGCTTACGGTTTTACGATTGAATACCAGCTTATCAAAATCAGATTCAGTAATTTTCTGATTGGGCATTTCGGGGAAATTGAGCAAAAGCGCATTGATTCTTCCAATTAATGCCGAATTGGTATTAATTCGCTTGAGTACAATTAGTGTTTTGTAAAGAATGATGTGGAGTAAATGCTCTTTATCGTAGATGCTATGCTTGGTAAAAAAACGCTCCTTGTGTACTAGATTTTTACTCACTTGCTTATTAAACTGTAAGCTTCCTTTTAGGGTGTTTAAATTCCCTTCCGTTTTACGATACTTTTTAACCAATCCACGGTGTAAAAGGTATTCCGTTTCTGTAATAAACAGTTCAAAATATAAATCCAGAACTGAGTTGTTCCGTATTTTTAGCTGAGACGAACTTGGTGCTTTAACATTAAAACCATGAACAGCACGGAGCATATCAATTAGTACCTGATTCCATTTTTTCTTTTCTGCCTCATCTTCTTTTTTTCTTTTATCTGCTTTTGGTAGGACACTGATGAGGGTATTTCCAACCTGAATAGCTCCAACATATTCATTAAACTGTATTCCATTTCGGATCAAACTATAATAGGGCACTCCTTTTCCAAAAAAACGCACAAAGGCATCTAATTTGATTTGGTCAAATACAACATCATCCTCAAACTTTTGATTGAGTAAAACAGTCTGGTGTTCAAAAACACATATATGTTGTCTTTTATCTTTCAAGTTAATCTGTCAAGGTCTGGTTCATTAATAAGCGGATTGCCTTTTCAAAACTCATCTCAGTTTGTATGTATTGATTGTCGGGTTGATCCGACCGATAATCAATTATTTGAAAAATATCTTTCTCCGCAAAATCTTCATTTTCATAGCCCGTAGCAAAGTCCGCCTGATCGTTTTCATTTTCCGTATAAACGAATCCATTGCCTAAAACTGCCCCGATTTTAGCATAATCGCCAAAGAAATATTCTTGGAGTAGAGGAATGATATTGCGGTAGAAAGAATCCAAAAGTTTGGGTTCGGGATTCAGTTTCTCTTCTTCGTTTAAAAGAAAGTAAGAGTGTCCAATAAGGTGATCTCTGTCCAAAAGCTTTTCAATACGCCTGTTGATTTTTCTAAGAATTTCAAAGCCTTTTACTCCTGCAAACTCATAATCAAGACCCGATAAATCATAGCGTGGGGGCATCTCTGTGAAGCTAAATCTTCTTCTCAAGGCAGTATCCAATGCTTCTACGCTACGGTCTGCTGTATTCATTGTACCTATGATATAAAGGTTTGGTGGTACACCAAATTTCTCTTTACTATATGGCAGGCTTACTTCTAATGCTTCATCTTTTCCAAGTCTTTTGTCTGCTTCAATCAGCGTTATCAACTCTCCGAAGATTTGAGATACATTTCCACGATTGATTTCATCAACAATTAAGACATAGTTTTTGCCTTTTACATTAGTAAAATCGACCTTATTCATTTTTTTAACAACTTCAACTTTATCTTCAAAAGCATAGGTTTTTTCTTCCGTTTTTACTTTTACTCTTTTGGTGATTTGTTTTATCGCATTTAGTACTGACCAATAGGCTGATGAATTGCTACCTCCTATAACTTCCCTAAACTCATCATTGATATTACTCACATTATCTAAGCTGGTAATTGAAGATTGAAGTTTAGTCAATCTTGGTTTTGAGACAGTGTATGTTCTAGTTCCATTGTGGTGTTTGATAATTATGTTGCCTTGCTGCGAAATGCTATCAATCAATACAGTACCGCCAGATTTTGTCTTGATTTTAACTTCCTCATTGTTTATTAATTTTTCTTGTATCTCTTCAATAAACATATCGTAAAGGTTAGAAAAATCTAAAGTCTCGCTTACTTCTTTAGACATTCCTAACCTCGCAATATTAAATGAAGCTTCTATACTCAATCTTTTAAAAACACCAGGTTCAACTTTATAGGTTAGTATTTCTTCATCATCCTTAGGGTCAACTGGTTTTATCCCCTCAATAAACTCCTCATAACTCATGCTTTGGTGAAAAGTGGTGAAGACAATTTGACCTTCTTTCAGTTTCTTGTCAAATTCCTGCTTGATTTGAGTACGAGTTAATTCAGATGTATCTATTCCGACTACCTTCAGGGCTTCATTAACGGTATGGTATGTTTTCCCAGTTCCTGGAGGACCGAAAAATATTTGGTTGAGTGGGAGGGAATTTAACTCTTCTTCTCTTGTTTGTTTCTCCTCTTCTTTTGATTCTTCTTTCATAACTTTACTAGTTGTCTTTAAAAGTTTTTTAACTCTTTCTCTATGATTTGCCCAAGTAAGAAGAGATTCAACCAAATCAGCCCAATTGGGATTACTATCAGAAATTTCAGCAATTTGATTAGAATTGACTCCTAAATTTTTAAATGCGTCTTTTACGTCTTGTTTTTTGACTCGTCCTTTGCCAGCTGTCATCGTATAAGACTCGAGTAAAATAGACTTATTATTTTTGCTCTGATGAATAGTTGTTTTGGACAAATCCATATTGTAAACCTGTCTCCTTGTCGAGTAAGATTCTAATACGATATATCCATTTTCAGGAATACTTCTCAACAAATATTCTTGATTGCTTTTTTCTTCTTTGAATTTATAACCTTCTTTACCTTGCCAAGATCCACCAGGGCTGCCAAATGCATCATTAGTTTTTCCAATGAAAACCCAATTATTGTTTTTATAGCCTGTATTCAGAGAGTCAAGGTACTCTTGAAATTCTTTAGAAAGTTTCTTGTGTTCCATAAATTATTTTTTTCCATATTCAACCCCAACCTCAGTAGTCATGCAATTACTTAAGAAGTTCATCTGTTACCAAGAGGTCGGGCAAAACCAAATGTGCCATTTTTAAGGTGGATATTTCTTTTATGTCTTTATGCAGTAAAAATTTCATTGTCATATTGTTGTTTGTCTATCTATTTACACTGAGCGATAACGTTTTGGGGCTTTGTGAAGTTGGGGCTTTCAAGGTACAAATGTTCAATTCAGCACCAAAGTTCATTAGAATTACCAAAGTTCAAATATAGCACAAATGCCCCAATTTCACAAAACCCCTGTTAGGTGCAGTTTTTTTTCATTTTCGCATTTATTTTTGCGTATTTGAATTATTATTCTCATATTTGCAAAATAAAATAATTTCAAGTTATGTCTGAATGGAATAATAAAGTCAAACGAATACTCAAATCAGAGTTAGTCAAACGTGGTTTGTCCACCGAAGATTTAACCACTTTGTTAAACGAAAACGGTTGTACAGAAACGAAGTCAAGCGTTGATAGTAAAATTAGTCGTGGTACTTTTAGTGCTTCATTTTTTATGCAATGTATGTATGTCATAGGTTGTACAAAAATAGAAATTGAAGAATATCGCTCTACTTTTATGATTTCTGAACCGACAGTTTTGATGGTTGCTGAACCAAATTTTGAATATAAAACTGTTAAAGATGAGAACTAAACTAAAATTTATTGACTTATTCGCTGGTCTTGGTGGCATTCGTTTAGGTTTTGAACAAGCCTGTCAAGATAGAGGAATTGAAACAGAATGTGTTTTAACTTCTGAAATCAAACCTTATGCAATTCAAACACTAAAACATAATCATCATCACGAAAATTTTGTAGGCGATATTTTTCAAGTAAAAAATGAAGATATTCCATCATTTGATTTTTTATTTGGTGGTTTTCCTTGTCAGCCGTTTAGTGCAAGTGGAAAACGAAATGGTTTTGCCGATACAAGAGGAACATTGTTTTTTGAAATAGAACGAATTATTAAACACCACCAACCAAAAGGATTTATTCTTGAAAATGTTGAAGGTTTAGTAAAACACGATTTAGAAAACAAACACGATGAAATAGGCAGAACTTTAAAAACTATTTTAGATAAACTTGAAAATGAATTAGATTATCAAGTGTCGTGGAAAGTTTTGGATAGTGTAAATTTTGGTGTTCCACAGTCAAGAAAACGTGTTTTTATTGTCGGTACAAAAAACGAAAAAGTGTCATTAGATAACTTTGAGCCAACTTTTAAAGTTTTGAAAGATGTTTTAGAAAGTGGCAAACCAATAATGAAAACCGATTTTACTAAAAAATTACTATCACATTTTACGATTGAAGAACTTTACGGAAAGTCAATAAAAGACAAACGTGGTGGCGAAAATAATATTCATAGTTGGGATATTGGTGTGAAAGGTGAATGTTCAAAAGACCAAATAAATTTATTGAATAGACTTTTTAAGGAACGTAGAAAAAAGCAATGGGCAAGTGAAATTGGTATTGATTGGATGGATGGAATGCCTTTAACTTTAAGTCAAATTGAGTCATTTTTTCCTGTCAATAATTTGTTTGAAAGCGTTGATGTAAAAGCACTTTTAGATGATTTAGTTGAAAAAGGTTATATAAAGTTTGAGCATCCTAAAAAATTGATAAGTGAAGTTGCTGAAAATGGTACAATTACTTCTCGTGTGTATGACGAAACAAAACCAAAAGGCTACAATATTGTAACTGGAAAATTAAGTTTTGAAGTAAATAAAATCTTAAATCCGTTTGAGATTGCACCAACTTTGGTGGCAACTGATATGGTTAAAATTGTTGTTCCCGATGGCAAAGGAATAAGAAAACTAACCATAAGAGAAGGTTTAAGAATTTTTGGTTATCCCGAAAACTACGAAATTCCTGTCAAAGAAAGTTTAGCATTTGATTTGTTGGGAAATACTGTTGTTGTTCCTGTTATCAAAGCAGTTGCAGAAAGAATTTTAGATGCTTTGGCAGTTTCAGAATATGAAATGTTAGAAACTGAAAACGCAGGAATTAGAGTTTAATTCCTGTGTTTTCAAAATATTTTTTCTTTACGTTTTTCAACCAATTTTCGCTGTAACTTCCTGTGCTGTGCGAATATTTTTCAAGTGTTTCGGCAATTGCATTTAGAAAACTTGTTTTGTCTGCAAATGGTTTATTCTTTGGATTTTTAGCATACCATTTTATTGGTCTTAAATTGTAAGGTTGACTATTTTTAGTTTGCATATTTACAGGATTTGCTCCCGATGTTCCTGCCATTTCCCAAACTTTCATAAGCCATAAATTGTCTACACTCAAAACAGAATCAACCATTTTGTAGCCGAAAATCAAATAATCTGCATCAAGTCTTTCAGGTTTGATAAGTAAAGATTTGTTGTATGAATCAAAATTTGCAATGTCAAATGCTGGTGTAGCATTTGCGTTGAAAGTTTTAATTTCTAAAAAGCCACTTTTGTCGTCTTCGGCAAGTAAAAAATCTGGAAATTCCTGTGTGTTTACTCTTGTTCTAAAATAAAAGTTCTTTTGTTTTAGCCATTCGCCAAGCCATTCTTGTAATAAGTCGCCAATTGCATCTTTACCGTTATATTTTGCGGAAATTCCGCCAAGTATGATTTCAACGCTTCCGATTTGTTCTTTTATTTTAAATTCGTTCAACAACAAATCATAAATTTCATTCGCTGTAACCTTTTTCTTTTCTGCCATTCTTCTGTCTTGATTATATTTTAAAATTGTCGCAAATGTACAAATTTTTCGTTGATGTTCGTTGTCGGTGTGCGGTTCGGTAAAATTGCACCTAACTCGTATATAACCCCACCAAAAGGCTGTTAAGCCATCCAAATTCGGTGTATAACCGCACCTTTTGTGATCTTTTTAGGGATTTATGAATGCGTTTTTAATTTCGTCTTTTCAAAATATTCCGAAAGTTGTTCGTATGTTAAGCCTTTGATTTCTTTGGAAATTTTATCTTTAATTTTTCG
Organism: Bacteroidales bacterium; assembly: GCA_003446015.1. Classification (GTDB taxonomy): domain Bacteria; phylum Bacteroidota; class Bacteroidia; order Bacteroidales; family UBA12077; genus UBA12077. The sequence continues at coordinate 2,161 of DMBU01000055.1, read as the reverse complement.
AAATGTTTTGACTGTGTCAAAATCCTTTTCTGTTTTAATTTTAGCTTTCATATCCTACAATTTCTTTTGGTGAATGAATGTTTAATGTTGAGTATCCCAATTTCAAATTTACAGAATTATAACCTCTTATTCTATACACGTTTACAATGTGTTTGAAATTCCAACTTACCAATAAATCAACTTTGTGGATTGTCGCAGTCGCAATATGAACACAATCATCAAAACTTGTATCGCCAACAACTTTTTCTTTTATATAAGCTTCTGCAAGTAGAAGTGTATCTGGCGTAACTCTAATTTTTTCCTTTTGTTCTTCCAATAGGTTTTTAAATATATTTCTCACTTTTTCGGGTGCGTTTGACAACTCGCTTTCTGTTAAGTCGGAATACACACAAATTACTTGTCCGATAGCTATCTTTTCAAACAACAGTGCTGTTTCCTCCTCAAACTCTTTGTCAAAAAGTCCGCCAAAAACGGAAGTATCAAAGTAAAACCGTTGCTTCATTTTACAAATTTACTTGATTTTTAAATTCAATGAACATTTATTATAACCAAATTCGCTATTATACTATCAACCAGTACTTTTTAATATAATAATGACAATTTCTTTTATAAATCATCGAACGGAGATTTTATTTTTTGTAAACTCTTTTCGGTTACATGAGTGTAAATCTCGGTCGTTTTTGAACTCTTATGCCCCAGTAGCTCCTGAATGTAACGCAAATCTGTACCCGACTCTAACAAATGTGTTGCATAGCTGTGCCTTAGCCAATGAATAGTTACAGGCTTAGTGATTCTTACTTTTGCGCAGGCATTTTTTAAAACCTTTGCCAGACTTGTCTCAGAATACTGTTCTCCTTCATTTTGCCCCTCAAACAGCCATGTTTTGGGTTTGTACATTTTGTAATATTCCCTGAGCATCGTAATCACTTTATCCGATATGGGAACCACCCGATCCTTCTTCCCTTTGGCATTCAGGATGATCAATAGATGCCGCTTCGAATCAATATTTTCAGGTTTCAGATTGAGCAGTTCACCTCTGCGCAATCCACAGGCATAAATCAGACTTAACATAGTACGGTGCTTTTGATTTGGTAAGGCTTGTAATATTGCAGCCACTTCTTCCTTGCTTAGCACATTTGGCAGTTTATGTTCGCGGCGCGGGCGTTCCAATTGTTCTGTGATTAATAGCGAACCGCATATTGTTTTAAAAAAGAGTTTGGCAGCGTTTACAGCCTGATTCTGATACGAAAAACTCAGTTTTCGGGGAATCATATATTGATACACAAAACGCCGCATATCTTCGGTAGTGGCTTCGGCACTTGTCTTGGGTTTAATAAAGCGCAGAAAAACAGTGATCGCCATCACATACGTCTTTACCGACGATTCGCTGTAGCGTTTTTGCTCCATCCATTGTTTAAACCGTTCGATCTCTTGTAAACTTACTGAATCGATTTTAGGTAAACCGGTTGTAATTTCAGATGGCACTATAACCGGAATTGCCTTTGGTAGCTCTATAACCTTAGTTTCTATCCGGGTAATCCTAGTGTTAAAATAATTTTTGATCAACTCCAGATTTTTTCCGTAGTTGGGTACTACCCACCTGAAATGGGCATTGTCCCATCTCACATATTTAAAAGTGCGAATAAATTGAATATCGGTTTCATTTTTGGGCATCTTAAGGACAATGCTTTTGCTTGAAAACTCAATAACAATTTCATTCATATTGGGTATTGATTGCTTCGCAGTCGATGGTACATCCTTTTCGATAACTTGAGGTTTTGGAATTTCGATTTCCGGGAAAAGCCTTTTTAACTGATAAAACGATTCTTGGGTATATGGAATATGCCATGCTGTAAGAGTGCGGCTCCAACGTGCATCGCTTATTTGTTTTAATTGTGATGCAAGTTCCTGATTGTATGGAAAATCTATTTTAATGCGTTTCTCTCCCTTATAGGTAATTTTTTCCGCTTTCATATACTTTCCAGTTGCGTGTACCATACAAATATAATAAATACCCGCCAATATTTTGCCTTAATTTTTAAGTAATGCTTTGCTATATATTCTAGTTTTAATTAATAAATAAGGGAATAATTTGTGTTTGTAATTCATTATTTGTCCATTTCTAATGGTCTTCCTCAGTTCCTAAGCTCCTTTTGTTTTA
>DMBU01000064.1 GCA_003446015.1 Bacteroidales bacterium | reverse complement strand
TCAGTGTAATTTTCGCGGTTGTAAACCATTTTACCAATTGTATTGCTAATTGTGCCCATTTAAAAAAATGAATAATGATACCAAAGATACTAATAATGCCAGAAAACAAAAATACCTTATTATAAAGAATAATAAGGTATTTTTAGCTATATAATTTCAATTAAACTTCCCTAAAAATGGAATGCATTAAACGTGTTTTGTCGTTAATGCTTTCTTCCAAAGAAATCATTGTTTCTGTTCTTGAAACGCCGTCAATATCATCGATTTCAAAAATAATTTCTTTTGCGTGTGTGGTGTCTTTAGCTCTGATTTTACAGAAAATATTGTATTTTCCTGCAGTTATATAAGCGATGGTAATATTTGGAATTTTCTTTAATTCGCTTATTACTTGCTTTGTTTTTGATGTTTTGTCCAAATAAATACCAACGTGCGAGATAAACGAATAGCCCATTTTCTCATAATCAAGCGTTAAGGTTGAGCCTTTAATGATTCCCTCATCTTCCATTTTCTTAACCCTCACGTGGATTGTTCCTGCAGAAACCACTAATTTTTTTGCTATATCAGTAAACGGCGTTCTAGCGTTTTCGATAAGAATATCTAATATTTGATGATCGATTTCATCAAGTATAAATTTTTTCATATTATTGCTTTTGTTTAAGATAAAAAACTAATGTACAAATTTATTAAAAAAAAATCGATAAACATCTAATAAATTTACGAATTTGACAATTCTAATTCCTTTATATCTAAATTTTCTGCACTTATATAGTTATACGAATAATAATCTGACAAATCCCCAACTTTTTCAATGTATTTAAACATCTCCAATTTATTAGTTATTACTTTGAATTTTAACTGAATACCAATATCTACGATTTGATTTCTGTTATTTTCAGTTATTTTAATGTTCTTATATATAATATCTAAGAACTTAGTGTCATTATTGGGAATTTCGTAGTATGGCTTATAATTGGCATAATCTTTTGCTGCTGAAATAAAATAGATTCCTTGTAAAAGCGCATAAAAATTATATTTACGGGTAATGTCTCTTTCATAATCATCTCTATAATGTCCCGCCTCTATCAATATTGTGTTATGTCCCAACTTCTGAAAATTATCACCGGTTGCTGTTGGATAAAACTCATCGGTATAACGACCAACCTGATTGGGAATAACTTGATGTAATAGTTCATTCATTGCCACAATAACGCTCATTGTTTCTTTACGGCCTTCGGTTAAGGTACGCTCAACATCCTCTGAAGGCGCCAAAAAGGAAATAGTTGCCGGATTTGCAGTGCCTTCAACATTAAAAATAGAACGCTGGTCGTGCAAATTGAAACAAAATTTCGGATTGAATGCCTCTAAAACCTCACGAAGCAAATTACTTTCTTTTGCTTTTCGAGTAACAGCGTCTCTATTTAAATCAATATTATGAGCATTTTCCCTGGTAAACTTAAAGGCTCCATCTGGATTTAATAATGGTATGAACTGAATAGTGCAATTTGTTAGGATGGCTGTTATTATTTCAGACAATTCAGCGTTGTTTTTTTCAAAAAAATTAAACAGATCGAATAACGCTTTGGTTCCCGTACTTTCATTTCCGTGCATTTGAGACCAGACAAGTATTTTGATTTTCCCGGTTCCAACAGAAATTTTATAGATCGGAATGTTATTTTCTGAATAGCCCAAAATTTCTTTTTTAAATTTTAAGGATAACTTTTGAACCAATGGTTCTATATCATCAAACAAAATTCTTCTTCCTTTTAAATTTTTTTCAAAATTTTTCGGATACAAAAGTTCTAAGGTTTTTACGTCTATTAATTTCATTTTACAAATGTAAATAATAGATTGTTTACATTTGTAAACGTTAATTTAAGTAGAATAATGTACAATTGTAACCTGTTTTTTAATTAAAAATGTGATCTCTGCTCCTATTGAATAAACACTATAGTCAAAGTTGATATTAAATATATATATAATTGTAATTTAATAATATATGTAACTTAACATAAAGTTATACTTATAAAAAATAAAATAATGTTTAAGTAATTTAATGACTATATTTGCGAATCAATATTAAAAAGATTACATTTGTAATTAAACAATAATTTACAATGGTAAACATAGAGCAATTTGCGAAACGACTTAATATCCTTATGGATTATTATGAAATATCTGCTGCTTTATTGGCTGAAAAAATTGAAGTGCAGCGATCCAGCATTTCCCATATCCTATCCGGAAGGAATAAACCAAGCCTTGAATTTGTATTGAAGATTTTAAAAGCGTTTCCCGAAGTTGAGTTGTATTGGCTGTTAAATGGCGTTGGCAATTTCCCAAAAAAGGTTGAAGTTAAAGCTTCCGCTCCTACACTATTTTCGGAAATTGAAACACCTATAAATACTATAAATGAACCTAAACCTGCAGCAAAGCAGGTTAATCATATAATTGACAATGAAAGGAAGGAGAATACGGACCAAGAAATTGAAAGAATCGTTATTTTTTATAAGGACGGTACATTTAAAAATTACACCCCATAAAAAAAGCCTCCCAAATTATGGGAAGCTTTTAAATTGCATCTTTTAAACTTTTACTTCAATAGCTTAGCTATTCCTGTTTTTAAAATAATGATGAGTTCGTTTTTATTGCTGTTTTTTGATTGTTGCTGTGCATAAACCAATTGATTTAACATATTTACGCTCAATTGGTCAAATTTATATTTTTTATACCGCAATCCCAACGTTACAAAATCGTTTGTTAAATTAGTAATTGCTTCTTTATTATCGCTTTCTGAAATCCATTTAAAAGCTTCAGCATAAGTTTGTTGTGTTCTTTTGTCCTCTGTTAAAAACATACCCTTTAAAATATGGTTGGCGATAAAAGGCAACTTTGTTTTGTCCTTTTCGCTGATATAAATACTGGTAAC
>DMBU01000066.1 GCA_003446015.1 Bacteroidales bacterium | reverse complement strand
TGATGTAAATCAGTTACAAGGCGAATTAAAAGATACCAGTTACTGTCGTTTGACGGAAAAAGTAAATATTATTGATTTTACTAAATCTCCAGAAGCAAATTTAAATTCCTGGTAAAAAAATGAATAGCTGTAACGTAAAAACAGTTTTGACGTCTTACAAATAATAAACATGAATCTAATCTGGGAAAAATAGTTAAGTAGAGAATGAAGATACAAATTGAAAATCTGGATAAGATTTACAAAAATGGCAAGCGAGCTCTTTCAGACATTAATCTCGAAATTGAAAATGGGATGTTTGGTTTATTGGGTCCGAACGGGGCTGGCAAATCCAGTCTGATGAGAATCCTTGTTACCTTAATGAAACCTACCAACGGTAAAGTGAATGTGAATGGATTTGACCTGATGAAAGATCGTGGTGAGATTCGCAAAATGCTTGGATATTTACCTCAGGATTTCAGGTTCTTTACAAAACTAAAAACATGGGAGTTTCTTGATTATGCAGCTGGCTTATCAGGTATAATTAGTAAAAAGACACGATCCGAAAAAGTTGATGAGTGGCTCGATAAAGTTGGTTTATTCGATGTACGTGAACGCAGTGCAAATAAACTCTCAGGAGGAATGAAACGTCGATTAGGAATTGCCCAGGCCTTAATTGGTGATCCAAAAATTATTGTTGTTGATGAACCTACTACCGGGCTTGATCCTGAAGAACGTATCCGATTCAGAAATATTCTTTCCGAAATTAGCCAGCACGACGTAATTATTGTATTATCCACTCACATTGTTGGTGATATTTCAAGTATTTGTCAGAACCTGGCTTTACTAAATAATGGAAATCTGGAATTTAAAGGTTCGCCCGAAGAGTTAATCCATAAAACAAAAGGTCATGTATGGCAGGTAAATACATCCGGATTTGAATATGAAATGCTTAAAGAAAAATATGCTATTATTTCAACCATACCTTCAGAGGATGGTTGGGAAGTTCAGTTAGTTGGCAATCAACTTGAAGCAAGGGATGCTATTGAGATTGAACCAAATCTGGAACATGCTTATGTATATTTTATGGAATATTTAACCAATCAAAACGGCTTTTAAGATGAATGCAATTCAAACCATAAAAATTGTTGCCGGTTTCGAAATGAAAACCCTATTACGAAGTTGGTTTTTCAGGATCTTTGCAGGATTGTTCATTGTTGGATTAGGAATTTTTAATGTTGCCGTTTTTGTTGAATCAAGTGGTGCTCCGTGGCTTTATAGAGCTTTACCAGCCTCTATTCCTTATGCGAATCTTATCATTTTAAATCTTGGACAAGCTATTGTTGCTGTTTTTTTAGCTTCTGAGTTTTTAAAACAAGACCGAAAAAATGATACAGTTGAAGTGATCTATGCGCGATCCATGACCAATGCACAATATATCATAGGTAAAACACTGGGAATCCTTTCTGTATTTATCATCTTAAATTTTATCATCCTTATTTTGGGTATGGCTTTTTCTTTCTTAAGTGGAGATTCTGCAAAAGGTATTGGTGAATTCTTTTTGTATCCTATTTTAATTAGTATTCCAACGCTGGTATTTATCTTAGGTTTGTCATTCTTTTTAATGACTATTTTAAAAAATCAAGCCATAACATTTATTATCCTTTTAGGTTATATCGCACTCACTATATTTTATTTAAACGACAAGTATTATCATCTGTTCGATTATATTGCTTATAAAGTCCCAATGATGAATTCAACCATTGGCGGATTTGGTAATTTAACCGAGATTGTTATTCATCGAAGTATTTACTTCTTTATTGGTATTGGTTTGATTTTTTTTACTGTGTACAAGCTACAACGATTACCGCAATCTAAAACCTTTAAATTTGCTCCTCTCCTGTTCACTTTTCTTTTCGTTTTTCTGGGATTTTATTTTGCATACATGTACATCAACCTTAAAAAAGGAAATATTGATCAGAAAAAGCAAATGATTGCTCTAAATAATGAGTACGCTTTTTATCCTAAAGTATATGTTGAAGAATGTTCATTAGATGTGGAACATCTGAATAATACAATTAAAGTTCAGGCCAATTTACTGGTATCTAATAAAAGCAACAAACAAATTGATACACTTATATTTAACCTTAATCCAAACCTGAAAATAAATAACATTGGTTTTGATGGTGAAAATATAGCTTTTACTAGAGAATTGCATGTGGTAAAAATCCCTGTTGCAATGGCAACTGGTGAAAAAAAGAAACACATCACTTTTAATTATCAGGGTAATATTAATGAGAATACACACATGTTAGATATTAATCCTGATGAGTATAAAGATGACTTTAACATGGAGATTTTTAGGGCAAGAAAACGTTTCGCCTATATTCAGAACGATTTTGTTTGCCTAACAAGTGAATCATTGTGGTATCCGACTTCCGGAGTTACTTATTCAACAAACCGTCCTGCTTTTCATCAGCCCGATTTCACTACATTTAGTGTACATGTAAAAACAAGAGAAAAACTGCAAGTCGTTTCGCAAGGAATTAGCCAAGAACTTGGACAAGGCGAATTTAAATTTGAAAATAAAGATCCTTTACCAAAAATAAGCTTGCTAATAGCTGATTATCAGAAATATTCTGTCATAGTTGATTCTGTAGAATATTCAATTTATACAACCAGGGGTAACGAATTTTATCTTGATCACTTTACAGAATTTAAAGATACCATGCCGGCAATAATTCGTGAGTTAAGAAATGAATATGAATCTTTGCTTGATTTAAAATATGGATTCGAACGGTTTGCTTTTGTTGAAGTTCCCGTGCACTTTGCACTGGATAAACATATTTGGTCTGCTGTTAGCGATGCCGTTCAGCCCGAAATAATCCTTTATCCTGAAAAAGGCGTAATAATGGAAGAAACCGATTTCAGAAACAGGCGAAATAAATTCGAAAAACGAATGAAGGAAAATAATGAGGAAGTATCTCCTGAAGAACTTCAATGTCGTATTTTTAAACGCTTTGTTCGAGGTAATTTAATGGCTCCACCAACAGAATGGTATCAGTTTGAAGAAGTTGTCGATAAATATACGTATTCCTTAATTCCTGAGTATTATACATTTGTAACACAATTAGAATCAGAAAAATGGCCTATTCTAAATTTAGCGCTTGAAGTTTATTTGCGCGAAAGAAATGTTGGAAACGTTTCTTCGAACCGATGGTTTTTCAGAGGTATTAGTAAAGGAGAGAAAATAAATATTGAATTAAAACAATCAAATTTAGAGGGACTTATAAAAAATGGAATTGAGCCAAATAAAGACGATGAAGAGCATGAAGATCAATTAAGCATTAATGATGTTATTTTAGCAAAAGGTGATTATTTATTTTCATTATTCAGGGCAAGGTATGGCGAAAAAGAGTTTAACAAGCTGCTGAATGAGTTAATATTAAAAAATCAACACAAGCCATTCTTATTTAGCGAGTTGGAATCGGATATTCAAAATACATTTAACAGCTCTATATCTGATGAAGTTGACCGTTGGTACACCAAAACACAATTACCCGGATTCTTAATCAAAGACTTACAAACATATAAGGTCTTAGACGGGGAATTTACAAAATACCAGGTTCGTTTTAAAATCGCTAATCCCGAATCAATTGATGGAATAATTACAATAAATATTGATTTGGACGAAAAAAGTAATGCAAGAAGTTTTACTTCAGATGCACCCGAACAACCTGATTATTCGAAAAAGATTTATATCCCGTCAAATACAGCCAAAGAAATTGGTATTATTTTTCCAACAGAACCTACCCGAATGAACATTTTCACGAATATATCTGAGAATCTGCCAAATAACCTGGTTTATGAATTTTCGGGTTTTGATGAACTTAAAAAAGTTGCTATTCTTGACGATATAAAAGACTTTCCCATATTTTCAGACATAAAGAATGATAACGAAATAATTGTTGATAATGAAGACTCAGGTTTTAAATACATTCAGGAATCTAACGAAAGTTACCTGAAATCTGTTATCAACAAAAATAAGGAAGATCGATACAAATATTCAGGAATCCGGTTTTGGAATCCTCCGTCGGAGTGGGAACCAGTTCTTCGTTCAGGGTTTTATGGAAAGTATATTCGATCTGCCATGTATACCCGTTCTGGTGAAGGAGATCGTATTGCACAATGGAATGCCAATTTAACCGAAGGTGCTTATTATGATGTATACTGTAACATTGAGAAAATAGAAATTGAATGGGATCGCGATAAGAAAAAATCAAATTATAATTTTAAAATATATCACGACGATGGAATGGAAGAAATTACTCTGGCTGATGAAGAATTGGAGGCAGGGTGGAACTATATGGGAACATTCTACATTTCCCCTGAAAATGCTAAAGTTGAATTAACAAATAAATCCATAGGAAAAATGGTTTTTGCTGATGCAATAAAATGGGTAAAGAATGACTAATAAAAGCCTGACAGCGTTTGTGGAAGGAATAGTGGGATATGAAAACCTGTTATCGTTTTGTAAATATGAAATGAGACTTTGAGAAAAGGAAATGAGAAACTTTAAATTAACTAGTAAACGATTAAACAACATTAAAATATGTCACGAATTAAAACATTAATAATTGCAGGAACCATATTCCTATCTGCACTTTATACAAAAGCTCAAACAACACTTACGTTGGAAGACGCCATGAATATCGCTTTAGAAAATAGTCCTGACATTAAACAATCAAGACTCAGCATGGAGCAAAACAGGGAATATTTAAATGCCCAGCTGGCCATGTTAAAATCACATTTCTCACTGGATGTTACTCCGATACAATATTCAAATAGCGAAGAATACAGCGATTATTATTCCAAATGGTATGGTTCAGAAAACACAATTTCTAAGGGAGGATTACTTATTCAACAACCTATTAAATGGACAGACGGAACTCTTTCTTTACGAAATGATTTTCAATACAGATCAACTTCAACAGAAACATTTGATAATACAATTGATCCTCTAAACCCAACAAAAATTACAAATACTTATGAGGGATTTGATAACAACCTTTACTTAAGTTATAATCAACCATTATTTACCTATAACAGAGTAAAGTTAAATTTAAAAAAACAAGAACTTGCTCTTGAGAATTCAACCCTCGCCTATTCTATTCAGATGCTAAATATTGAGCGTCAGGTAACCCAGGCATTCTACACCATATATCAAAAACAAATGTCTGTTCAAATTGCGCAGGAAGATTTTGACAACCAAACCATAAGTCTTGAAATTATCCGAAGTAAAGTTGAAGGAGGTTTATCGGCTCAGGAAGAACTATTACAAGGTGAATTAAATTATGCTACAAGTAAATCTAATTTAGATAACGCCAAAGTTGATCTTGAAAATTCAAAAGATCAGTTTAAAAGACTCATTGGAGTTTCACTCTACGATGAAATTGAAATATCAACCGATATTCAGTATATACCTGTAATTGTTGATTTAGAAAAAGCCATCCAAAATGGACTTTCGCAGCGCTTAGAGTTAAGTCAGCGACAAATTGATTTAAATAACGCAGAATTTGATCTAATTGCAACATCGGCAACGAATGAGTTTCGTGGAGATGTAGATGTTTCTGTAGGTATAATGGGAAATAACGAAAACTTTGCAAATATTTATGAAAAGCCTACAAGAAGTCCTCAGGTTGGTGTAACATTTTCTATCCCGATTTTCGATTGGGGCGAAAGAAAAGCCAGAATCAGGGCTGCTGAACTGGAAGTTGAATCACGTGTAATGGATATTAAAAATCTTGAAGATGATATCGTGATAAATATCCGACAGGTATTCAGAAATCTTCAAAACTTAAATACACAAATTGCCATTGCAGAACAAAACGAGAAAAATGCGAAGTTAACCTACGAAATAAACTTAGAAAGATATAAAAACGGTGATTTAACAAGTATTGACCTGGAAAGATATCAGAATCAATTATCTCAGAAAAAAATGAATCGTGCAAATGCACTAATCAATTATAAATTGGAATTGCTTAACATGAAAATACAATCTCTTTGGGACTTTGAGAATAATTCATCCTTTGTACCACAAGAGTTACAAAATAATATTTCATCTAAAAATAAAAAGGAATAGAACGCTGTCCCGAAAGCTTTCGGGAACGCTGATTTTCAAACGCAGATTAAACGGATTTTAAAAATGGAGTTATTACATAAAGATTTAACAGATGCAATATAAAAACATTAACAGCAGGAAAAATTTAAAAGATTCCGCATTCGAATAAATAAAAATTAGCGGTTATCAGCGCTCAACGAAGTTGATCTGTAATATCCGCGTTCAAATAAAAACTAAAAATAAGTACCACTATAATAAATATAAAAATGAAAAGATTAATTACATTTATAATTGCAGTAGCTGTTCTGGCTTCATGTAATAATGAAGAAAAAGAATTGAATAAAGATATTTCTGTACCTGTTTCTGTTATCGACTTGAAACTACAATCAATCGAAAAGTACATAGAAACAACCGGGACTGTAAGTCCTGTTAAAGATGTTAGCAAGAAATCTGAAATTACAGGGCATTATAATTTACTCACAAACCCCGCAACTGGTAAAAAATATGCTTTGGGTGATTATGTAAAAGAAGGTGAAGAAATTATTCGTTTGGAAGACAGAGAGTACGAAAATAATATTAAGATTAACTCGCTTAAGCTTAATCTTGAAATTTCGAAACAAACCTTTGAAAAACAGCAATCACTATACGAAAAGGGCGGTGTAACTTTAAGCGAACTTAAAAATGCAGAAATAAATTATATCAACTCCGATTATAATTACAAAGATGCACTAATTCGCCTGGAAAAAATGCACATTAAAGCTCCATTCTCAGGTGTTATTGTTGATCTTCCATATTATACTCCAACAACAAAGATTGATGCCAATGCTTTAATGTTCAAGATTATGGATTACAGCAAGCTTTATATGGAAATTAATCTGGCAGAAAAAGATTTGGATTTTGTTAAAACAGGGCAAAAAGTAAAAATCACGAATTACACTATGCCCGAAGATACTTTAGCAGGTATAATCACTCAAATTTCTCCTGCAATTAATGCCGATACCAGATCATTTAAAACGGTGATTAACATTTCAAATTCAGAGCTTTTAATGCGACCCGGAATGTTTGCTAAAGGCGAAATTGTTGTTGCATCTGCCGATAGTGCCATTGTAATCCCTAAAAATGTTATTCTTTCGAAACAACGAGGCAATACAGTTTTCGTTGTTGATAAAGGCCTGGCTCAGGAACGACTTATCACTTTTGGTTTGGAAAATCCTGAAGAGGTTCAGATTGTTTCCGGATTAGAAAAAAACGACAGATTGGTTATAAAAGGTTTCGAAACACTTCGAAATCGTTCAAAAGTTAAAGTTATTAAGTAGTTGTATGGTGCAAAGTTTCGAGTTCCAAGTTTCGAGTTTTGAGTTTTGAGTTTTGTTTAAAAATTTAATGAATAAATCAATGAAGCATTGGAAACGTTTAAAGTTTATTTTAATTCTTAGCGCCTTTGCGCCTTTGCGAGAAAATTAAAACCTATGAAAAAAATTACACAATTTTCGGTTAATAATCCTGTAACAGTTTCGATGATTGTTATTGCAATTATTCTTCTGGGATATATCTCATTTGGGAAACTGAGTGTAGATCTTTTACCCGACATGAATGCACCACGTATTTTTGTCGAAATCAAAGCTGGCGAGCGCCCACCGGAAGAAATCGAAAAACAATATATAGAAAATATCGAAGCACAGACTATTCGCCAGAAAGGTGTATCACAGGTATCTTCTGTTTGTATGGTTGGTTCTGCAAGAGTAACTGTTGAATATACCTGGGGAAGAGATATGGATGAGGCTTTTCTCGATTTGCAAAAAGCATTAACAGCATATAGCCAGAATTCCGATTTTGATGAATTTAACATTACACAACACGACCCGAATGCTTCACCTGTTATGATTATTGGAATGCTACATCCGGAAATAACCGATATGGATGAACTTCGCAAAGTTGGTGAAAATTACATTCGTAATGAATTAATCCGACTCGAAGGAATTGCTGATGTAACTCTTACAGGAACTGAAGAAAAAGAGGTTTTAGTTGAAACGGATCAATTTAAACTAGATGCTTACGGTTTAACAACCAGTCAGATTGTTCAGGAAATTCAAAATATGAATCGAAATGTTTCGGGTGGAACCATTGTTGAAATGGGGAAAAAATATATCATTAAAGGTTCAAGTCTGGTTAAAAATATTGAAGATATTGAAAACATTGTTTTAAGCTACAAGCTCTTAAATAGCTCACAAAACCAGGCAACTACCTTAACGGAAAAAGCACCTATATTTTTGAAAGATGTTGCCAAAGTTAGCTATGTAAATAAAGATCCTCAAAATATTGTTCGCATTAATGGTCAAAGATGTGTTGGACTATCCATTTATAAAGAAACCGGATTTAATACAGTTAAAGCAGTTGAAGATTTAACAGAGTCACTCGAATCAGTAAAAAAAGCATTACCCGGATACGAATTCATTATCGTTCAAAACCAGGGTAGATTTATTCAGACATCGATCGACGAAGTGCAGGATACTGCATTAATAGGTATACTTATTGCTGTTTTTGTTTTGTTCATCTTTTTACGAAGAATTAAGGTTACGGCTATCATCAGTTTTGCTATCCCAATTTCTGTTATTGCCACTTTTAATCTCATGTACTTTAATGGCCTCTCTTTAAATATAATGACATTGGGAGGGCTTGCATTAGGTGCCGGAATGTTGGTTGATAATGCTATTGTGGTTATGGAAAACATTTTCCGTAATATGGAACAAGGCATGTCGGTAAGAGATGCTGCTATTCAGGGAACAGCCGAAGTAGGTGGAGCAATAACAGCTTCTACATTAACAACTATTGTAGTTTTTCTTCCAATCGTTTATCTACATGGTGCTTCCGGAGCTTTATTTAAAGATCAGGCATGGACTGTTGCTTTTTCATTATTAGCATCATTATTTGTTGCAATTTTGGTTATACCAATGCTTTTCAATTATGCATATAAAAACCATAAAAAAACTAAAGAAATCAAATCAGTTCGAATTGCATGGTATGGAAAGCTATTATCAAAAATCTTAGATCGAAAAGAAATTATTCTCATCTCATCGTTAGTTTTATTAGGATTAACAGCTTATATATTTCCTAAAGTTGGATCTGAATATCTACCCAAAAGTGGAGCAGGAGAATTTAGTATTGAAATAAAACTTAATGAAGGAACACAACTCGAGCGTACCTCAGGTACAGTGAAAAATATTGAATCGATGTTAACTGAATTGCTAGGTGATAAAATCGATATGATATACAGTCAGATTGGTCCATCGAGCTCGTCTAATAACGAAAAAGCGGTGTTTCAGAATGAAAATACTGCTAACTTAAAAATTCATATCAATAAGGATTTTATTCATCAGTCTGAGAATATAATTTCTGCTGTTGAAGAACTTATGGGAACGATACCTGATACTGAAATTTCTATTCTTCGCGACGAGACAGCTTTACAATCAACATTAGGGACTGACGAAGCTCCGCTTGTAATTGAAGTAAAAGGAAAAGATTTGGTGATTTTAGATCAGGTTTCGTCTGAAATAAAGGCTAAGCTTCAGGAAATTCCAGAATTACTTAATATAAAAACAAACATTGAAAAAGGGGCTCCTGAAATAGATGTAGTAATTGACCGATTTAAAGCTGGAATTTACAATATGAGTGTTGATAATATCATATCTCAGTTAAAGGATCAATTAATGGGTAAAGATGCAGGGAAATATGAAAATGATGGAGAGATGAATGATATTACTGTTAAATTACCAGACATGAGTTTATCAGAATTTAACTCAATCACACTCAAAAATGGAAGTAATAATGTTCCACTTTATGAAGTAGCCCGAATTGAAAAATCCGTATCGCCAAAACAGCTGTTCCGAAGAAATCAGAACCGGATTGGAAAAGTAATTGCAGATGTAGATCATACTGTTGCATTCGATAAAATTATTCAAAAAGTCCGTGATCAGATTTCCACAATTGATATTCCGCAAGAGTACCAAATAGAAGTTGTTGGTGAAGAACAAAAGCGCCAGGAAGCAATGTCAAGTTTAAGCTTCGCATTAATCCTTTCAATTGTTTTAGTTTATATGGTAATGGCCTCGCAATTTGAATCCTTGATTCATCCGTTTACCATATTACTAACAATACCTTTGGCAGGTGTAGGTGCAATTTGGGCTTTTTTACTTTTAGGAAAATCACTAAGCATAATGGCATATATTGGAATGATTATGCTTGCTGGTATTGCAGTAAACGATTCCATTATTCTGGTAGATGCAATAAATCAGTTTAAAGCACAAGGATTTTCATTGCGTGAATCGATTATAAGTGCAGGAGAAAATCGTATCAGACCCATAATCATGACCAGCTTAACAACAATTTTAGCTTTGTTACCATTAACATTTGGAATAGGTGAAAGTGCAGCATTACGATCACCCATGGCAATTGCTGTAATTGGGGGCTTAGTAACCTCTACCCTACTTACACTAGTTGTAATTCCTTGTGTTTATTATGTATTTGAAAATATTAAAGTTAAGCTGGTTAATCGAAATAGATCTTAAACTTTGAACTTGAAACGTTGAACTTGAAACTATTTTAAATGAATTTCATCATAAAACGAAAAGTACTCATTGCCATGCTCTTTACGGGGCTTACAATGCTTGGATACATTTCATATAAACAGCTTCCTGTTGAGCTATACCCAAATGCTACCTTGCCTATGCTTTTTGTGCAGGTTGGAACTCCTTTGGAAGTTGATCCAAAATACATGGAAAATCAAGCTATAATTCCATTAGAAGGTGCAATTGGAACACTTGAAGGTATAGAAAAAATTGAATCCACTGCAGGACAACAGTCCGGAAGTATTCAAATCTCATACCAGAAAGGAACCGATTTAAAATTTGCATACTTAAAATTAGTTGAGAAGATAGATGAAACTAAAAAATCACTTCCATCCGAATTTCAGGTACAAACATTCAAATTTGATCTAGAACAACTGACCAGCACCTTTATGACCATTCAGGTTCGTGGAAGTGGAGGAATTGATCGTGTTCGGCAAGTAACCGATAAAGAAATTATTAATGAAATAAAAAATATCGATGGTTTAGCCAATGCTGAAGTTTTTGGTGGACGCGAAAAATCAATAGAGATTATTCTTCATCAGGATATTTGTGATAGTTATGGAATTAGCCCTGCAGATGTTCGAACAGCCTTAAATAACAATAGTAAATCAAGAACTTTTGCAGGGAAAGTAACACATAATAATCAAATCCATTTTGTAAATGTAATTTCTGAATTCGACAATATTAATGATATTCATAATCTGGTTGTTAAAGAACAAGGAAAAATCAAACTTAAAGACATTGCAGAAATTCATTACGGAGTAAAAGAACAAACCTCCTACAGTCGTGTTAACGGGAAAGAAGCAGTAACCATAAGCCTAACGAAAGATTCGCAGGCCAATGTAATTGAATTGTCAAATAAAGTAATAACTCAAATTGGGATTTTAAATAAGGATTTAGCCGAAAAAGATATTGAAATGGTTGTTCAGAGTAACTCTGCCGAAACCATGGAAAAAAATATCAACTCTATTATTCAGCTGGCACTAATAGGTGGGTTATTAGCTATTTTTATACTTTGGATTTTCCTTAAAAATCTACGATTGGTTGTGGCTATTGCATTGGCTATTCCAATTTCTGTTTACACTGCTTTCAATTTCTTTTATGCCTTTGGCATTACAATAAACAGTTTAACATTGCTGGGAATGGCACTGGCCATAGGAATGTTGCTTGATAACAGTGTGGTTGTATTAGAAAATATTTATCGGCTTGCATCCAAAAAAATGCATCCTGATCAAGCTGTATTGCAAGGCACAAAAGAGGTTTGGAGATCGATATTTGCTGCAACCTTAACAACAATAACCGTATTCTTACCATTTGTATTTTCAACCGATTTCTTTATCGGATTAATCGGAAAACACATTGGAGTTTCAATAATCTCAACATTATTGGTTTCATTGGCTGTAGCATTGGTTTTAATTCCAATGATCACACATGCATTTTTAAAATATCGCGATAGTGATAAACCTGTTCAGTTTCAAAAAATATCGTTCCATAACAGGTTAATCCAGATATATATGGTTCTTTTAAAAACCTGTATGCGTAGCCCTGGAAAGACAATCTTAGGTGCACTGGGAATATTCTTTATCACCCTTTTGATCAGTCTTGGAGTGAGTTTTATTCAAACCCAGGAAGCAGAAATAAAAGACATTACTTTATATGTTACCTTACCAAGCGGAACAACACTTGAAAACACTGATATACTAATTGCTGAAGCAGAAAAGAAATTAGAAGATCTGGAAGAAAAGAAAGACGTAATCAGTCAAATCTACGAAGAAGAAGCAATATTAACTATTTCATTAGTAGATGATTTTAAAAAAATAAGAAATCAATCTATCCCTAAAATCAAGAATGAAATATTAGAGCGTTTGGAAGATTTGAATCCTGCTGAATTTAGCTGGGACCCTCCGGCAAGTAGTCGTCGTTTTGGTGGAAGTAATTACGATGACGATGAGTTTGGACGATTTCTTGGAATTGGAACACAGCGGGAAAAAGTGATTGTTAAAGGTCAGGATTTTGATAAAATGCTTAATCAGGCTAACGATATAAAATATTATTTAAGCCAGCTAAGTTCTGTCGACAAAGTGGATATTCGAATTCCAGATAAACGTCCTGAGCTGATGCTGAATTTCGATAAGCAATTGATGGCACTCTATGATATTCCTGTGACATCTGTTCTTTCAGAATTAAATTCATTCCAACACGAGTTTTCAAGTGGCGTAAAGTTTAAACAAGGAACCGAAGAATATGACATTTTAATAAGAACAATTGGTTTTAATAATCAGAAAGAGCGTAATGTAAAAGATCTAGAAGGGCTTGAGGTTAGGGGAATCCAAGGATCTCAGTTTGAATTGCAAGATATCAGTAAATTTAATTTTACCGAAGGATTATCGACAATAAAAAGAACAAATCAGGAAAAGCAATTGGAATTAGTTTTTCAATACATTAACGAGGTTCAGGATGAAAAGGATTTGTTGGAAGCAGCCCGACAGGAAGTTGACGAATTAGTTAAAAATATGACTCTCCCTTCAGGTATTGCGTTAGAAGTTATACACGAAGAAAATGAGTTAGGAGAATTTGCATTCCTGCTAATCATGGCGTTTATACTTATATACATGATTCTGGCTTCAGTTTTTGAATCATTCTCGGTTCCGATTGTTATGATGTTTTCGATTCCTATGGCCGCTATTGGTTCACTTGTTTTCTTAATCCTTACCGGAACTTCAGTTATGAATCCATATGTGCTAACAGGATTTTTAATCTTACTCGGAATAGTTGTGAATAACGGAATTATTTTAATTGATTATTCGAGGGTTTTACGTCGTAGGGGATATTCCGATTCGAGAGCTTTAATGATGGCCGGACTTGCACGGGTACGTCCAATACTAATTACAGCAATTACTACTATTATTGCCTTGATTCCATTAGCACTAGGTAAAGCTGAATATGTTGAATTAATTGGAATTCCCTTTGCAGTTACAATTATCGGTGGATTAACAGTAAGTACTCTGCTTACGTTAGTTTTTATTCCTACCTTAAATTCGGGATTGCAATCATCGCTAAACTGGATGCGAAGTCAAAGCTATTTAATTAAGATTACACAAATTATAATTTGGATAATAGGTTCGTATTTTATATTTACCGAGGTTGATCGCAGGGTATGGCAAATTATCGATTTTATTGGACTAATGATTGTTGTTCCTGCATCAATCTATTTTATTCAAAACAGTTTACGAAAAGCAAGCGAACAACTAATTGATCAGGATGCTGAATTGCATATTAAAATTCGAAATCTAGTAAAAATTTACGACTGGGACAGTCGATTTATACGCGATTGGAAATCGGGAATCAATATTAGAAAGCGACTCGGAATTCAACACGAATATACCAGCATTAAAGATTTCGATCAATTCATCTGGCAAGCTCCTTTAATTGGGTTTATCGTATATTTTATCTATTTCCATTTAGAAAGTGGATTATGGTTTTTCATTTTACCCATATTCCTTTATTTAATTGTATTGTATGTTCTTGAGCCAATCAATAAATATGCAAATAACCTCAATAAAAAATGGTTAAAACGATTAATCCTAATTTTCAGCAAGTCGATTTTCTGGTTATATCCTGCCCTGTCACTTTATTTATTTTATAACAAATTTGGATTACTCGGGTTAATTATTCCAATGGGATCAATCTGGTATTTGCTTATCCTTATTAAAGTTACTTCCGATAATCTGTACAAAAAGAATGTAGATGTAAATCGTATAAAAGGAAAGTTTAAAGGAATAAGAAAAGGCTTTTATCGATTTGTTTTAGTTATTCCAATTATTGGTAAAAAGAAAATCCCATTTAAGGCGCTTAGAGGAGTTTCAATAAATATAGATAACGGCATGTTTGGATTACTTGGACCTAATGGTGCAGGAAAATCAACATTAATGAAAATAATTTGCGGAATACTTGAGCAAAGTTATGGACAGATTACCATTAATGGAATTGATGTTCGTGAAAAGCGAGAAGAATTGCAGGGATTAATTGGATATTTGCCACAGGAGTTTGGTATGTACGAGAATATGACCGCCTGGGATTTCTTGCACTACATGGGTATTTTAAAGAAATTATATAATCAGGACGAACGAAATAGAAGAGTTGAATATGTGCTTGGTGCAGTTCATATGCTTGAACATAAAGATGAAAAAATAGGATCGTTCTCGGGTGGAATGAAGCAACGAATTGGGATTGCTCAGATTTTACTCCATTTACCTAAGATTTTAGTTGTTGATGAGCCAACTGCAGGACTTGACCCAAGAGAGCGTATTCGATTCAGAAATTTACTGGTTGAGTTAAGTAAAGACCGAATTGTAATTTTCTCAACACATATTATTGAAGATGTTGCAAGCTCATGTAATAAAGTTGCTGTAATGAAAAAAGGAGCTGTTCGTTACCTTGGTGCCCCAATTGAAATGGCTAAAATAGCCGAGAACAAAGTGTGGATGCTCAATATTCCTTCAGATGATTTTGAAAAAGTAAAGAACAATTTCGTAATTATTCATCATATGAAAGATGGAGACCAGATTCGTTGTCGTTGTTTGGCAGATGATGCACCTACAGGAGATGCCAAATCAGTAAAAGCAAATTTGGAAGATGCATATTTGTATTTATTACATAAAGAGAATTAAAAAATAGAAAAAGATTTGGGATGAATCAAGATAAAAGATAAAAACCCGCCTGTAATGCCATTCTGCATGTAAACCGGTCGGGCATATCTGTAATCTGAAACATGAAATCCTAAACCTGAAACCTGAAATCTAAAATATGAACCTTACACACAAAATAAAACTAGCCTGGGATGTTATCCGATATAACTTGAAAATTGTATTTGCAAATAAATTTATACATTTTTTAATTGCATCAGTTGCCTTTTTCTTAATGGTTATGGGAATCATGCTTTTCACTAATTCATCGGTAAATGAAAGCGATATATTTTCTACTTTGATTTTCCCCGGAATACTTGTTGCATTTTATCCTGTAATTTTTAATATTCAAAACGACAAGGATGCGCGAATGCTGGAAATCATATTTGGTGTCCCTAACTATCGATATAAAGTATATTTATTAAGATTTGTAATAAGCATGTTACTCCTTTTTGTGATTCTTATTTTAATGACATACTTTACAGTTTTTGCTGTTTTGCGAGTACCTGTTTTTAAGATGGTTTACGAATTAATGTATTCCTTATTATTTTTATCCTGTTTATCATTTTTATTTGCAACATTGGTAAAAAACGCAAGCGGGGCAGCTGTAATAATGATCATTATCGGACTCTTTTTTATGATTTTAGGCGGAAATTTAGAACATAGTAAATGGAATATTTTTCTTAATCCATTTGATATTCCAAGTGATATGAGTATGTCTGTATGGCGAAATGTTATCTATCAGAACCGTTTAATGCTAATTACAGGTTCAATTATTTCACTTCTATGGGCACTTATTAATTTACAAAAACGAGAAAAGTTTGTATAGCAGCAATTCAATATTTTTTTAGTATTTTCGATTCAAAATTGAAATCAATGAAAAAGCTATCCTTAATTTTACTCTTAGTTGGATTAATATTTTCGCAGCTATTCATAATAGTTTTTAATTTAAATAACGGATTTGAATATCATCATTATACTATCAAATTACTTCCAATAGCAGATTATGCAGGGAAAGTATCACCACAATTATTTTTAACATCTACCATTGTGGGTTATATTGCCTTTATTGTTTTTGGTTTTATTCATACAAACAAAATAAAGTCTCCAGACATATTCAAATCTTCATTAATGTTTACGGGTATATCCATTGTTGTTGCGTTTTTTGAATTTACAAGCATTCTGGAAGATTTAAATGGTACTTTTCAGGGAAAGCATTTCAGAATTGGCTGGTTGTTATTTTTACTTGGATTGTGGATTTATACTAAAAAGTACAATACTAAAAGGGTAAAAATATAATAACTGAAACTTTCAATAATTAAAATCAAAAAAATAGCATTGGCTATAAAATTATATTGCTTTTTTACCTAACTTGTTATACGTTATTAACCTATTACAAACTAAAAAATCAAGTTATGGAAAATTTACTAACAACTATTTTGGTTTTATTATACTTTTTATTTCCAATATGGGTCGCCATACATGCGAATCGAAAAGGTCGTAAAACATTGGCAATTATTATAGGAATTTCTTTTCTAATACCCTTTGCACCATTAGGAATTGCAGTAGTTGCTTTTTTTCTTGTAAAACCATATGACCCAAATTGGGATTATATTCCTAATCCAAGTAATTTTGCAGGATGTGGAACATGTTTCTATTCAGCAACAAAAAAGCAAGCAGATTCTTCTTTTATAACCACACAGTGGTTTACTATTTTTTATATACCAATTTTACCGATTCAATCATACAGAGTAATTAAAGGTGCTGAATCTTCTAAATTTGGTGGAGTTTATATTACAAGTACTTCGAATTATATCATCTTGGAAAAACTTAAACTGGAACGTTCACATTTGATTAGAGCTTATGTATTTGTCCTATCTTTTATAATCATAATTGCCAGTATTTTCTCAGGAATTTCATCATCAGGAAATTCGGATCAGTTTGCTCAAATGGCTTCATCCGCAATTATGGGAATGTTAGTTGTTTATGCTATTATTGGATATTTCCTATTTCGGGCAAAGTAACTTTTTAGATTTAAATTTTTGAAAATGATTATCAACATGTAGTATTTATCGTAATACATTTATATTTTTACGATTGAACAACTTATTATAAAAGCATATGAGCTTTAGTCCGTTAGAAACAAATCCTGAATACATCAATTTGCAAACCGAAATGGTTCAAATGCAACGATGGCATATGGATACGCAGCAAAGACTGGTGATCCTGTTCGAAGGTCGTGATACTGCCGGAAAAGGAGGTGCAATTATGAGGTTTGTGCGCTTCATTAATCCCCGGGGTTATCGTATTGTTGCACTTCCTAAACCAAACGAAGCTGAGAAAGGGCAATGGTATTTTCAACGATACATTAAGGCTCTCCCCGACCCCGGTGAAATTGTTTTTTTCGATCGCAGTTGGTACAATCGTGCCGTAGTTGAACCGGTTATGGGATTTTGTACTCATGATCAATATGAATTATTTATGAAACAAGTCGTTTCGTTGGAGAAAATGTTGATTGAAGATGGAATAAAAATCATAAAACTATGGTTTTCTATCGATAACGAAGAACAAAAAAACAGGCTTGAAGAAAGAAAGTCAGATCCTCTAAAAAAATGGAAATTAAGTACGATTGATTTACAAGCACAATTAAAATGGGACGACTATACTTTTTACAAAGACTCAATGTTTAAAACAACGGCGAAAGAGTATTGTCCATGGGTGGTTATAAAAGGTAAAGACAAGAATAAAGCTCGATTAGAAGCTATGCGTTATGTTTTAAATTCTATGGATTATCCTGAAAAAGGATTAACAGGTGAAAGAATCACGCCTGATAATGAAATTGTTGATATAAGATACTTCTAAATTATAAATAATGATTGAGTCATTAAATACAGGAATACAAGTAGCAGAGAGCTCATTAAATCTTATTGATAAGGTTATTGATAAGATTGGTAAATACAAACAAATAAAGAAGGATACAACAACTTTTCTAAGATTACTTTACCTGGAAGTATTAAAGAATATTGAAATATTAAATGTAATCGACTTTAAAGCGTATAAATCTTTACCAGCCAATGACCCTAACATAAAATCATTAATGAAACTTTTAGAAACCAGTATTTCTGAAGCTGTATTTTACAAAGAAGACGATACAAAAAATGCAGATCTGTATGAAAAACTTCGTAAACAAGGTCAGGTAAAAAATAAAGAGCGAAAACTGGTTAAGCTTGAGGACGGTCAGGAACGACTTGTAAAAGGGAAATTTATTTATGAAAATGTTCTACAGGCAATATCCTTTGTAGTAGTTAAAATAGATTTGTTACGAGAATTATCAGAATTAAAGAATGAGGAACTTGAAATTATAAAACCCATGAAAATCGATACACGTTTGTTAAACATTAACCAACGTTTATTAATGATTAAGTCTTCTCTAGATAAAATGTCTGAAGTGAAAGAAATGGCCAGATAAATAGAATTACGAATAACGAATGATGATTTACAAATTCAAAATATCAGTTTTAATTATTCTAGCTCTTTTTACAACTAGCTCCCTTTATAGTCAAATAATAGTAAATCAATCAGAAGTTGATTTTAGTTTAAAAATTGAACAAGATAGTATTTACAGGATTCTTACATTTTGGAAAGACAAAGATTCATCAATTTACACTTCTGTTAAATATTCCGTTTCGGATTTTAATCATAACTCAGCAAAAAAGAATTTAACAGATGAAATAAGCACAATTAATCAACTTTGGGATATAGCAAATGATAGCATAACATTTAAACTACAATCATTCAACATCGACTATCCCCTGCTCTATGCTGATATTTTGAAAAATCATATTCAGGCGTTTTTAGATTCTGACGAATGGCAAAATCATGTAAAGCAAAACGGAAAGAAACTCGACTACGAAATCATTAAACGAGTAATGTTAGAAGCTAATATTTATGTGTCATTAGATGATTTCTTAAAATCTAAAGGGTTTTCAATTTATGGGTTTGAGACAGAAAAACATGGTTATGTTACCAAAGAAAACCTGCAAAAAGCAGGGTATTCTGGTGATGAGATTATTCCAATGCCCTTTATTGTTTGGATAATTTTAACTAAAATTTATTAAGAAACTTCCTTATAATACATGTAAAAAAGAGATCACTGTTTATCGAGACTTCTAATAAAAAAGTTTGATTACCTATTTTAATATAAAGTGAGTTCAATGTATAAAATCACTGTAATTTATCAATATTAAGACAATACTAAATTATTGTTAAATTAAAATTTATTACTTTTAAGAAGAATTAATCTGCGTTTTTTAGATGAAATTACTCTTAAGATCAGTATTATTGATTTCTTTTCTACTTAGTTCCTTGTTTCTATATAGTGAACACGAAAAACCCTTTATCATAAATTACTCTAAAGAAATTTATAATGCCGATAACCAAAACTGGTCGGTGTCAAGCGATAATAACGGAATATTATTTTTTGCAAATAACAAAGGATTACTCGAATTCGATGGTTCGAATTGGTTTTTACATAAAATGCCTGAAGGAGGAGTGCTTCGGTCGGTATTTGTTGATAAAAAGGATCGTATTTACATAGGGGCATATGAAGAATTTGGATATTGGGAAACAAACACAAATGGTGAAAAAAAGTATTACTCATTAAGCAGTTCACTTCCAAAAAACACTTTTCATAATGATGAAATTTGGAAAATCGATTCGTTAAACGGGAACATTTATTTTCAATCCTTTTCAACAATTTTTAAATATGATGGACAAAAAATCAACATAATAAGACCTGAATCTCCTATTGTTTTATTATTAAAAGCAAGAAATCGATTGTTCATTCACGTTATTGGTAAAGGTCTTTATGAATTAAAAAATGATCAACTAATTTTATTACCTGGAAGTGAGTTCCTGGCAAATGATGAAATAAAATTTGTACTTCCATATGAGGATGATAGTTTTTTAATTGGGGCATGTGAAAATGGGATTTTGGTGTACAATAACCTTACATTTTCAAACTGGAATGCCCCTATTGCTAAATTAATTCTTGATTCTGAAATAAATAACGGGATTCAATTAAAAGATAATTATGTTATTGGAACAATAACAAATGGAGTATTCATTCTTGGTAAAAATGGAATATTAAAGCACCATTTAAACGCATCAAATTTTCTTCAAAACAATACGGTTTTATCATTACACGCGGATAGCAATAATAATTTGTGGATAGCTTTGGATCGTGGCATTGATTATGTTGAAATGAATAGTTCTCTCGATTTTTACATCGATCCATTTTACACCATTGGAGCCGTTTATGCTGCCGCATTGGATAACAAAAATCTGTGGATAGGAACAAACAAAGGACTATATAAATATGTGTTTGATGAAAATGAAAAAAATTACATTGACCCACAACTATTAAATGGGACACAAGGACAGGTATTAAGTCTTAATGTGATTGATAACGAACTTCTGTGTGGACATACAAATGGCACGTACTCTGTAAAAGAAGATAAAATTGTAAAAATAAGTGAGGTTAAAGGTGGTTATGATTTTGAAAAATTAAATTTTAATAATGAGAAGATTTTAATTCAAAGTACATACAGTTCACTGGTTGCATATAAAAAGGATATCAAAGGATGGAAATTTTCTCATTTAATTGAAGGATTTATAGAACCTATTCCTGATATTGAACAGGATAACTTTGGTAACATTTGGGCATCTCATCTTAAAAAGGGTGTTTTTAAGCTTCAACTAAACGATCGATTAGATTCAGTTCACAATATTAAATATTTTAATAAAAATCAGGGATTTATCAATGATAAAGAAATCCATATTTCAAAACTTGAGAATAGAATAGTTTTTACCAACGGCGGATTAATTTATACTTATGACGATTTAAACGATACAATTATTCCATACCATAAAATAAATCAGAAGGTTGAAGAACAAATTAAAATAAAAAAAATTATCCCCGCAAAGAGTAATCTTTATTGGTTTGTAAAAGACAATTGCATTTCGCTCTGTAGAAATGAAAATGAAAATTTAGAACAAGTTTTTTCTTACGATTTATCTCGCCAGGGTCTTTATCTGTCGACTGATTATCCTAAAATAATTCCACTTAATGATGATTGTCATTTGATCTGCCTTGACAATGGTTTTGCATTATTTCATTTTGGAAGTAAAGTCTTGTCAGCTACCAGAGAAAAATTGCTAATGAGAAAAGTTATAATTACAAATGATAAAGGATTATCAAAACATCTCCCTCTAAAATCCTTTAAAGAAGGTCTCTTGGTTCCTTTTTCCTTTAGAAACATTCAATTTACATTTTCTAGTACAGAAATGAGTGAACAACCAATTTATCGATATATGTTAAAGGGTCTTTATAATGAATATAGTTTATGGTCAAATGAATCTGTCGTTGATTATAAACGATTACCATATGGGAAATATGAATTTATTGTTCAGTCAAAAACCATTGAAAATATATGGATAGACCCGCTAATTTATTCATTTGAAATTTCACCTCCTTTTTACGAGTCCAAATTAGCGTTCATTTTTTATATCTTAATAATCATATTTATAATAGTCGTAGGTGCAATTATACTTAAAAGAAGGTTAAAAAAACACAAAGTAAAAGTTGAAAAAAGAGAGCAAGAAAAAAGAGAAAGAGAAGTTCTTAAAACTCAGCAAGAGTATATGGATTTAAAAAATAAGAGTCTCCAAACTGAACTTTATTATAAAAATGTGCAATTAGCTAATTATGCTATAATTACAGGTAATAAAAATGATTTGTTAATCAAAATAAAAAACAATATTAGAAAACAGAAGAATGAAATAAAAAATCATATACCTGAGTCTTTTTTGAAAAAACAAATTAATCTGCTTGATCAACATATTTCTAATGAAGATGAATGGAAAACTTTTGAAGGTTATTTTGATCAGATTCATCAGGATTTTTTTAAAAAGCTTATCACTCAGTATCCAGATCTAACTCAAAGTGATTTAAAATTATGCGCTTACTTGAGACTCAATTTGTCGTCTAAAGAAATTGCCCCTTTGCTTAATATTTCAATACGAGGTGTTGAAGCAAGAAGATATAGATTAAGAAAACGTCTGAATTTCGAACATGATAAGAATCTGGTCGAGTTTCTTCTAAAATTTTAAACTTTTTTAAATTATAAATAGCATACAACAACATTCTTATAAGCAACTCACCTATAATCTCTTGGTCCTTTTTTTATATAATTGCCGTAGTAGTGTCGTAGTATAAAATCCAAGCATTTTATACTCTATAGTAAACATGTTGTATCCAATTACTTGACAACTCATCTAAGCTTCCATAACTTGTCGCTTTAACTTCATAATTATATTTATGAAATTGCCAAAAATATTTTTTTGCAATACAATTTGCCTTCTGAATTCATTAAAGGCACAACTAATAAATGCAAATGGATTTCTTTTGCAAAATTTAAATAAGCATAGCTTTAATTATTATTCGAAAAAGTTCTTCGTGCTCAATACCAGAAATAAACACGGTTATACTTTAATTTCTACAAAAAATGCATACCCTTCAATGTCCGATATTTTGACAAACCAACTCAATTTTAATGGATATAAGAGAACAATGTTGATTAAAGATGGTTTTACTAGTGGATGGTTTGATAATTCTAACATAACTAAATAACTCAATATGAAGCTACGAATTAAAAAGTTATCAAATTCCATAAGGTTTCTATTGCCACTTATTCTATTATTTATTTTCAATAATTCATTTGCTCAATTGAAATTAATAACGGGAAAAGTAACAGATGCAGCAGACAACTCTCCGCTTCCGGGAGTAAATATAACGGTTAAAGGCACTACCATAGGAATTAGCACTGATTTTAACGGGGATTATAGTATTAGTGTTCCCGGAGATGAAACTATACTTGTTTTTTCATTTATTGGATACGAAAAAGTTGAACTTCCTGTTAAGGGTAAATCTGTAATTGATGTTAGTTTAAGATTAGAGAGCACAGCGCTGGATGAAATTGTTGTAATCGGTTACGGATCGATAAAAAAGAGTGATCTCACCGGATCTGTCAGTTCTGTCAAAGGAGCCGATTTAACAAAAATAACTTCATCATCACTTGAACAGTCTTTGCAAGGGAAAGTCGCCGGACTACAGGTTTCAAATGTTTCAGGCGCCCCCGGGAGTATTCCTATAATAAGAGTACGAGGTGTTGGTACTTTAAATAACTCCTCGCCAATTTTTGTTGTCGATGGAATTATCCTGGATGATATTAGTTTCTTAAATAGTGCCGATATCGAATCGGTCGAAGTTTTGAAAGATGCATCGGCTACAGCCATCTACGGATCAAGAGGTGCCAATGGCGTTATCATGGTTACATCAAAATCCGGAAGTGCTTTAAAAGGAAGCGTTATTCATTTTTCTTCGGAGTATAGCTTACAATATTTGCAAAAGAAAATTGACCTTCTTTCCGGTTATGAATTTGCTCAGGTTGTTAATGAGATCAATCCCGGGACATATAATAATTTGGACAAAGTTCCAAATACCGATTGGCAGGATGAAGTCTTTCAGACTTATGCTCCTGTTTTTAATGCTCAATTATCATTCTCGGGATCTACAGCCGAAAAATACAATTATTATTTAGGAATTGGATATTTCGATCAGGATGGAATTATTCCCAAATCAGCTTACAATAGGATTTCAATAAAACTTAACCAAGCTTATATACTTTCAAAAAATGTTAAAATAGGAAGTATTATTTCCCTTTCGTCAGAAAAAAAAGAAAATGCAGCTGACGTAGTTTCTCAGATATATAGAGCATGGCCAAGCTATGTTCCCAAAAATGAAGATGGGACTTTTACTGCAATCCTTGGGGTTGGAAATCCTTTAGCATCCATTGAATATAATAATTCGAATGAAAACAAAACCAGGGCTGTTGGAAATCTTTTTGGAGAAATAAACTTTCTGAAATATTTTATTTTTAAATCAAGCTATGGACTTGATATTAGTAATAAAAAAACAAAAAGTTTTACACCTGTTTATTTTGTTACCCCAACTCAATTAAATGTTTCAAGTGATTTATTTGTTAATTACGAGGAAAATTATACATGGTTATGGGAGAATACTTTAAATTTTAATTACGATATAGATAGTCATACCTTTAATATGTTGGGTGGATATACTATGCAAAAAAATACAATTGAAAAAATAGGTGGCAATGTCCAAAATTTAGCAGGAAACGATCCTGCGCAATGGTATTTGAATGCAGGTGACATAGAATCACGAAGGGGGGAAAACAGTGGAGAAATTTATTCAATGATTTCTTATATACTCAGAGCTAATTATTCTTTTGAAAGTAAATACCTGGCCACTGCCTCAGTTAGAGCCGATGGTTCATCAAAATTTAATAAGGAAAACCGCTATGGTTATTTTCCATCTTTTGCTATAGGTTGGAACCTAGCTAAAGAGAATTTTTTTCCAAAAGATTGGATCGTGGATAATCTTAAGTTAAGGGGTAGCTGGGGTAAAATTGGAAATGAAAAAATTGATTATTACGCAAGGTTTTCTACAACTATAAATAACCAAAATGCTGTTTTTGGAACAGACGAAAAACTCAATGCCGGAATGTCCCTTGATCAAACTGCTGACCCATATCTTCGCTGGGAATCAACCACACAGACCGATATTGGACTTGAATTAGGGTTTTGGAGAAGTAAATTTACTGCCGAATTTGATGTATTTGACAGAAAGACTGAAGATATTCTTGTAGGTGTTACCAGCCCCGGTTATTATGGTAACGGTGCTTTTACAAAAATAATCACCAACGCTGCAGATGTAAGAAATATGGGTATTGAATTTAATCTGGGTTTACACAGTAAGATTGGAAATATTAATGCTCATTTCTATGCAAATGGTTCTCTCATTCAAAACGAAGTTTTAAGCCTGGCTGCAACCACAGGCAATGATTCATTTATTTCAGGAGGAGAGTTAGGTAATGGGCAACAAGTTACGCGAACTGAGGTCGGAAGACCTATTGGTTCCTTCTATGGCTATCAGGTTATTGGGATTATCCAAAATCAAGATGATTTAGATAATTCTGCAATTGTTTCAGGACAAACCATTGGAGATCTAAAGTTTAAGGACATCTATCCTGATGGAATTATTGATGAAAAAGACAGAACTTATATAGGATCACCAATTCCAGACTTTATATTTGGGTTTGGGACAACCCTGAAATACAAACAATTTACATTAGCAATCGATTTGCAAGGACAAACCGGCAATGAGTTGTACAATGGTAAAAATGCAGTAAGGCCTGATCTCTACAACTTCGAATCGAGAGTCAACGACCGTTGGTCGGGAGATGGTACTTCCAACACAGAACCCCGTGCAACTGCCAGTGGAGCCAATTATAGTGCTTCAAGCTACTTTATTGAAGATGGTTCTTTCTTAAGAATAAGAAATGTTTCCCTTGAATATTCTTTTCAAACAGAGGCTCTAGATAAGATAAACATTTCTCAGTTAAGTATTTATTTGAAAGGTGCAAATTTATACACGTTTACCAAGTTCTCAGGTTATACCCCTGAAATTGGCAGTTCTGATGTTATTAATGCAGGAATCGATTTTGGGACTTACCCCGTTACTGCCATTATTTCATTTGGAATCTCATGTACATTTTAAAGAATTTAAACTATGTTCTTCGAAATAACAAAATTAACATATAAAAATCATCGGATTATGGAAACTAATCTAATTAAAGATATTTGTAAAATCTTACGGGTTTTTCTGATTATAAACTTAATTTTAATCTCGAGCTGTACTAAAGATTTCTTAGAGGAAGAACCGCAAGGGGACCTAATTGAACCTCTTTTTTTAGTTAACGCATATGATGCAAAACTAGCTACCAACGCTATTTATAGCTCAATGCGCGAATGGAATTTCTATTCAGGAGGATATCCTATATTGGATATCATGTCAGACGATGCTGTAAAAGGCAGTAATCCTGGCGATGGTGCCGGGTTAAATTTATTCGACAATTTTCAGTTTACACCCACTGTTGGTGACATAAGCCGATGGTATTCTGCACTTTACAAATCCATCCGAAGAGCAAATATTGTAATCGAAAAAGTGCCGGGCATTACCATGGATGAAGTATTACAAACCAGGTATATTGCAGAAGCAAGGTGTCTAAGAGCATTGTACTATTTTCAACTTGTAAAAGCTTTTGGCGACGTACCTATGGTTACATCGGCTTACCCACCGGCCAACCTTGGGAGAACTAGCAAAGATGTAATCTATGATGAAGTAATCATTGCAGACCTGGAATTTGCAATTGAAAATTTACCGGAAAAAAATGAGTATGCTTCTTCCGATCTGGGTCGTGTCACTGTAGGTGCCGCCAGAACAATACTTGCTGATGTATACCTTTTCCGTAATGATTTTATAAATGCCGAAATATATGCTTTACAAGTCATTCAATCGGTTAAATACAACTATGGTCTTGAACCTGACTTTTCAGACGCTTTTTCCTTACAAGGCCAACATGGCACAGAATCGATACTTGAAATTGGAGCATTGCCAGAGGAAAACCCATCCTTGGGAGGAAATCAATATGCCAATACGCAAGGAGTCAGGGGTGATCCTAACAGAGGCTGGGGTTTCAACAGACCATCTATGGATTTGATCAATTCGTTTGAAACTGGCGATATTCGAAAAGATGCAACAATCATATTTTTAGGCGAAATATTAGATGGAGATACAATTTTTGGTGATAATTCAACACCAGACATTACTTATACAGACGAGACGAATACAGTAATAAAAGAAATGGAGACATATAACCAAAAAGTATGGGTGCCGGGATCTACAACAGTTGAAGAATGGGGTTATAATGTACGAATCTATCGCTATGCAGAAGTATTATTGATTGCAGCAGAAGCATTGAATGAAAACGGAAAGCCTTCCTTAGCTTTAGATTACTTAAATGAAGTAAGAGACAGAGCTGATTTGGCAGATTATGAAATTCTGGATAAAACTCAATTACGTGAGCAAATTTGGAAAGATAAACGATCTGAACTTGCCATGGAAGGAAAGCGATATTTTGATCTTATACGTCAGGGTCGTGCGGGTGATGTTTTAGGTGACCTGGGATTTATTAGTGGGAAAAACGAACTGTTTCCTATACCCCAGGCTGAAATTGATCTGTCAAACGGTCTTTTTATTCAAAATCCAAATTGGTAAGTAAATGATAAATAAATCAAGAATAAATTTTTCAAGAATAAATATATTCAGTTAATTATTAATCTAAAATTAAAATTATGAAAAAAGTTAGCAGTATTATTTTATTATTTTCAGTCATTCTCTTTTCTTTAAACAGTTGTGATAAAGATGACGATGTTACTGAATTGACTCTTTTGACTTTAACTTCCGGGAATGTTGATCTTTATGGAGCAACTACAGCTGTAGATGTTCTTATTGATCAGCCCATTGTAGCAGTGTTCTCTACCAATATTGATGAAGCAACAGTAGCTACTGCAATTAGTCTTACAAAAGGTGGTTCAGATGTAGCCTTCACTACTAGTGTAGATGGAGCAACATTAACTATTACGGTTACGGGAGGTTTAATTACCGGAACAAATTACAGCCTTGGTATTAGTGCTGCATTAAAATCTACGCAGGGCGCTATTTTTGGAGCAGCTACAGTTACATTCACCACAATTGGTGTAGGTATTGATACTCCTCCACAATCTGACAACCAGGTACTTTATTTGCAATTTGACAATAGCCTTGTTGATGTTGTTGGTGCTCATAGCATTGCCAACTCTGATGTTTTATATACCACAGATCGATTCGGAAACACTAACGGATCAGGAAGCTTTGATGGTTTAGGTGATATTGTTGAAATAACTTATAGTGATGATATACACAATGCTTCAATGTCTTTCAGTTGTTGGGTAAAAATAGAAGCTATGCCTGATCCTTCAAGACATTTATTCGGATTAGGTGGAACAAGCGGCTTATTTGTTGAAATAGGAAATGGTTGGATTAAGCCTATTTCGTTGCATTTAAATGAAGGTACTGGTGAAAGCCCTGCGATAAATTGGATGGATGCTATAAATGGTGGAGGTGGTGAACCTACTGCTAAATTGCTTTATAATTATGAAGGAGATATTAAAGCA
>DMBU01000027.1 GCA_003446015.1 Bacteroidales bacterium | reverse complement strand
TTTTATGGCTGAACCGTTACAACCAATTATTTTTTAGAATTTGACAATGAATATTAAAAAAATTACTTTCTTTCTTTTGTTAATTTCATTTAATTCACTTTTCGCACAAGAGAAGAATAAAGGAGATTTTATCATCGAGATAAATGTTGGACCTAGTTTTGCTAACTTTGTTAATAGCGAAGCCCCTCATAAAATTCATATATATGGTTCAGATGAAACACCTGCAATTTTACCAACAACTGATGTTACTAAATCGCTTTCTTATACAGATTATAATACAAGTTTAATAAGTGATATTTTATTAGGTATTTCAACAGGAATAAATTTGGAATATCTTATTTCAAATAATCTATCTGTTAACTCAGGTCTAAATTTTGAGATGAAAGGAATTAACTTGAAATATTCAGAAGAAAGAGTTGGAAGCTTAGCTACAAGTGAACCTCCTATTTATAGTGTATATGGTGAAATTACAGAAAACTTGAATATTAAAATAAAAAATAATTATCTCATTGTTCCAATCTCGATACGAAAGTATTTATTGGAGAAAAAGAATTTATTTATTGAAAGTGGTATTTATACTGGATATTTAATTTCATCTAAAATTGACATTCAAGGTGAAAAAATAGTAGATGTGGACTATTCTGATAATAATTTTGAATATAGATGGTGGATTGACAATGAAAAAGATAAAGAAAAGGAATTTACGAAAGAATTTGACTTTGGTATTTTAGTAGCAGCTGGATATAATAAATACTTATCGGATAAATTACTATTTAACACAAAGATTGGAATTAATGTAGGAATGGTAAAATTAGATTCAAAATACAATAATGAATATGAATTGTCACCAATTTCATTTTCCAGTTCTCTGTTAAGGTCAACAAACTATTATGGACTAAATTCAAATTCAAAAAATATTAATTTTGTCTTTACTGTCGGACTGGGATATTTAATTGGGAAATAACTGGTTGTAACACGGCATCTTAAAACATGCGGGGTTTTGGTGGTTTTTTGACAAATTTAGTTATCTTTAACTTTAGTAACGGGGGATAATGAACCAGGGCGGAAAACCCGCACGTTTCAAATGCCGAGACCGTTATAACAACATGCAATTTTTCAAAAAGAAAATTGAGAAATAATGGTAGACAATGATGTAATATTTGAACTAAAACAACCTTTTTACACAAAGTATTTGATACTATTTGTTTTTATGGTTGTGACTATTTCTATCGACTATTATTCAGATAAAATTCTCTTTAATGACTGGATAATTTACGCTGTTTTAGGTTTTGTGTGTTTTATCTTTTTCATTGTAAATCTCTTTTTTGTTAGTAAAGTTATAATTACAAAACAGCATTTATTAATCAAATATCCATTACGCTTGAAACAGAAAAAAATATTGGTTAAAGACATCAAATCAATTAATATTAAAATAGTTAATCGCTTTTTGAGAATGTACGTTTTTTATAATCGAGATAATGTTGAATTAGGAGAATTTTTTACTGTTGCAAATATCCCGACTAAGAAAATGAAAATGGTAGAATCATATTTTGAAAATTTGAGAAATGATAGTTAGTAAAAATATTGAAATAGACGAGCATGGTTTGAATATTATCCGGAACGGGATAAAGACAGAACACATTGACTATTCTCAAATTGAAAAAGCAGAAATTAAACAAGAATTTTATCAACGCAACTGGATAATTGGATTGTTAATTGGAATTATTATCATTATTGTTACTTTTTTGTGGTTGTTTGACAGTTTGAGAAGTTTTGAATATGAAACTCCACCGACAAGACTAATAAGAGCAGGTTGGATGCTTTTTATTTCTCAATTTGTAGTTTTCATCTTTGGGATAGGTATAATATTTTCGTCTTTAAAACGCTCTTTGATAATTTATTTCTGGGTGACAGGAAAAGTAAAAAGAATACAACTTCTTGACATTGAGAAGCAGAAGAAAGTTAATGAACTCTTTGATTTTTTGGGTGAAAGAATTAAAATAGAAAAATTGCACGTGTTATAACAGCTGTTCAAATTTAAGGCGGGGTTTTGCGGTTTAGCATAGTTTCGTTACTTTTATGTTTCATTATCAACGGGTGATAATGAAACAGGGCGGCAAACCCGCCCAAAATTTAACAGCGAACCGTTAGCAATAATAAAAAACTAAAAAAAATGAGAACCTTTACCTTAATTTTAACTTTTTGCATTTTAAATCATTTGTCATTTTCACAAGAATATAAGATGAATGAATACTACAAACTTGATAGCAATGGAGTTATACATGGCGCATATGTTTTGAAATGCAATGATACTCTTTTAGCTCAAGGATACTTTCATAAAGGAACTCCAGCAGGTAAGTGGGTGTTTTATAATATTAATAGTCAAAAGATAATTGAAGGCTATTATTTGAATGGCTTAATGAATGGACAGTGGATTTATTACAAAGACAACAAAGTTATATCAAAAATAGGATATAAGCTTGGGGTTCTTCATGGAGAAGTAAAGTCAAATTATTTAAATGGAAATACGCGGATTATTTATAACTATAAAAATGGAGAATTAGATGGAGAAGTTAAATATTTTTATGAAAATGGACAGATAAAAGAAGAACGATTTTATATTTCAGGCTCCCTTGATAGTTTATTTATTGTCTATGATGAGAATTATCAAGAAAGTATTAAAATTATCTATGACAATAACAGACCTGTTTCCATTTTAAAATCAAAGGATCTTGATAATTTTCCTTTAAAAATTGAAGGTAATTTATTAGACGGAAATGGTAAGTTTAAATCATATTTTAAGAAATCTGGATATAAAATTCCTTTAGAAGAAAGAAATTATGTGAATGGTAAATTAAATGGAAATTATATTTCCTACTATAATGGAGTTAAAGTTCTTGTTGGAAATTTTGAAAATGGATTAATGATAGGGAAATGGAAACATTTAAATCAGAAAGGAGAAGTCATTGAAAAGAATGAATATGTTAAATCAGACAATATGGATTTTACTAAAATTCAAAAGTATCAACATAATATTGAAGAACTGGATCTTACTAGTAATTATTTACATCCTGATATAGCACCTCGTTTTTTAGGCCAAGATATTTCAAATAATATAACTGTTAGTAAAGATGGTATCAAAAGTGGGACTTCAATAATAAATGATTACCTGAAATCAGAAATTGAAAAGCTTTTAATTGATTTAAAAGGAAATATTTTTGTTCAATTTTCAATTGGTCTTTGTGGAGAAGTAAAAAATGTAGAAATAATTAAAGGTTTTAGTGAAAACGAAAATGAGAATGAACAAATTCTAAATATTTTTCAAAAATTTCCAATATTTGAACCAGGATTCATAGAAGGATTTCCAGTAAATGTAAAATTTACAATTGTATTAAAACCTAATTAGTTTTTTAAAATTGCTAACATCGGGTCTTAAAGCATGCGGGGTGTAGTATAAGTTTGATAATTTTTGCTATATTTGTTTCA
>DMBU01000089.1 GCA_003446015.1 Bacteroidales bacterium | reverse complement strand
CCTGCCTGCGGCTGGCAGGCGAACTGCCGTTGTGGCCAATTTAACAAATCCCTAGATTTACTGTGATATAGTGTAAATTATTTTAATAAAAAAAATAAATGGAATTCAGAATAGATACTGATACGTGGTTTGTCTTCTCTCTATTATTTATCGGCACGTTGGCTTTGTTTATTTTTGCCTATGTTGCTATTCCATATTTAACAAGAAGAAAACAGATAAATAGAATAAAAATTAGAGATAGAAGAAAGAATGATAATTACCGCCGATTAGAAAAAAAACATTCTGAACATAGAATCACAAACCTACAAGAGAACAATCAAAAATTACAAATCGATTTAGAGAATGATTTGCATCAAATCTTGCAATCTGATTTAAAAAAACCGGACCTTCTACCGTTTTTTTCAAATTTCGAAAAACTATATCCCGACTTTAGACAATCTTTGCAAAAAATAATCCCGGATATTACGGCTAACGAATTAAAACTTTGCTCCTTACTAAGGCTAAACCTAAGTTCAAAAGAAGTAAGTCAACTACTGAATATAACCCCGGCAAGCGTTAATAAAGCCAGGTATAGAATTAGAAAAAAAATTGGACTTGATTCAAAGGAAGACCTTTTTGTGTATCTCTCAAACATTTAGAAACCTGACATTTAAATCGAAGTCTATTATTTGTCCATCGCATATTTTTTGAATTATTCATTTTATAGAGTTCTTTTGTTTCAAAAAATAGAAACCATGAGAATTTTTGAAAGCATTTTACTTATCATTAGCACAATTTTCCCTTTTTACATTTCAACAAAAGGCTATCGATTAAACAAAAAACTCCTTTTAGTAATTTTAGTAATTATTGGTGGAGTGCTTATTCTCCATTTTATTTTTGAAGGATATCGATGGCAAATGATTCCAGCTTATTTAATT
Organism: Bacteroidales bacterium; assembly: GCA_003446015.1. Lineage (GTDB taxonomy): Bacteria > Bacteroidota > Bacteroidia > Bacteroidales > UBA12077 > UBA12077. The sequence goes on along the minus strand of DMBU01000089.1, from coordinate 2,978 downwards.
ATCTTAATTTTAATATGGTGTTTGTATAAAGAGAAACCTTTTTTTAAAGGAGCTTGGTTTAGAAAAACAATTAGCGCAATAGCATTCATCATGTTATTGCTATTAGGTTGGGGATTGCCTTATATTTTTCCTGTTTTCAATTTTCCTACACCTACTGGAAAATATAGTGTAGGCTCTCAATATATCCATTTAAAAACAGTCCAGGATGAAATCATTACTTCAGAAGCAGGAGACAAAAGAGAATTGATGATTAAAGTTTGGTATCCGGCCACCTTAAATAATGAAAAAACAGAATCTTATCTGAATGAAGGGGATAGAGTTGGCTTTGCACTAAAATATGGATTGCCCAGTTCTACTTTCAATTATTTAGATAAGATTATAACACATACTTATGATAGCCCCTCGGTAGCCAAAGGGAAATTTCCTGTTTTGATTTTCTCACACGGGCTTTATTCTAAAGCTTCTGGTTATTATGCTTTAATAGAAGAAATTGTAAGTCATGGGTATATTGTACTAAATATAAATCATACATATGAAAGTACAGGCACCCTGTTTCCAAATGGAGAAATAAAGCTTTTTAATTCTGAATACGATAGAAAACATAACAATGAAGATATGGCTGAAATGGTTTGGAATGCCATGCAAAACTATAATAAGGCAACGAAACCAGAAGAACAATATACAGCCGTTCATGATCTCATTCTAAATTATTATGGAGCTGAAATAACCGAACGATGGAGCAAAGACATTTCTTTGGTCATAGATGAATTAAATAAATGGAATACGGCTACTTTTTTAGCCCAGCATCTTGATACTACAAAAATTGGCGTATTTGGACATTCGCAAGGAGGGGCTGCAGTTTGTCAGGCCTTACTTGATGACGAACGGATTAAAGCAGGTATAAGTTTGGATGGTATGCAATGGGGAGATATAATAGATACGGTGATGACCAAACCATTTGCTTTAATATCGTCTGAATGGGATAGCTCACACCCAAATTTAAATGTACATGCATATCATAATGGAAGTTCTTCTGATTTTTATAATGCCAAAATTTTGAACTCAGGGCACTCAAATTTTATGGATATTCCACTTATGGTACGTCTTAAGTTGATAAATGAATCTGGAGATATTAATCCGCTCAAAGCAAACGAAATAACAACAAAATTAGTGATTGACTTTTTTGATAAATACTTAATGGACAGACCTTACAATTTATTAGATTTACACGACAAATATTCTGAATTAGAAATTGAATTAATCGAGAAAAATCAATAAAAAACTGGCTACAATAATGCATAATACTTTATGGCGGGTTACGTTATGAAAATGACTATTTTAGTTTCAAATAAAAATCAGTGTGGACAGAAAGATTTGACTTTTGCGGTCCGCCACAAAGCATATGCTTCCCGTTAGCGGTAATCCTCCATATACCAGAGCGCCATTGACTTCCGAAGCTAACGTGGGCGGTAAGTACGAATGAGTTGATTTGATGGCTATTGANNTAAAGCGAATTCAAAAACAAATCACTATATTTGAACTATCAAAAGAAAACTTTGAATTTGTAACTAATTGATTATTTATACCAAAAATTGACGTTAGTCAGAATATAAAATGACATATCTATGAAATACACAGACTTTGAAATTAATGGAAACTCTATCGAATTTCATAATTCAATAGTTGGAAAAGAAACTGTATTTGTCAATGGAAAAGTTACTTCAGAGAAGTTTTCCATATTTGGAACGAAACACAAGTTTGACATAGAGAGAAATCAATATGAATTGAAATCAAGACTTCAGCCATATACTGGAATTGGAGTAAAACTTGAGTTAATGGAAAACGGAGAACTGATTGAAACAAGAGTAGTTAATAACGCAAAACAATCAATTATTTGGTTTGCCGCTGGATTATCCCTTGGAATGGTGCTTTTCAGAATCTGGAGCTAAAATAAACTTGATACAATTTCAACTGCAATTTGACGCTGTATCTGCTGTAAAATTGGACGATGACAAATTTTCCTCAATGGACATGAATCGGTAAAATAACTTGATAAGATGAAAGAAAATAGCAACTTGATCCGTGTTTATTCTGGGACAGAATTGACAGTGAATTTACTGAAAGATGAGTTAGCAAATTTTGGAATATCCAGCATGATCAAGAATGATTTTAATTCAGGAGTTTCCGCAGGATTTTCAGGAGGAGATCCATCGTCGATTGATATATTAATTCAAGAATTTGACTTGGAAAAAGCAGAGCCAATTATAAGTGAATTTAGAGAAACAAACAGTTGAAAAATGAATACTGGCTACAATAACTAGCCTTCATTCGGCTTGAAAAGCCCAGAATGAAGGAAGTGTTGAACTCAATCCCCATCATGGCAGCATTTCTATGGGTTTTCAATAGAATTTTGTTTGTTTTAGCAAAGGAGTTTTAGCCTCCATTTCCGTTTTTTTGCTTTGTTAGCGTGATTCTATTGGGATAGAGTCATCATTTTGGAGGCTGATAAATAGTTAAACACAAGCAAATTAACTTAAAAATTTATCAAAAGGGCAAAGCAATACTAGGCTGGTTTTTACCAGCGATTTTCAAAGCGGATTATAGATTACAATTGGTTTGTATTGAGACAAAACCGGGTGAGCGCGCTCTCGGCAACCCCCGCTAAGCTTAATCTCCAGATTAAGCTTGAGATAAATAACAGTCTCCTGACCGTTTAAATGTTCATCTATTTTGTTTGTCAGAGACAAGATTTTTTTGTTCGACTTAATCATGCCTGTCCGCCTTTCGGTGGAAGATTAAGTCGAGCCGGGTTTTAACTACATCATGACCAAGCGAACGATGAAACGAGCATCTGCCGATGTTGGACTTATCTTTATTGCTTACAATTTGCATAGATTGTTGAATGTCATTGAAATAGAAGCGTTTAGGAAGTATTTCCTTCTCGTTTTTATGCTTAAACGCGCTTTTTTAAGCTCATT
>DMBU01000150.1 GCA_003446015.1 Bacteroidales bacterium | reverse complement strand
TTGCATAAAAGGGGAAAATTCTCAGAAATTGGAGAAAAATTTCATAAAATGCCAAAAAGGTGAAACAACTGAATATAAATATAAACGTTTGGTCATACACATCCTTAAACAACTAAAATATACATTGATAATTTTGAGGAAAAAATATTAGAAGATACGAATGAAAAGGCAATTCGAGCAGCAATATTATAAGAAAAGGATTGTTGTCACAATCCTTTTCCTGTTTTTAATACAATAGTTTTAAAAATATTAATAAAAATATTACAGAGATAATCAGTAACCTAATTTCTCTGATTAAGATTATTATTTTATTCATAATAATCTTTTTTAAAATTACAGAAGTTGATTCCTCTGCAACTTCCTGAATCAATTTAATCCTATTTATGATAACGAAAAAAAGAGCTAAATGTTCTAGACTCTATTAACTATTCTCAATTGTCACTATCTCTTCTTTTGCACAATACCATCACTCATGAGATCATGCATTTATAATGGTATTATACTGAAATACAAATAGGAATGATGATTTTTAAGATCTAACAATTCAAAAAAGCATCGCACTCAAATAATTCGTGCTCATTATAGTGCACATATCCCAGTTGGTTGGTAACTAATTTTGTGCTGCCAATTGTAAATCCATTAATGTTTTGATGGTGGTGTCCAAATATCCAGTATTTGATTTTTGACTTTTCAATAAAATCAAAAAGCTCAACACCAAATCCTTCGTTTAAAATATCACCTTTGTACACTTCAGGATAATTAAAAAATGTAGGAACATGATGCGTAACAACAATCGTTTTTTCAGGACCATCATTTTTAAACTCTTTATTAAGAAATTTTAGACTTTCTTTATGCAATTGATTATAGTGAAAAGGTGTAAGAATCTCATCTTTATAATTTACTACATGAAAATCAGACATGCTTCTTTGTATGATGCCTTGATTTGCAGGATTAATTTTGGTCCACAGCGTTGTAAAAATCAACTTGACATTCTCATGAATAACACTTGTATTGTTAACTAAATAAACATTCTCCCTTATGCTTTCGTAAATGTATCCTGATTTCTGAGCTATGTCGAAATAATAATATTCATGATTACCGGGAACCCAATACGTGTATTTGAAATGATCTGAAAGATAATCAAAGAACTCATCATGGTTCTGCATAACTGCAAAAGGAACTATATCACCCGCTAAAATCAAAATATCTCCTTCAGGTTTTAAAGGATTTGATTTAAGATATTCCTTGTTTTCAGGAAATTCTAAATGTAAATCTGAACAATACTGAATTTTCATAGGATAAAATTACATTAAATATGATAAAGTTAGCGCTTTAATGTCGTGCGATTAAATAAGGTCTTTCATTTTTAGTTCACTAAAAAATGAATGTCCTTAATGGAAAAAGAAAGGCTCTTCCCGAACCGATGAACATCGGAAGTCGGGATGTGCCTTTCGAAGAGAATGTGCGATAAGTTTAACTACTATCCTTTTTATAAAACTCAAGTATTTCTTCTAACTCATTTTCAGAGAACCGGGATAAAATATTCTTAAAAGCTTCTTCAATAATATCTTTTATTTGCTTACGCTCCCAATATGCCACTGCTTTTATTTTCTCATACATTTGTTTATTTATGATCAAAGTAGTTCTTGCATATTCTATCTTTTCCTTTTCTTCAGCTAAGTTGGGTTCTTTAGTTAATTCTTTATTATTGGACTGAAACAAACTATCTATACCACCTGAAAAATTCTTTTTTGCCATGGCATCTAATTATTACCGAGTAATATGATATTACCTATATTACTCATATGATCAATATTACTGTTATTACTTATATTACCAATATTATCAGTATTACTGATATGAACTAATAATATAATATTACTTAGGCATTTCATATGCTTTGTATTTCTCATCTTACATGCGATTCATAAATTCCTTAGTTAACTGGAAATAATCAAATGCGCCATTACAGTTAGAATTATACTCAAATATATCCTGGCCTAAAGACGGAGCTTCGGCTAATGCAATATTTTCTCTGATGGCAGATTGGTATAATTTTGATCCAAAGTGTTTTTCAACACTTCTGGCTATATCCTTATTTAATACCAAACGTTTGTTAAATTGAGTTAAAACAACTCCTTCCAGGTCAAATTCAGGATTAATTCTTTCTTTTACCTTATTAATAACTTCCATTAACTTTGCTAATCCCTGAGTTGCCAAATATTCAGCCTGCAATGGTATAAGCAACTTATCAGAAGCTACAAATGCATTTACGGTTAACAAACCTAACGATGGTGGACAATCAATAAACACATAATCATAATTACCTTTAATTTGCTTTAACAAGCCTTTCAGAATATACTCTCTTCCGGGTTCATTATTTAGTTCAACTTCTGCACCAGATAAATTTATATGCGAAGGAATGATATCGAATCCTTCTTTAATATTTATTGGTATTAACTCACTATTTTGAGTCAAACTATCATAAACTGAGCTTTCAAATTCAGAAACTCCTAAACTTTGAGTTAGATTAGCCTGAGGATCTAAATCAACACACAATACTCTTTTCCCTTTTCGGTTTAATCCGGCTGATAGATTTACTGTAGTAGTTGTTTTACCTACACCACCCTTGTGGTTTGCAATTGAAATTACTTTTGTCATAGTATTAAATTTTTGGTTAATATTTCGGTCCTTTTCGTTTCCTGCGTTTTTTTCTTTTTTTCTTGATTTCTTCTTTATCATCGATAAACTGATTTTCTTTCTCTGCTGGATCATACGAAACGATCTCTTGAATAGATGGAGCATTTAAAATTGCATCCAGAGTTTCTGTTAACATGTTAGATTTATTCTCTTTTTCTTCTGTTTGCTGTTTTTGTATTTTAATTTGATCGTAATACTCACTCCTGTTCCCTATCCTTTCAAGCAATGATTTTACTTCATCCATATCTGACTTCTTAAGCGCACTATTTATCGCATTGAGTATTTTAAATGACTTTCCCGAATAGTTCCGTTTATATTCATCATCTAAAATCTTTTCCAGATCTATTTTTTTCATTTCTCCCGGCAATCTTCTATTAATCATGTGTGCATACCGTTCTATTTTTTCTCGCTTTAAAGAAACCGGAAGCTGGTTATAGGGCAAATTGAGGTATTTGGAGTATTCCAGCACAAAACTGTTTTTATCGTCAGGTATTTTATCTCCAGAGTATATTTTAAAATTTAGGTTAACTAAAGATTTGTAAACTGCACCATTGTAATTTGATTCTTCAGCATATTTTAAGATTTGACCTTTATCTAACATGCTTTTATTTTCCAGCTCAAAACGCTCATTTAAGTGGTCTATAAATTTGCTTAGTTTATTTCTCTTTTCAGTTTCGTTTAATTTATCATATCTAATTCTATTGCTTTCTGATTTAATTTTAATCCCTTCATATTCTTCATTCTTTTTACTTGCCTGATTTAAATATTCATATTTCTCGAAATACCCCCGGTTATATTTAAACAGATCATCAAAAATGGATTCCACATCCTTTTTAAACTGATCACGATTAAATCCACCTTTAACAGCTCCTTTTGAAGTATTAATATGATTTGTTACAGGAGATAACTTTTTAGAACCATCTGCTGATTTTCTGCCCACAATAAAGTGAATATGAGTATTTATTCCCGGTTTTTGATCTCCCTGTCGGGCTAAGCCCAAATTTACTTTTTCATCATTTCCTTTATAATGTCTTTTCGACTCCACTTTAGCAAACCAGTTTATATCTTGAATGGATAAGTCTTTATTAAAATTCTTGGCATATTGCTCAAATATCTTCACAGAATAGCCTTTTATCTTTTTAAAATCATTTTGTATAAATATTAATTCCTCTTCGCTAAAATTTATTGATCCTGTATAAAATTTAGCTTCATTCTTTTTTATGCCCTGGCGGTTCGTATCAATAGATTTTACTACAGTTAAGGAATCAATCATATCGTTGTCATGATTAAAGAAATATTCTTTATCCAACTTTTGTTCCTTATCTTCTTTAAGCAGATAGTTCACAAAAGCACTACAACTTCCCTTATTAGAAGAAGTTCCTTCTGGTTTATCAAATTTTAAGTATGGCATCAATAATTCTCTCCTTATCTTTTTCATCCATATTTATAGATTTACTTTTTCTTAATGCTTCAAACATTGCAACAACTACATTTCTAAAATTTATCTTATTGTCTTTACCTTCTCTTACAATCTCTAAAATTTCTTTTAAACCATCGGTAGTAGGATTTAAATCATCTTGGTTTATGCCAGTTGCAATATTTTCTTTTAATCTTCTTTCCACAATTATTATCTCATCCAAAAGTGGGTTCAATTTTTCTGTCTGCTGATGCCGAATGAATTTAATAACCTGATCTAAACGCTTATTCATTTTCGCCATTTCTTCCTTTGGAGAAAAGATGGGTGAAATAGGATTAATTCCTGTTTTCTTAAAATACCATATGGCATTATTTAGAAACTCAACTTGCGACATTTCCCAACTTTGACTCAGCTTTTTGAGTTCTTTTTGAGATGCTTTGTCAATATTAACTGTTGTTAAATTTGTTGCCATGTTAATATACTATTACATTAAAAATTCTTTTGATTTTGAAACACTTACCTCAATCTTATTATACCACCCCACGTCTAAGCAATATATATTGCTGTTGTTTATCAGTGGCAAGTGAACAAACAATACTGAAAGTGTTGTTTCCGCTTGCTTAACCTTGCTCTCCTTAATTTTCATAATATTTCTATTTAAACTTGTTCATTTAATTACGGTAAGATGGTAAGTGTGCATACTTTTTACTTACCTTACCTAACTCCTATATTTATTGACTTTTCACTTTACACGGTAAGACGGTAAGTGATTTATGTTTTCATTTTTAAATAATAACCATAATTATCACTTGGCTTAAACTTCTTATTGCCCAATGCTTTTATGGCTTTTCCAATTTTTACATTGTTCGTCTTTAATTTTTTCTTTTCTTTTCCCTCAATTATTTCTAATACTTCCGATGGGGTAATAAAATTTTGAGGTAATTCCGCTTCGTCTGTTTCAAAATATTTCGAGACTAATTCCATCTCATAAGTTCTCACATAGAACTTCTTATTTCTTTGTTCATTAATTTCAATATCTTCTCTGGTCATATTGTAATTGAAAGTTCCTGACTTATACAATGCATAAGCCTGGGCATAAACCAAATCAACATTCACCTTTTTGGAATAATCCCAATCAATAGATTCAACTTCAAAACACAGCCAACGAACACTACCTGATTCATCCTGTAAGAACTCCGTTTTATTGGTATTCCCAACAAAACTGCATTTACGTGGCATTACCGTATTTTTTCGATCATATGGTAAGCGTTCATTAATCTGTTCTTTTGAGAATAAAGCTTTTAAGGCATTAATTCCAACTTTATCAAAAGTGTCCAACTCATCCATGTTGATTAAAATGCTTCTGGCTAATAATATTCTACTGTCTTTATCCAAGGAGATATTCTCCGCTATGTATTTATTCAATGATGGCGGACATAAAAAGCGTGAGAAAGTAGATTTACCGTTATTCTGATTTTGGTCAATAAAAACCAGCATTTGTTTGTTAAAGAAGTGATACTCCAAAGCTGTAGCAACTAAACGGACTAGCCATTTTTTAAAATGATAGTTGAAAAGTTCTTGATCTTTAACCTTTACATAGCTGCATAGTTTTAGGATATAATCCTGACCGTTCCATTTTGGAAGAATTTTAAAGTAGTTTTCAAAAGGGTCATGTTTTTTAACAAAATCGGACCGAAGTAAAACCAATAAATTATTGAGGCTAATGTTTATTCCTTTTTTGTAAAGTTCAATGTAAAGTGTGTTTTCGTTTAGAACTTCAAATTTTGAAGAGTTGATTCGTTTAAATTCAATATCGTTTGAAACAATATTGTATCGTATATCATAATATCTAATTAAATAATCTTCTGTTATCGAAAATTTGTCTCTCTTTGATGTTTTTTCTTCTTTACTTTTATGATTAGAATTAATATACTTTTTTGCTATATGAAAAAACGAATTTTTTGTAATCCCAGCGCCCTTAGACTTTCTGCATGATTCAATCTGATCCTGCGTTTCCGTAAACCTATATGCATGATAAAACCTGGAAACCCTGTGAACATATTCATCTGCTTCAACCCCAAATATTTCAATAAGAGCAAAAATAACATCTATCCAGTCTTTATATTCTGAGGTTATATCTATACCATCTTTCTCAATTTGTTCGATAAGTTTGATTGCATCAGACTTAACTCTATCATCAGGTTTAGCTTCCTTTTTTGTACTATAATTTATTTTATTAAATAGTACAGAATTATCATTTACATATATATCTGGATCATGACTTAAAAACATCAATCGGGATGGATCTTTACACGATTGATCAACTTTCAGGTTGTACCTTTTTAGATAATATTCAGAAAGTCCTTCAAAATAATGTTTGTGGTTATGCAATTCCTTAGGAATTTTTACAATTAACTTGGGCCTGCCAGAAGGAGATTTAAACAATATAAAAGTATATTGATCCTGCTTTAACTTCTCAATATAGCCACCAATCTCATTTTCTTTAAGTTCATCGATATCCACTTGGATTAATCCTGTATGTTCAATAATATCAGAGACCTTGTGTCCGGATTTCATTTTGGCAGATATGGAAACAGCTGGTAGTTTCGTTTTTAATTTGTTCTTTTCGTCCTTATCAACTGCTTTTCGGATTTTTTCAATTTGATATTTGTATAGTTCACTTTTAACTTCTTCAACTAACTGTAACAGATATATATCCTTTTCTTTTTCTTTTGAAAATACATTTGGAAAATAGGATATTATCCAATTATTTAATAAATTTGTACTCATAAAGTATCAAAAATTTATAAAATAGAAGAGCTTTTGTATTTGGTGTGCAAGGCTCTTTTATTTTTGATTAGGTTTTTCTTTTAACATGTATTCAATTAGATCTTCCTTTCGAAATACGAGTGTTTTTCCAAAATGCTTTGTAAATTTTAGTTCATTCTGACTTGTGTCTCTGTAAAGCTTTGGGATGGAGAATTGTGTAAATTCGCTGGTCTCCTCCAAATTGTAGGTGTTTTTAATGGACATCCGATAAAGCATTCGAATCTTTTTCAGATGTTCACTTATCTCATTAAGGTATTTTGTTAACCGACTAATATCCTGGTTAGATATCTGGTCGTTTCGCATCTCGGTTGTAGGTTTTGACTCCGGTTCTTCAGATGCAAATTGTTGTTGTAATAATGCTCCAAATACTTGAAGTAATGCATTTGGATCATTTAAACTATTTTTCTTACTCATGTCTTTATCATTTTATTGATTAACACAAGCAAGATTTATATTTTTTTAGAATGAAGAACTCGAAAACTCGATTCGAGTTAATTTTATATAGTATTTTTTAACTTTTCTATTAAGTCATCTATATATTCTGCATCTTTAGTATTATACTTAGGAACTCTTGCATCCTGTATACTTTTTGTTAATACTCTATTGCCTTTTTTATTAATTAACCATTTATATTTACTAAAAGTATTATTTATCTCATGAACATTAAATAAATTGCATTTCTCAAATTCATTTAATAAATATCCAAAAGATGTTAGGGTTATACTTGGTTTTAGTGCAATTGGATTTCTATGTAAAAAATCAAAATCTGCATTAAACATTCCTTTCAATTGATCCATCGTTGTATCATCGTCAAACAGAAAATCTATATTCTTTGAAAATACTTCAATTTGATTTATTGTTAAAGTGCTAATTAACCTAAAATCTTTTGATTCTATTAAACTAACTCTTTTCTCAATATTCTGTATTATCGCATGAATTAACAAAGTCCTATCCGCATATTTATCATAAGGTCCATACTTAAAATAATCATGAAACTCATCTATATCACTTTTGCTAACATCAACTAGTTCAGACATAGATATCTTTAGTATCAATTTCAGAGTTGATAACTCATTTTCCTTTTCATCAAAATAAAATCCATTATTAATTAATCTGCATGTATAATAAAAATGTTCTTTTATGTCTTCTATTGTAATAACTTCAAAATATTTTCTCACTTGAGAATAAGGACAACTAGCATATTCAGAATAATATTTTATTAAGTATTTTTTATATTGAATTCCGATATTACATAAATTGAACATAATCCCATTCAAAAAATTCTCATCACTTAATTCCCAATTATTTAATATATAATCATCCCATCTGTTAAATATAATTTTTTCCTGAAAATCTATTTTTTCAAGCGGTTCAATAAAAGAGAGTATGTAGTCACTATATTCCTTATTTAGATTAAATGTTTTGCAAGCAAGCTCCCCAAACTTTTTTTCTAAATCAAATTCCCTTTTCCAATTATCAAATATAATTTGATATTTTTTGAAGGTTTTTAGTCCTTCAAAATATTGGTTAATTTCATTATTAATTCTATCAAAAAAAATTGTTTTAAGATTATCTCCTTTATCCTGTTTTATCGAAGCAAAATACTCTTGCATGATTTCATTGTCCTTTTCTTCCATATTTAATTATTTAGTTTAAAAATAAAGAAATAATAAAAAAATATAAATAAGAAATAGAGATATTAACAAATATGATAAGAAAGTGATATTTTGTTTTACCTATGTTTGACCTAGTACCAAATAAAAAAGCTTAGATTTTCATCTAAGCTTTTCATTTTCAATCTGTCGGGGTGGCAGGATTCGAA
>DMBU01000115.1 GCA_003446015.1 Bacteroidales bacterium | reverse complement strand
ATTCATTTTTTTACCAGGAATTTAAATTTGCTTCTGGAGATTTAGTAAAATCAATAATATTTACTTTTTCCGTCAAACGACAGTAACTGGTATCTTTTAATTCGCCTTGTAACTGATTTACATCACTGTAGATGCTGATGCTTGAATTGTTCGAAAGTGTAATATCCAGAAAATTTATTTTGCTTTGCGTTCTGTTTTTATCTCCATCGTCTGATATTCTACCTGTCAGAATTAAGTCACTCTGGTCTTTGAGACTCACATGTAATGTATCGATAGAATCTAAATAGTAATACATTCTCGAATTTCCGGATAATTTCACCTGCTTAATTTCAGGATTGAATATTTTTATTACTTTCTTGTTTTTTGAATCAATTTCTGATTTCTCAAGTATTAATTTATCGTCATTTAAGGTGATAAAATCTTTAATGGAGTCAGAACTAAAGTTGACTTTAGTAATGGTATCAATATAAAATTCAACAAACCAACCATCTTCTACAACGATTTCATTAAAAGAATTATAGCTTAGTTCAATCTTTTCGTTATTTAAATTTTGTATATATGATTTGAATCGAATTTGTAAAGCAATAATTGTTAGAAGAACAATTACCAATATGCTGAGTAAAATAATATTGCTTTTTTTCATTTCCTTATTTTTTGTTAATGTGTTCGTTATAAAGAATTTCAAGATCTTTAAGCTTGATATCCAACAAGTTCATTGTTTTAAATATTTGTGGAAGTTCCTGTTGAATAAATTCTTCTTTTCTCAAATTCAGTGTTGCTTTGTAAGCATCGTCGGCAAGAAAATATCCTATGCCCCTTTTATTAAAAACAATTCCTTTTTCCTGTAAATAGTTGTATGTTCTCATAACAGTATTTGGGTTAACTTCAATATTTATTGCCAATTCTCTAACTGATGGAATTCTGTCCCCATTATTCCATTTCTTCATCAGGATTTCATCAAAAAACAGATCCGTTATCTGAAGATATATTGCTTTATTATCGTTAAATTCCATTTTAGTATTCTTTTTCATTAAGTTTAAGGTATGTTGTAATCCAGAGTATTATTGGAATAACATAGAATAATATAAACTTGAATAGATTTTCATATTGCCCGAAAAAATCTTCGAAATCAATGTTAGATAAGTGTTTGTCAAGATCCATTTTAGCAAACACAATTTTCTCCATTAGCTCATTAAATAAGGATACTACAGTTAATAGTATAAAACCGGCAATTGGTGTAAAAATTACAGGATACTTTTTAAACGTAATCGACCCAAGAAACGAAATGCTATGTACTAATACGAAAACGTTAATTGCAATCAAGAACTCTTCGCTTATTAAATTGAGTGGGCTAAATTGTAAACCATACAATTTGAATACAATCCAATTAAAAATCCATGAATATGTCAGGTATGTTACAATCATAAATAAGATATACGCTACCAGTGAGATTAATAAATTGCCAAGGAATTTCTCAAAGTTCGAACCTGGAGTTAATAAATAGAAATGTGATTTCAGTTTATCGCGAAGTTCCATAAAACTGAAACTACTTATAAAAACTCCACCTACAAAAAGCATCACAGTAAAAGCTATGAAATGCAGATTCTCTAACATCTCGCTATCATAATTACCTTCGTCAAACTCAAATACCAATGTCATTACAAGGGTGAAAAGACTAAACATGGCTCCAACAATTAACAAATCACGCTTTACATTAAATTGGGCCTCTTTTTTAAGAAGCAGCATAAATCGTTGGAAACTGAAATATTTATTTTTAGTTATTGTGTTCATTTTTAAAAGCTTCATTAATAGTTTCTTTGTTTGAATTTATTGCCTTATAAAGTAATTCGATATCAATTTTTGTTTCTCCAAAATCTTTACTTTCTGCTAAAACCGAAAATCCCCCGAATTCTTTTTCGGAGAAAAGTACATGATCCATTTCACTAAGGTTTTTTACTTTTTGGAACGATAAAGTATTTTGGATTTCTTCTATAGTTTGATTAAAAATTACTTCGCCTTTTTCGATGACGATAATGGTATCCAAAATATTATCAAGATCCCTAACCTGATGTGTTGAGATGATAAATAATCTGTCGTCGTTAAAGTACGATGCAATAACTTTTCTGAATTTACTTTTAGATGGAATGTCAAGACCATTTGTAGGTTCATCCATAAGTAAAATTTTACAGTTTGTCGAAACCGCAAAAGCAATTAATAGTTTCTTTTTTTGTCCAAACGATAAATTATGAATTTTCCTGCTTACAGATAATTCAAATTCATTCAATAAATCATCCATAATATTCATATCGAATTTAGGATAAAAGCCCGAATGAGTTTTAATGTATTTAGCTATTGTTGTGGAAGGAAATTCAAACTCCTCAGGAATATAAAATATTTCCTGCAAAAAATAGGGGTTACGTTCTTTAGGTACAAATCCATTTACTGAGCATTTGCCTGATTTGGGGAACAACAAACCAGCTATAAGCTTAAGTAGAGTTGTTTTTCCGGCTCCGTTATGACCGAGAATTCCGTATACTTTACCTTCGTTTAAATCAACATTTAAATGTTGAAAGAGCTCACTTTTTCTTTTATAATAAAATTCTAATTCTTCTATTTTTATCATCTTAGTTACAATATTAGTGTATTACAAAACTAACACACTACAAAACTATGTAATAATTTTTAAATTGCAAAAAAAAAGTGTAAAAAATGAATTATTTTTTTTTATGTTTATCCGTTTTTGTGCCCAATTTGAATTCGATTTTCTTCATTTGCCCCAAACCCTGAAGACTTGCCTGACGGCAGTCAGGGGTGTGAAGAAAATCAATTACTCCCTTTAGGGTTCGGGGCAAATAATTGATTTTCTGAGAAATAATAGTTTAGTATGCATAAAAGCGGACAACCAATTTTTAATTTATTGAAGTTATAAGAAAACAGCTAATTCGAAAATTTAAAAGAAATCGTAACTACCGAGTACTTGTCTAATTAAGATAAATTACGCCACAAAACCACAAAGACTCAAATTATCACAAAGGCATAAGAGGTTGATAAATTGCGTTTAGTGAGGCTTTGAGTCTTAGTGTTTTAGTGGCAACTTTTATTATAATAACTTTTTTAAAATAGCCTGTTTTATTTATTTTATCTTATAATATTTCAGGTAAGACTCAATGTCTAAAGGTTTTCCCGTTCCATGTATTAATCGATCGTTCCAATTATAATATTCGCCGGAGCTATAGAAGTTTTTTATTAGATATGCTCCAACATCATTGTTGAACGCATAATCCTTACCAAATTTTTCTTCTAAAGTACTATGTACCTGACAGGCAACCATGTCGGCAATCAGATAATTTTGAAGATAGAGTGGGTAAGAAACATAAATAATGCTTGCAATGCTTTGAGTTCTTATATCTTCTGTTTCAATTAACAAATATTTTTTGGCAAGTTCTTTCTGAATTTTTTCATAGGTTTTTTCAGGATGCAGATATAATTCTGTTTCGCGCATAAAATTGAAAAGATGGTAGCGAATAAATGCTGTTATATAGGTATTTACAGTTTCTTTTCGATTTGCAATTTCTTCTTCAGTAAGATTTGTATATTCTTTTTGCCACTCAATATTTCTGGTAAACCAGGCAGAAGTTTCTGCCATTCCCTCTGCAAATGAAGGGTTTGCATTTCCTGGAATCCACTCATAACCTTCCAAAACAGGTTTATTTATTGAGTTGTACAAACCATGCAATCCGTGACCCATTTCGTGCATCCAGGTCGAGATTTCCATACCGAGCGTCATTACGGCACGAAAATCATTTGGAATATTTATCATTAATCCCTGGCCACCAACACCTTCAGGAAGCTTCATTTCAACAAGTTTAGCGGGCAGTTCATTGTAACTTATTCCAATATTGGCTAATGATTTTCTTACCAGTTCAATATTGTCTGAATCTTTAACTTTAGCAGGATCATTATTGCCATAGAATTGGCCAATGAATTGAAAAGCATTTCTCTGACCAAATTCATTAATGTCATTTTCTATTTTCGTTTTTTCAACTAGTGCTGTATATCTGTCAAGCGTTGATTTATCCATCTCATCAATAAAATTCATAAACCATTCATAACCTAAACCGTTGGTTTCAAAAGATAAGTGAATATAGTTTTTATAACCCAGTTCAACTGATTTTTTATTGCGTAGTTCAATAAGTTTTAACATGTTGCTTTCAAAGTCGTAATCTGAGTTATCCTTTTCTCCCGATACCTGAAGCATTTCTTCCAGTTCGTTTCGCAATTTCATAATTTCTGCATCGTATTCAACTTTAGCCGACAATAACACATTATGCCATTTTTCTACCTGTGCTTTCAATATTGTATCTTTTATTTCTGAAAGATTTGGGTACCATGTATCAATTAATGTATTTAAAGTATCATTAATTAATAGCGTATAGAATTTATCTTTTGGGGTTTTAAGATCAGCTTCGGCTTCTGCAGAATAAAAATACCAATATGCAACTCCAAGTTCCTGAGCGATATTTTCATATCTGATTCCCATTTTAGTTAGAATTGTTCCTAATTCTTTTTCTTCATTTGCATATGTGGAATGAATGGAATGCGTAAACAAAACAAGTAATAATACTGATGTTTTGAAGAATATTGAAAAGTCTGATTTCATAAAATATAGATTAAATAAGAGTTAATAATTAGTATTTAATAATTGTTAAGATGGTATAATTTTAAAATGGTTTAATATGCATATATTTAAAAGCTTAGTATGAATGTTGTTTCTATATTTGGTGTTGATATAACAGAAATATCTCCACCGTGCAATCGCATAATTTGCTGTGCTAGGCTTAGGCCAATTCCTGAACCATCTTTTTTGGTAGTAAAGAATGGAATAAAAATTTGATCAATGATTTCTTCAGGTATTCCAGCTCCATTATCCTTAATTTCAAGAATTATTTTATTTTCCTCATTTTTAAATGCTTTTAAGCTTATTATTCCTGAATCTGTGTGAATTGAATCAATAGAGTTTTTAATTAAATTAATGAATATTTGTTCAATAAACTTTTTATCAGCTTTTATCTCTAAATCAATTGGTTTTACATCAATAAAAAACCTGATGCTTTTTACATCTAATTTATTCTTCATTAATAATTCAAGATTATAAAAAAGCTCAGCTACTTTAAACAAAGAGAAATTCATCGTTTTGAGAGATGCAATGTTTCGGTAATTATTTACAA
Organism: Bacteroidales bacterium; assembly: GCA_003446015.1. Classification (GTDB taxonomy): domain Bacteria; phylum Bacteroidota; class Bacteroidia; order Bacteroidales; family UBA12077; genus UBA12077. The sequence goes on along the minus strand of DMBU01000115.1, from coordinate 6,086 downwards.
ATTCAATTAATCCTTCACCGCGTTGCGAAATAAGATGTAAGCCTTCATATGTCTTATCTATAATACTATCGGAAACTTCTGCTTTTGTGATTTTTTTATTGTTGCTGTTCTGATATAGTTTTTCAATTGAACTAGCCAATGATGTTATGGGCGAAACGGTATTGTTAATTTCATGAGTCAGTACTCGGATAAGCTTATGCCATGATTCAATTTCTTTATCTTTTAGTTCTGATTCAATGTTTTGAAAGGAAACCAGTTTAAAGCATGTTTTCTTTTGTTTAAACTCTGCTACTTTTATTGACAAAGGGATTGCTTTTGTTTTTCCTTTTATCAGGATAGATTTTTCGAATCCTGCAGATGCATTCTGTATGATTTGATACAAGCTGGGGTGAATATTCTCAAGTGCTTTTATATGAGAAATCTTGTTAATATTTAGGAGATCTAAGGCACATCTGTTTATCAGTTCTATTTTACCTGTTTCATCGATAGAAATTAATCCGGTTTGTGCAGTTTCAATTACCGTTTTAAAATAAGATTGTTGGATTTCCTTTAATTCAGTAATATTAAAAAGCTGGTTTCTAATATGTTCAATATCATTTCTGACCTTAGTTGAGATATATGGAAATATATTGTCATGAAATGCAAATGAAGCATCATTGGTTTTTAATGCAGAAAAAAAGTTAGCAACTTCCATGTTAAACCGGTTAATGTAATTCAAAAGCAAATAAATTTGAATTACAACCAATACGATTAAACTTAATACGGTAAAAAGTTTTTCTTCATTTCCTATAAATGGGATGAAAACCAAACACGTTATAAGAATAAATAGTATTCTTATGATAATATTGATATAGAATTTTCTGCTTAACATAACTACAAATTATATTTCTTAAGCTTATTATATAATGTCTGACGTGTTAATCCTAATTCTTTTGCAGCATCAATCATTTTACCGGCATTATTTTGTAAAGCTCTTTGTATAGCGATTCTTTCAATTTCGTCAAATTTTAAAGGCCATTCAGATGTTTTAGATTCTTGCTTAAACATAAAATCTTCAGATTGCAATATATCTCCATCATTTAAAATTACTGCTTTCTCAATGGAGTGTTTTAATTCGCGAATATTTCCCGGCCATTGATAATTTTTCAAGGTATTTTTTGCACCAGTGCTGAACTTTAACTGCTTTTTTTCATATTTAGATGCAAATATTCCCAGATAATACTCCGCAATTTGAATAATATCATCTTGTCGTTCACGTAATGGAGGAAGTTCAATTTGAACTGTATTAATTCTATAATATAGATCTTCGCGGAATAAACCTTGTTGAATTAAATCTTCAGGATTTTTATTTGTTGCTGTAATTAACCGAACATCAATTGTTACTGGTTTATTACTTCCTAATGGAACGATCTCTCCCTTTTGTATAGCTGTGAGTATTTTAGATTGCAGCGAAACCGGAATATTACTTATTTCATCTAAAAATAAGGTTCCTCCGCTGGCAATCTCAAATCGTCCTGTTCGATCTTCTTTGGCATCGGTAAAAGCTCCTTTTTTATGTCCGAAAAGTTCGCTCTCAAACAAACTTTCAGATATGGTCCCCATGTCAATGCTAATCATGGGTTTTAAATTTCGTTTCGATTTTCGATGTATTTCCCTTGCAATAAGTTCTTTACCTGTTCCATTCTCGCCTAATATTAAAATATTGGCATCGGTTGGGGCTACTTTATCGATCATCGAATAGATTTTATTCATAACTTTAGAAGCACCAATTATCTTTTCTTTCGATTTGTTTATTTCTGCACTTAGGGTGTCTTTTTCTTTAGCTAGTTTATTTATTTCAAGTTGCGATTGACGAATTTTACAAGCAGATTTTAAGGTATATATTAATTTCTCATTATTCCAGGGTTTAATAACAAAATCAGTTGCCCCTTCTTTCATGGCTTTTACTGCTAAGTCGACATCACCATATGCTGTTAAGAGAATAATTATCGCTTTTTTGTCCGTTTTTAAGATCTCGTTTAACCAAAATATTCCTTCGTTTCCGGTATTAATCCCTGTAGAAAAGTTCATGTCGAGTAAAACTACATCGTAAATCCCTTTTTGATATTCCGATAAAATTAAATTCGGATTCGAAATGGTTTTAACCAACTCGAATTCATTTTCTAGAAGGATTTCAAGAGAGCGAAGAATACTTTTATCATCATCGACTATTAATATTTTCCCGTTTTGCATTCTTTTGATTAAATTGTCCGTTAACGTAAAAAAACTCTACCTAAATGTAAAAATATTTTACATAATTAAAAATTTAGCAATTCTATTTATATATTAATTGCTTGTTTTTTAGCGTCTTAAAATAGTTGGCATTTTTATTGGCATAAGTCTTAAAAATGTCAAATACTAAAAACTAAAAATATGATACGTAATTTTTTCAAAGTATCCATTCGAAATTTAATAAGGAATAAAACTTATTCTGTTATAAATCTTTTAGGATTATCCATTGGGATGGCCTGCAGTATTCTCATATTTCTATTTATTATCGATGAATTAAGTTATGATAAGCACCATGAGAAAGCTGATCAAATATACCGTATAGGTATTGATGCTGTTTTACAAGGAAATAATATGAAGGCATATGTAACAGGAGCTCCTGTTGGAAAAACATTTGTTGACGAAATTCCAGAATTTATCAATTCAACAAGAGTCGTAAAATTTGAAGATGCTACGATTAAACTAAATGATAAAAAGTTTACAGAGAATAAAGCATTCTTTGTAGATAGTACCTTCTTTGAAATGTTTAGTATTGATTTTTTAAGTAGTAAGCCGAATAGTGTATTAAATACTCCATTTAATATTTTACTTACAGAGTCTGCTGCGAATAAATATTTTGGTTCGACGGATATTGTTGGAAGGGCTTTAAATATTGAAAATGAAGAATATTTGATTCAAGGAATTATTAAGGATTGTCCTTCCAATTCACATTTTCATTATAACATCTTACTTTCAGCAGTATCAGCACCATTTGCGAATTATGAAACATGGATGTCTAACGACTTTTCATATAATTATGTATTGTTGGAAGAAGGTGTTGATGCACAGAAGATGATAGAGAAGATGTTAGATGTAGCTATAAAATATGTTGGGCCGGAAATGGAATCTGTTTTTGGTGTTAGTTTTGACGAATTTATTAAATCGGGTGATAATAGTTTTAGATATTTGCTTCAACCCATTACTGATATCCATTTAAAATCTCATACCACCTATGAAATAGAACCGAATTCGAATATTGTTTATGTTTATACCTTTTCGATTATTGCAATCTTTATATTATTCGTTGCCATTATCAATTTCATGAATTTATCTACAGCACGTTCTGCAACAAGGGCTAAAGAAGTTGGTATTCGGAAAGTTGTTGGTGCTTTTAGGATAAGCTTATTTAAGCAATTTCTTTTTGAATCCATTGTAATGAGCATGATCTCACTTAGTCTTGCTATGATAATTATAGAATCGGTATTGCCAATATTCAATAGTTTTACCTTAAAGGAATTAACTATTGGATATTTTTCAAACGTTTATGTATTGCCTGGTCTTATACTATTAGCAATAATAGTTGGTGTTTTATCAGGACTATATTCAGCTAGTTATTTATCATCAACTAAAATTCTGAATGTAATTAAAGGTAAAATTTTATCGACAAATACACATAGTTGGTTTAGAAGCTTTCTGGTTATTTTTCAGTTTTCTGTGTCCATCGCTTTGTTTATATGCACATTTATTATTTATTCTCAACTGAATTTGCTACGAAACAAAGATATTGGATTTAACAAAGAAAATATTTTAGTCATTGAAAATATGGGAGAACTAGGAAAGTCCTATGAGTCGTTTAAAAAAGAATTAGAAGCAAATCCTTTAATTAATGAAGTTACAACATCAAGTTCTCTTCCAGCTCGCAGTCTGAGTGGTTTGCCTATAGCTGTCGAAGGAGATGGTGCAAATAAGGCATATGCCCCAAGAATGATTGCTGTTGAAAATAATTTTATGGATGCATATGAATTAAAAATAAAGGAAGGCAGATTTTTTTCAGAGGATTTATCAAGTGATACATTTTCGATTGTTCTTAATGAGGCTGCTGTTAAAGAGTTTGAGCTTGAAAATCCGGTCGGAAAAAGATTAGTAACCAATTTTTATGGACAAATATATCGATGGAACATTATTGGTGTGGTAAAAGACTTCAATTACAGGTCTTTTCACGATGATGTTGATGGAGTTGTTTTAACATCATTTTTTGTTAATAATCCGGCTCTGATTTCTATTAAAATGAATAGCGAAATGAATGAGAACTCTATTGAAATTGTAAATAGTATTTGGAAAAAATTTGCTCAGGGCGCACCAATGGATTATTACATTATGGAAGACGATTTTGATAATATGCATAAAAGCGAGTTTCAGACAGGGAATGTGTTTTTTATATTTTCAATTTTAGCCATTTTTATTGCTTGTCTGGGATTATTTGGCTTAGCATCATTTATGGCTGAAAATAAAACCAAAGAAATAGGAATTAGAAAAGCTTTAGGCGCATCCACTAAAAAAATTGTCAGTATTTTATTAATTCAGTTTACAAAATGGGTTCTTTGGGCAAATGTTGTTGCATGGCCAATAGCTTATTTCTTTATGAAAAGATGGTTGATGAACTTTGCATACCAGGTCGAAATAAAGTGGTGGGTATTTATTGCATCAGGAATCTTAGGATTATTAATTGCATCAATAACAGTTAGTTCGCAGGCAATTAAGGCAGCTACTGCTAATCCTGTAAATAGTTTGAGATACGAGTAGTAAAATATAATAAGGCAATAACTAAAAGCTCTGATTTTGTCAGGGCTTTCTTTTGAAAAAAGGTTATAGTTATGTCATCCTTTCTCTTATAGCTGCAATATAACGACGACTTATTGAAATTGGATTACCAATATTTTTTAAATAAACCCGATAGGAGTAATTGAACCATTTATCCATTTTTTCAATAAAATCAATATTTATGATTGTTGAACGATGAATTCGTATAAAAGAATTTTGAGGAAGGCGGGTTTCCCATTCTTTCATCGATTTATGTGCCAGAAGCTTAAGCCCGTTTGAGGTAATAATTTCCGTGTAGGCTGTTGCAGCAGAAATCATAATAATGGAATTTACTTTTACAAAGTAAAACTTATTACAATGTTCAATAAAAATGGTGTCGTTATAATTAAAATCAGTTTGTTTTTTTTCCTGTAAATCAGAATTCTCAAGTCGTTCAATAGTTAGAGCTAATCTTTCAGGATCGACAGGTTTAATTAAATAATCCAGGGCATTAACTTCAAATGCACGTATAGCATATTTATCAAATGCAGTAACAAATATTATTTTTGCTTTTATATCTGCTTTTTCTAATAAATCGAATCCTGTTTCACGTGGGAATTGAATATCTAAAAAAACAACATCGGGATTTAACATCTCAATAGCTTCAATAGCAGTTTTAACATCACTTGCTTCACCTACAATTTCAATGGATGGTATTTTCGAAAGTAATGCATGTAGGTCGCTTCTTGCTAATTCTTCATCATCAACGATTAAAGCTTTTATATTTTTTTTCATAGTTTAATTTGTATTAGTATCGATTATTATTCTAATACACACCGAATCTTCGTTTTTTAAAATTTCTATCATGTGATCTTTTGGATAAGCAAGGTTCAGTCTTTTTTGTGTGTTTTGTAATCCTGTTCGTGCGATATCGTCAACAGGGTTGCGCTCTATCCATTTTCCCGAATTCGTTATCTCAATCCAAAGATTTTTTTCTTTCATTATTGTTGTAAGAGAAATTTTAAGTGGAAAAGGACTGGTTTTCATCCCATGCTTCACTGCATTTTCTATTAATGGATGAATAAGAAAAACCGGTATTAGAAAGTTTTCTGTCTGTGGATCAATATGATATTCAATTATGAGTTGATTACCAAAACGAACTTTTTCAATATCAAAATAATGATTAATCGTTTTAATTTCTCTTGAAAGGGGTACTTTGCTGTCTTCTCCTTCGAGTAATGAATATTTTAAAAACTCAG
>DMBU01000140.1 GCA_003446015.1 Bacteroidales bacterium | reverse complement strand
CAAGAACGGTGCTGCCCACATCGCCCATAAATATTTTAGCAGATTGCCAGTTCCAGACCAGAAATCCAAGAGTTGAGAAAACGAGGATTAAAAGAAAATAATCAGTAAATAAAGCAAAAAAAGCAAGACTGATCAGAATGGTTTCTGCCGAAGCATAGCCATCAATACCATCCAGGAAATTAAACAGATTGATAAACCAGATTAAGCCTATAAATGCCAAAAACGTATTGATCCAAACATGATTGAATACAAAGAAACCAAAATCAATGCTTTGAACGCCACCAATAAAATACAGAGCCGTTGCCACCGAAACAGACTGTGCTGCCATGCGTATGGCGGGTTTCAAATCGATTACATCATCAATAAGGCTGATAACAAACAAGACCATGCCCGAGCTAAGTGCCAGAAAAAGATTCGTTTCTATTTCGCCTTTTACAAATAAATAGGAGAGTCCTGCCATCCAAACCAATACAATAGCGATTCCTCCTCCACGTGGCGTAGAAATAGTATGAGAGCTGCGTTCATTTGGAATATCTACTATTGATTTTTTAATAGCATAAATGCGAACCAGCCAGGTAATTGCAAGGGTGATTAGGAAAGCACTTAGGAGTACGAGTGGGGAAGACATTTTATCTTTATTTTTTTTGCGTCGCTTTTTTTAAAGAATTTTAAACATCAACGTTTTGATTAGGCACGACATTTATGTCGTGTTATAATTGTAAGAAAACAAATTGGGCTTTAGCCCAAACTAGGAATTAATGTTTAACAATATCAAATCCATACCGTTCAATAAATTTTTGATATTCTTGATGNNTCACATTTTCAAATTACCACATTTTCAAATTATTTCCTTTCCCAACATCTTCCGCAACCCAACATCCATATCCACCAATTTTGATGAAATCCCAAGCTTTTTATGCGTTTCACTTGCATCTACATAAAAACTTCCTGAAATACGACGCATCGTAAAAGGAAAAACAATCCGAAGTAATGATTGAACCCCTGTTGGAAGATTGACCAGCTTTTTATGAGGATTGATAACTAGGATAAGCTTTTTTACCAACTCAGAAGTTGAAACAGGATATTTATCACAAGCCAGATAAATACCTGTTTCCTGTTTATTTATAACCGCTTCCAAAGTAATCATCAAATTATCAATCGAAACCATGGAACGTTTGTTATGAATACCACCCAAAGGAATAACGGGTAGTTTATTCACCAATTTACTGAGAAGATGCATATTTGCTTTGACTCCTTTTCCATAAACCATGCTTGGCCGTATAATGGAGACCGTGAAATCAGCATCAGCCAATTCCATCAATCTTTTTTCGGCATCCAGTTTGCTTTTTCCATATCCATCCAGGGGGTTGCATTTCGATTCTTCGTTGAAAGTGATATCTTCAAAACCTCCATCCCCATAAACCTTAATGGTACTGAAAAAGATAAAATGCTGAACGCCTTGTTTCTTGACTTCTTTTGCAGTTTCAAAGGCCAGATCGCTGTTTACTTTAAAATAGATTTCTTCAGGAATCGACTTCTTTTGATGCACAATGGCTGCCAAATGGATAACAGCGTCTGCATTTGAAAAATCAATTTTACTCACAACCGTACCCACCAAATCAATTTCTGTAAAATCGCAATTGATTAGGTTCGAAATAATATTGTGACCGATGAAACTGTTTTTACCGGTAATACTAATGTTTTTTTTCATTTAGGAGCTGGTCTTAATTCTATATCTTTCTATAAAAGGTATGATAGAAAGCACAATAAAAATAGGAACTGAGAAAAATGTATTTCCACTAAAAAAAACAAAAAACAGAGTAATTCCATATAAAATAAGAAATAAGCCCAGGGTTTTTCTTGATTTCCAATAGTACCAAATAGTTAACAGGACAAAGTAAATATTAAATAAACCTCCTATAATACCCGAATACAAAAAAGCAGAGAGAATAGGATTGTGTGGGTAATCAAAATAACCTTTTCCCTTAATATCTTCAATTGTTAATTTGGGATGCTCGAATTTTTGATCAAAAAGATAGATATAGTTAAAACCATTTCCTATGATTCTCTCTTTAAGAGAGTAATTCTTAAATAAATCAAATGCATATTGCCACCTTTCAGTTCGATTATCACTTAGATAATTAATACTATCATTTACTTCTGAAGTTTGAATTTGGTCAATATACTTCGGCCGGTTTAAGGTGTCATTTGAAAACAATTGTATATCTGCAAAATCAATGGTGGTATTGGCTTTTTGAGAATTCATAAAAGTAAAAGATGCACCTTGATGCGTCTTTGTAAATGTATAGGAACATATGCATTCATACCATCCATTTTCAATTTTTGTTATGTCTTTCTGAAGATTATACAAAAAATCCCCATCTTCTTTAATCCACCATCCGATATTAAAGGGTGCATTTTGACCTTTTATTTCTCGAAACTTGAATTTAAAAGTATAGGTTATGTCTTTATAATAAACAATGCTTCGCCCCCTATAAGCCATTGGCCAATCCCCATTACCGTTATTCCTATGCACGCGCAGTGCATTACCGAATTCTGTTTTTATGAGGCTATGAGTAACTGTATCGGTTAAAAGCATTATAGGTTGCCAAAAGATCAGACCCTGAGAAAAATCTCCATTATAAAACAAGTTTTCAGGAGCGGCAATATCTTTATATGAATACCAATTATTTGGCCATAATTTCTCTTTAAAAATAGAATATGAAAGATTTGAATTAAAAATGGTAGAATATCTATATAATGGCAATGTAATTTTATCCATTGTTTTCTTCTCTTTTATTAAACTTGCTCGAAAAGGAATAAGTATTATCAGCATTGAGAAAACTAGCAAAAATGTGATGTAATTGAAAATGATATTTTTATAAAGTTGATTATTCTTTTTTAGTTTATTCTTGGAGATTAGGCCATAAATAAATCCAATTAAAATAAAAAGGAGCAAAACGAAAATGCCCCTTCTGGAATTTGATAATACAATATTCAAAATAAAAATCCATAATAGCGTTTGTGAAAAAAAAAATTTTTGTTTTAAAACACCAATATATAAAGCATAATACAAGATGATTATCGATAAAATAAAAAATAAGCAATAGAAGTTATAGTCAGTTGTTAATGCTATTGAGGTCAATGATATTTTATACGTACTAATGACCTTAAGTACTTCAAAGTTTAATGAAAGAATTAAATTCAGCCAAACGACAATTGCTATTGACCCAATGATTGCAGAAAAAAGGATCCAAAGTTTTAGAATCTTGCTCCAATCAATATACTTGTATTTATGAAATAAAACAAAAGCAAGGAAAAAAACTGCCACGAAGTTAAATAATTCTTTCAAGGGAGCGATTGCAATTCCTGCGGTTGTTATGATTCCCCAAACTATAAAAAGTGATAGGATTAGATATTCTTTATTGAAATATAAAAAATATTTAATCTTAATTTCTTGCCAATGTTTAATTGAATAAAAAGTATAGACAATTACCAATATCCCGAATGAAACATAAGCCAAATAATGTAATGGGGCAAATATGGATCTAAATAGATAGAGTAATAAAGTGTATATCCATAAACTTGCTATTAGCAAATTATTTTTATTTTGTATCATTGAATTATTATCGGCAAAAATAAATTTTCATAATTTTCGAATAATCATCTTTCAATAGAGTTTCAGTGCTGATCTTCATATTTTTTAAACCAATCACATTATCTAAAAATTATATTATAACTGGATCCCATAAAACCGGCACAACTAACTAGGCACTTTCATAACTGCCTAGTTAGTTGTTAATTGCTTATATATTTCTAAATGCTTTGTTATCACATTTTCAATAGAAAAATCTTTTTCAGCCAGAAGTCTTGAATTCTTCCCCATTGATATTCTTAATTGTGTATCGTCAAAAAGTTGTTTTAAACGTTCTGCCAATACTTTACTATTTTTGATCGGTATCAAAAAACCATTGTAGCCTTCAATTACTGTTTCTTTGCAACCAATCGAATTGGTAGTTATTATTGGACGTCCAATGGCTGTCCCTTCTATCAACGATTTTGGCAATCCTTCTTTGTAATAGGAAGGAAATGCAACAATATGAGATGATTTTAATAAATTTAAAACATCCGTTCTGTATCCTAGCCAGGAAACATACTCCCCATCACAAACTGCTTTTAGATCAGCTTCTCTGATGGCATTTGGATTATCATCAATACCACCGCATAACAAAAATTGAACCTTATCTCTGTATTCACTCTTCAATAGATTAGCAGCTTCTGCTAAAAAAAATATCCCTTTTTCCGCTATCATTCGTGCAGTAAGCAAGACTTTTATTTTTCCATCAACAGGTTCCGGGGTATAGCAAAACTGATTTAAATCGACTCCTGATCCCTTAATCATAAATGCCTGATCTTCTCTGATAATATGATTACTTAGAAACAGGGTCTTATCTTCATCGTTCTGAAAAATAACAGCTAAATTGTTGCGATGGTGTGAATATCGAAGAATCTGAATGAATATCTTTGATAAGATAGAACTATTTTCTTCTGAAAAAATTATCCCTAATCCACTGACGGCATTCGCAATTCCCTTAATCTTAGCCAGTTTGGCTGCAAAAGTACCCCATAAAATAGTTTTCAACCCAACGTGATGAATTACATCCGGTTGTTCTCTCTTATATAGTTTATATAAAAAATTAAGTGTTGATAATTCTTCGAAGATGTTTTTCCCGGAACGACTCATGGGTAAATCAATCACTTTTAAACCCAGACCTTCTATTGCCGGCTTCATTCCGGTATTGTTTGTTACAATGGTTACATCATAACCTGTTTTTTTTGCTGCTAAAGCAATCTCTTTACGATGGGATAAGAAAAACCAATCTACGTTTACAACAATAAATATTTTTTTCAAATCAATTTTCAGTTTGAATGATAGGTAATGTGAATTTTTCCCCTAAGATAAAATCAAACTCATCTGGTAGATATCCTTTATAACCACTGCCATCATAAAATGTTAATTCCCCAAAATAAATGCTACCTTCAATATTATATAAATCAACTCTTACAAAAGGAAAATCTTTCGATAATACTTTAGCAATTTCCAACATTCTATTGAAATTATTTGGTTTTGGAATATTCGTTGTTATTCCTCTAATATCTGATCTTCTGTATGGCATTAGATTAAATTCTGTGTCAAAAATGCCAAGTTTAATGCCATCTTCTAAAAAACGATCAACTATTACATAAAGGCAAAATGGTTTACCATTGAAACAAAAAAATTTGTAATCAATAAGATCGTTATTTGAATCTTTCTCTAATAATTTTTCACATATTATTCTTGGTTTAATATTGTAATATCCCCACTCACGCCCCATTTTACTAGTCCAGCTATACAGCCAACCTTTTATTGTTTTTTTTGCTAATTCACTATTTAATTTGCTTTTATCTGCACATAATATGTTTGTGTGACTACCATTTGTCGTTTTTAAAACAAATTTATCTGGTAAATTTTCAAAATTTATTTCTTTAACATTGTTATAAACTCCATAATTAGGGATAAGGATATTGGAGAGCCCTTTTGCAGTCACATACTCTCTAACACTATACTTATCAGAACATTTTGTGAGTATATCATGGCGATAATTAAGTTTATACCATTGTATCTTTTCAGTGAATCTAATAGGTTTTTTAAGTTTAAGCCACCTTCCTGTTGAAAGTTTGTATTGAATAACAATCATTAACTTGTCTGGAACGAAATCAAAAAGTTTTAGTATTATGAATCTAACTTTTTGACTCTTAAATATTTTTTTGTAGTTCATATTCTATTTAATCTTCACTTTAAAGAGTGATATTGTTTTTTTTGAAATTATAAAAATCGTTTAAGACTTGCATTGTATTTTTGTTTATTTGTATATAAATCTTTTAATACAAATAAAGTCCTTAAATTAAGTCTATTCAAATACCATTTTAAATCTCTTTTCGCATTTCTATGCTGTACTAACGAAACTAATAATTTATTTCTCATCATATTGTATTCCGTTTCATTCATTTCCAACTTCGAGGAATACAAAGACAGATTTTCACTTATCTCTTGAGAGCCAATTTCCATCTTTTCAGCTCCAGAATAAATTGGAATAGACTTATACCTGATAAGTTTATTATTTTGATATTCTAATTCGAGAATTATTGAGCTTTTGTTATTATCAGTCTGCTTCACGAGGGGTTTATCAGATTTATTTGTATATACATCATCAAAACAAAAGTTACCTAAGCTATATGCTATTATTGCATCATTTATTGATTCAATTCCCTGTAATACGTGAGGATGATGCCCATAATATACATAAGGAGCTATTTTAGATAATTTTCTAGCGAACTTTAAATGGTCAGAGCTTGGGAAATTAATGTGTTCTGATCCAGCATGAATACTTAATATATTATTATATTCATTCTTTGTGTTTTCTATCAAATTTTTCTCAATTACAGGATAATTCAGCTCATTAACTCCATCGGAACTTAATCCTAATGGATTAGTTGAATAACAACAATAAGCGCTTAGCGCTATTTTATTCTCCTCTTTTTGAACAAAAACTTGTTTTCCCTCTATGCCAAAATATTGAATATTGTTATCATTCAATATTTGTTTTGTAAGCTCATAAGACTTACGCCCATAATCAAAAAGATGATTATTTGCCAGACCCACAACATTAATTCCCAAATATTTAAGTAACTTAATGTTTTGTATTTCAGAATAAATGTAGGCTGATTTATGTCCATAAGTACCCCTTCCATCAGAAAAAGGTGTCTCAAGGTTCGCTATCACATAATCATATTGACTGAGTAGTTTTTTTACCTCACTGAAATAGTTATATATTTCCTTATTATTACTTATTGAGTTTTTACCAAAAAAAGCTGTATCTCCTAAAAGTGCTATTTTCATAAAACAAATAATTATTGTTTATTATCTTCTAATAAATGCTCCCAAATCTTATAATTATTTTCGAAAGAAAAATTATTCTTCCATCTCTGATAGGAGCCAAAACTTAAATCATTCCAAATATCCCAGGTTTTTGACAACTTGAGGATATTCGTCTCCCACATCTCCATATCGTCTATATCATTTATTAGAAAGCCAGAATTCTCATCGACTATCTCAATATTAAAGCCTACCTCAGATGCTATAATAGGCAGCCCAATTGACATATATTGTATTAGTTTAAAACCTCCTTTGCCTTGTGAAAAAGTTGTGTCTGATAATGGCATTATACCAATATGGGACTCAACCATCGATTGAATAGCGGCATTTCTTGACCATTTTATATTATTGACAACCAAATGTTTTACCTTTTCATTTAAAGGTAGGTTACACACTATGTTTAGAATCAATTTTTTATGATATAATTCTTCTACTTTCCCTGCGGTATCATCGAGAATTGGAATTATTCTTTTTAAATGAGGTAAATTACCAGAAGTCGCTACCCAAATTAAGTGTATTTCTTTTTCAAAAAGCATTCTCCGATTACGTTTAATTTCATCTCTATCATCTAAACCTTGCATGTCTCCATCGGTTGTTGGAAGCAAAATGACTTTATGCTGATTTTCAGGAGTAACAAGAGCCTTTAAATAATCATGAATAACTAGTATTTTTGAACTTCTCTCTGATAAAAATATAAATTCCGATTTTGTAATTTGTTTGTTTTCTAATATATGATCATCAAAATCCCAAATTAATTTCGATTTTTTGAGTATGCTATTGATGATGGGACGAAAAAAGAAAGGAGTAAGTCTAGGAACAAAGACCCTTGATAAAACAATAAAATTGGGTTTTCTAAAAATATCACAAATTAGAAAATATGAAACTCTTGTTGTTATTATTACATATGTAATTATTTCGACTAACAATTTGACAAATATATTTTTCTTTTCTATTTGAAGATATCTTTTAAATTGACTTTCGGAGAGCAATGCTCTGACTTTTAATTCAATTGTTCCCATTTTATTCAAATATTGGAGTATCCGATAATAACCTGCCGGGGCAATTTCACCGCTTCGGGCATAAACAGAAATTTTTTTATCTTTTAATTTCATTTTTTTGTTGCCATGTGCCTTTACACTTTACCAATAATTATTCTTAATTTAAGCCAAAAGTTTAATTCCCAATTAGTCATTTTTATATCGCTTTGTTTACTTGGCCATAGGAGTGTTAAACGTTTTCTAAAGTCTTGCCTATAAAACGCAACTGTTTTAATTAATTCTTTATCTTTATTACTTAAGTATTCATCATATATTTCTAATAGTTCTTTGGCTTCCCACTCTCTATAATGTTGTTTTGATAATGTTTTAATTGATTTAAACCGGCTCTTCCAACGCGCATTGAAGTTGTGCTTGGCACCTATTTCGTTATTATTATGTTGACGATATAATATATTAGGAGTAGGGTCATAATAGACTTCTCCCAAGAATATACACATATGATAAATCCATAAATCATGAATGGTAATATATTGTGGAATCTTATTATTAAATATCTGGATAGTTTTTTTATTAAAGACCATTGTACATCCAGTAGATATACTTTCTACTAAAGAACGTCCTTTGGAAAATATAACTAATCCTGCTTTATGCATCTCTCCGATTTCTTTATTTTCATCAATTAGTGTAAGGTTGGAGCAATACATTGCAGGAGTATCAAAAGGCATTTTTTCTAGGCGGTTTGCTGCTATCATTAATTTATCTTTCAACCAGATATCATCCTGATCGCAAAAAGAGAAAAAGTCAACTATATGAAGATATTTCTTGGAAATAACTAACAGTTCTTTATAGCTATTTGCACTTCCAATATTATCCCCAAAAATTAATTCAATATTAGGTTTTTCTTCGGCAAATTGATTTAGAATATTTTTTGTGTTATCTGTTGATCCATCATCCCTAATTAGATAATTAAGATAAACACCTACCTGAGATTCAAGACTGTCTAATTGCTCTTTCAAATATTCCTCTCCATTATAAGTGGATAATAATATTAGAATTCTATGATTATTTTTGATCATTAATCTAATCTATTTAAAAAAACAAATAATAAGGCACAACGCCACTTGCATTATTTTTTAATAAAGTATAAAACATTCCAAGACCATAAATTGCAATTATTAGTATCAATAACCTTTTATTGTTTATAATTTTAATATCATTAATTAAATTGGGTAATGTTATTATAATGAAAATGATGAGCAATGGATTATATAAACGAAATAACCATTGGAATTGAAAGAATAAATTATTTAAACTAATTCCAATAACAGTTAGAGTGAGGTAGTATTTCGTTTTTTGATCTTTCACATAAATCACAGCAATAATTGCAATAGCAGTATGAACAATATTTATAAATGCTCCCATAAATGAAATATTATCCCTAAACACCGTCAAATACACTTCGTATCTCTCAATTAAAGTGAAATTTGAGGTCAAACTAAGCAAAATGGACCTACTAAAAAAACCAAGTATAAGTGTTAGAATCAATCCTAAAACTAATATTTTTTTCTTATTAAAAATCCATGGTAATATAAAATATAATGGAAAAAATAATAGCAAAGAAATATGAAAAAGAGAACCAGCTAATATTAAAAGAGAGAATGAAAATATTTTTCTATTAATTATATAATTAACAGAAAATAAAGCAAATAAAGCAGCAAAACTTTGACGCATTATATTATATGTTTCAAAATAATAGCCAAGCAATACATAAAATAAAACAGCATAAATTGGATAATAGCTTTCTTTCCAAATAAATTTTAAAAGGAAAATGTATAAAATAAAGTAGTAAAAGAAAACGTAAATTCTAAAATTAGCAATTTTATAGAATATACTATAAATTAGAGCCCATGCCAGTTCTAATCTATTATTAAAATTATTATCTCCAGTTTTTAAAAAAATCTCCTTATAATGATTAAAGTCTGATCCGACAGATAAGTCTCTAAAAAAGGCTAATAGAAATAATGATAGAAACACCAGAATTATGGTGTTCCTTTCTTTAAGTATACTAGAATAAATTGCTAGTATTAATAAGAATAATGCGAGAAAAATGTATGGAATCATTTATTTTAACAACATAGTCTTAGTTGAATTTCTTGTATAAAAAAGATAAAATCCTTGATGAACTTATTAAAAGTTTTATTCGGTTTTTTGTGCTTAATTTCACAATTTTATCAAAATAATTTTTGGCATGTTTTCGATTATTCATCAGAAGTGCATTTGTTCCTAAACTCGCATTCAAATTATCTTCTATTGTTGTTTTGGTGTATGAAATTTTAGCAAAATCAAGAAAAAATTGTTTTATACTATTTGAACTTTTCACAAATGTTTCACGTTTTTTTATGTCAATTGAATGACTTAAAGATTCATTAAGGATACGGTAAACTCCAGTAACATCATCTAAAAAATATATTTTACTCTTTAATGCAATATAAAGCCAAAGTGGATAATCCCCCATTAACCAATTTTTTTGTTGTGGGTTGATATCCAATTCGTATTTTTCATATAGGCTTTTTCTGAAAACTGCTGTCATTGTTGTAATTGTGTTCCCATTTATTAGCTCATTAAATGTTGTTGCCTTACCTGCCCAGTTTTTATAAGAGAATTTATTCTGTGCCTGATAAAAAATTCTAACATTCGAATATGTCATTCCATAATTATCATTCCCCTCCAAAAAATCCACCTGCTTTTGCAATTTATAGGGGTCTGTCCAATAATCATCTCCTTCACAAAGCGCTATGTATTTGCCACGTGCTGCTGAAAATGCGATTTTTCCAACATCTCCATCGCCTTTTGAAAATTGATTCTCGATCTGATAAATATTGTAAAATAAATTGGGGGATTTTTCTTCGTAGCTCCGAATAATAATAGCAGTATTATCTGTAGAAGCATCGTCATGAATAATAATTTCAATCGGGAATTTAGTTTTCTGTATCAGAAAACCTTCTATTGCCTGTGAAATGTATTGTTCATGATTATATGTAATGCAAAGAATACTAACTAAAGGCGGAATTTTAATTGGAGATTCAAACATATATCATATTATTGGTATTTTGATTTATTCTATTTATGACTATTTATCAATTACTAGGTCACCCAGCAAACAAATATACCCATGACCTGGGCAAATAATTGTATCTCTTGCATACTGATTAACAATTCTATCAATTGATTCAAGAGCTAATAATTTATCTCCTAATTTAGACTTGGTATGTATTTTAACTCCTGGAATTAATGCATCTCCTGTAAATAAATACTTTCCAATTTCAAATGAAATACAATCATTGTTATGACCTGGAGTATACAATACTAATGCTTTGATATTATTCTCAAACAAATTAATTTCAGAATTAGCATCTACAATTTGAATCTTTTTACAGGTCAAAACATAAGGCATTTCCATATAATAAGATCCATTTAATTTTTCAGAGAATAATCCAACTAACGATTGTTCGGATGCATAAATCTTTAATCCTGGATATTCTTCATAAAAATCATTTACACCATAAATGTGATCAATATGATAATGTGTTAGCAATATCCCTTTTATTATTTTATCATTAATTTTGAGCCATTTAAATATTTGGCTACTGTCCCCAGGATCGATAAGCCAAACATCTTTTTCTTCCTCTCTATAAATTAAATATGTATTGGAAGAAAAGATACTATTGGTAAATTTAATAACAAGCATTAGTTAGATTACTTTATGAGGAAAAATTATTATTTCGAACAAAATTCAACTAAAACTCCTTTTGTTTTTTTCGGATTAAGGAATCCAATATTCATTCCTTCTGCTCCTTTGCGGGATACTCTATCAATCAATTTGAAACCATTTGCTTTTGCATTATTTAAAGCATCATTTGTATTATCAACAGCAAAAGCAATATGATGAATTCCTTCTCCTCTTTTTTCAATAAAAGAACCAATAGGGCCATCTGAATCAGTTGATTCTAATAACTCTATTTTAGTTTGACCAACCTGAAAGAATGCTGTTTTAACAAACTGGTCAGCAACAGTCTCTATTGCATAACATTTTGACCCCAGTAATTTTTCGTAAATCGGGATGCTTTCATCTAAACTTTTTACTGCAATTCCGATGTGATCTATGTAATTAGATTTCATATGGTTTTCATTAATCAGTAAACTCAAGTATAGCTCCAGCCCATGAATAGCCTAACCCCTGGGCTGCAATTAAAACTTTTGAGTTACTCTTGACTACACTTTTGCTCATTGCATGATATAAGGCAATTGGGATAGTAGAAGAAACTGTGTTGCCAGTTTCTTCATAATATTTATAAAATTTATCCTCATCAATCCTTAATTTTTTCCGAAGTAAATCCATAATAAATTTGTTTGCCTGATGAAAAACAAATAAATCGACATCCTTCTTTTCAATACCATTTTTTTCTAAAGTATCAACAACAAGTGGCGGGATATAGTCTAATGTATAATTAACAATAGCAGCCCCGTCCATAAATAAATGATCAGAAGACTTAAGGTTCCCTTTTTCATCGAATACCAAATCATTCATTGGCTTCAAAAATCTTTGAGCTCCAGTTTTCACAATTAAATTCGGTGCACCTCTACCATCTGTTCCAAAACTAAAATTTTTAATTTCAGCAATTCCCTCTGTTGAGATTAAAGTTGCAGCGGCCGCATCTCCAAATATTGTCATATTTCCTTTATCTTTAGGATGAATATATTTAGAGTATGTCTCAGCTGTTATAAGCAACACGTTTTTCGCCATGCCTCCTAAGATTAATCCCTTGGCTAGTGATATTCCCATAATAAAACCAGAACAACCTTGATTAACGTCAATTGCCCCAATCGAAGTTGATAACCCAAGACGATCTTGAAGAATACAAGCAGTAGTAGGTAAAATATAATCTGGACTTTGGGTCACAAAAATAATGTAATCTATTGTTGATTTATCAATATTGTACTCCGTTAATAATTTCTCTGTGGCCTTACATGCTAAATCTGATGCTGTTTCATGCTCACCGGCAACATGTCTTTTTAATATCCCAATTTTAGAGATTATCTTTTCAACCGACCATTCGGGAAATCTACGTGAAATTTCTTCATTCGTAATTATCGTTTCTGGAAGATAATATGATATACCTTTTATATATGCTTTCATAACTATAGTTCATGAATATTTAAGATTGTACAATCAACTAATTTTAAAATTGCAGTACCCCAAGAAAACCCGGCTCCTATTGCATTTAGCAAAAAGGTATCGTTATTTTGAATAAGCTCTTTCTGCTCAATAATTGCTGTAGGAATAGAAACCCCACTCGTATTTCCATATTTTTGAATAGAATATAACATTTTGGATAATTCAACTTTTGATTTTTTTGCAATCACATCCATCATATATTTATTCGATTGATGAAAAACAACCTTATCGATTTCTGAAACTTCCATTCCTGCATAGTTTAAGATTCGTTTTACGTCTTTTGGGATTAAGGAAACTGCGAAACTAAAAACATCCATACCATCCATATAGAGTTGCTCATCACTTCTTAGACTTCCATCTTCACGCATTTTTGGTTTTAATGTTGCTAATGAACTTATATTTCTAAACCCACCGGCTGGAATTATAACTGATTTATAGCTAGACCCATCAGTATTTAATGAAAAGAAACTATCTCCATACTTCATGTTTTTATTTACTAATGTTGCACAACCTGCATCACCTAGTAAAAGGCCGGTAGATTTATCCTCTGATGAAGTGATTTTTGATAGCGTCTCTCCAACTAAAAGTAATACATTATTAGTTCCCGAGTTATTAACTAATGAGTAGGCTAAATAGAGCCCATAAATGAAACCGGAACAAGTTAAATTCACATCAAAAGCAATTGTAGTTTTTTTAAGGCCTAATCTGTCTTGCAAAATTATTGATGACCCAGGAACCTTATAGTCTGGAGTTTGACTGATAAAAATGAGAACATCTATTTCGTCACGTGATATATCAACTTCATCAAACAACTTATTTGCCGCCTCAAAACATAGATCAGAAGAACAAACTTCCTTCCTTGCAATCCTTCTCTCAGCAACTCCAGTTGTTTCAATGAATTTTGACAAATATTCATCTTCAAAAAGATGATTCTGAGATTTTGTTTCTACTTTTTCTTTTGGAACAACAACACTCATTGAATGTATCCCTATTCCATTAAATTTTATTAAACCCATTAGTAATATTTATTGTAAAATAAACCCTCCATCAATAACAATATTTGTACCTGTTACCCAACTAGATGCTTCAGAAAGTAAATATATCACCCCATATGCAACATCCTCAGGTTGTCCAATACGCTTCAATGGATATTGTTTCAACTTATTTTGTATTTGTTCTTCAGAAAACATTTCACCAGCAAGCTCCAAAATATTTGTTTGAATAAGGCCTGGATTTACACTGTTTACTCTTATTTTCTTTGAAGCTAAATCAATTGCTGCGCCTTTTACAAAACCATTGATTGCTCCTTTAGAAGCTGAGTATGCAGATTCACCCAGAGTTGAAATATTTACACCAGAAATAGATGAGATAAAAACTACAGAGGATCCATTGTTAAGTTTCTTCTTTTTAACCAATGTTGATGTAAGCATAATGGGAGCAATCGTATTTATTTCAATTATCTCGTTTAAACTCGCTCTTTGAATAAATTTCACTACCATAAGTTTCGGGATTCCAGCGTTGTTTACACACCCATCTAATTGGGGACATTGTTCCACGACTTCCTCAAGACCCTCAACTGTTGACAAGTCGGCGACAATCTGAGAATGATTGTTCCCCTCCAAGTTTAAATAGGTTTCGTTCAAACGATTAACATTTCTTCCTGTTATAATAACAGAAGCTCCCATTTTAGAGCATTCTACAGCTATGCCTTTTCCGATGCCTGAAGAGGCACCAGTTACTAAGATTGTTTTTCCCTCTAAGGAAAATGGATTATATTTCATTAATTTGATATGGCCAAATTATATAAATCCTCTATTGTCTTACTAGTGCGAATGTCAGCCCCAGTAATCCTTTTTTCCAACTCTTCATCAACCATTGCAATAACAGATAAAGCTGTTAACGAATCCCATTCTTCTAAATCTTTAAAAATTGTTGATGGTGTAAATAATTCACTTGCTGTATCATCAAATTGCTCAGCAAAAAGTTCAATAAATTTTTTTAATTCCATGATTTTAAATTTTAGTTATTAATTATTTGATATGTTGGAACTTCCAAAATGGAAGTAACTTTCTTTTCTGGACATAACCTTGCAACTATTTTCTGCAAAGTATCATCAGGTCCTACTTCATAATACTCTTGCACGCCATACTGTTCCATATTTCTTACCATACTTGTCCACAAAACAGGATGAGTAATGTGCTTAATTAAATTATTTCTTATTTCATCAATATCCATATGTGACTTACCATCTACACATTGGTAAATTGGGCAAACCGGCGTATTAAACTTTGTATTATTTATAATGCCCCCTAATTCAACCATAGCTTCTTCCATAAATGGAGAGTGAAAAGATCCTCCTATATTTAAAGGTACTGCTTTTTTTGCTCCTTCTAACTTGAAAGCTTTGCAAGCCAGCCTAACGCCCTTTTTCGATCCTGTGATAACGACCTGTCCTGGACCGTTGTAATTGGCAAAATAAATTGGTTCCCCAGATTCCTCAAATAACTCTTTTATTCTCTTTTCAATATATTCATCTGGCAAACCTATAATTGCACCCATTGCAGTTTCTTGTTTTTCACACACATTTTGTGCAATAATAGCACGATTTAAGACAAGATTCAAACCGTCTTCAAAAGATAACGTCCTGTTAACAACCAAAGCAGCAAATTCTCCGAGCGAATGTCCTGCAACTACATCAGGTATAATTTCTTTCTGTGATAATGCTAAAATAACAGAATATAAAAAAACAGCAGGTTGGGTATTTTTTGTTTCCATGAGTTCAAGCTCTGAACCTGAAAACATCACGTCTGTTATTCGCCTTCCTAATAATTCATTAGCATATTCAAAATATTCTTTAGCTATCGGGAAATTTTCATATAATTCTTTACCCATGCCTTCTCTTTGAACACCTTGTCCAGGAAAAATAAATGCTTTCATAGTTTTAAATTATTTTAATCTAATTGCAGGATTACCATATACTGTCGAGTTTTCCTTTACTTTACGAATTACAAAGCTCCCCGCGCCAACATGAGCTCCTTTCTTAACCAAAACTTTTTGATTTATTATAGCTGCTGTATGGATAGTAACTTCATCTTCTATTTCAACTCCCCCGGTGCATACTGCATGACAATCGACTCTAGAATAATTCCCTATTTTCACATCATGAGCAATAATTGTTGAAACTTGTATTAAGGCAAAATCTCCAACAATTGAGCCAGAACCCAATGCTGCATTTTGAAAGACAATGCATCCCGTACCAATTTTTGAATTTGAATCAACAATTGCTGTAGGGTGAATTAGTGAGATAAACTTGCCACCTTTATCTGTAATCATCTTTATATATTTTTTTTTTTGTTGAACATCTCCTAAAGCACAAATAAATACATCATTGGCTTTAATGATATAGTTTTCAACGGAATCTATAATTGGAGGATAAGTAGTAAATGCATCCAAAGCATTTTTTTTATCATCTAGAAATCCTTTTATTTCATATTCTTTTGTATAACCTTGACACTGCAATGCTAAATAATAAATGTCACGTCCAAAACCTCTTGCTCCAATGATTAACAAATTCTTCATTTTTAATAAATTATTTGGATTTAATAAGCTGGATTATATTATCCTGCTGATTCTTCTCTAATTCTGGGTAAATGGGCAAACAAATTACTTGATCGGCGACTTTGGTTGCGACAGACAAATTATCAGGCTTTGAAGAAAGTAAACCCCGATATGTTGGAAATTGACTAATCAATGGATAAAAGTAACGTCTTCCGAAAACATTGTGCTTTTTCAGCTCTTCATATAGTTCATCCCTTGTCTTTTCATACAATTTTGCATCGACAAAAACAGGGAAATAGGAGTAAGTATGATCTACTTCTTCCATATCGTTAAGAAATTTAATACCGGGAATATTTGCTAATTTTTCACGATACAATTCTGTTATAGTTTTGCGCTTTGCAATATTGGCATCCACATATTTTAATTGCAGCAAGCCATAAGCGGCTTGTATCTCATTCATCTTGGCATTTATTCCCGGTGCTATAACTGTCGTTTCACCGGCAAACCCGAAATTTTTCAGGTAATCTATACGTTGTTTGGTTTTTGCATCGTGGCAAATAATGGCTCCGCCTTCAATGGTATTAAAAACTTTGGTGGCATGAAAACTTAATATAGAAAGATCACCAAAATTCAAGACTGAATCGCCATTAACTTTCACACCAAAAGCATGTGCAGCGTCATAAATCAGCTTTAATCCATAGGTATCAGCAATTTTTTGAAAGGCCTCCAAATTGCAAGGATTTCCATATACATGTACCGGCATAATGGCTGTAGTTTGCGGTGTAATGGCTGCTTCTACTTTTTCAGGATCAAGATTAAAATAGTTGGGCTCAATATCGGCAAAAACCGGTTTAATATTGTTCCACCACAAAGAATGGGTAGTGGCCACAAAACTAAAAGGCGTGGTAATTACTTCGCCGGTAATATGAAGTGCTTGCAGCGCTGTCATAAGCGCAAGCGTGCCATTGGTAAATACAGAGATGTATTTCACACCTAAATAATCAGCCAATTCTTTTTCAAATTGCTTGTGAAAAGGACCATTGTTGGTCAATATTTTATTGTGCCATATTTGCTTAAGCAATTCCGTAAACTCTTCCAATGGAGGAAGGGCTGGCTGAGTGACATAGATGGGTTTATCGATTTTAATCATTTCTATTTGTTCTTATTGATTCAATTTTTTCCAAAGCCAGGTTTTTTATAAAAATATAATCTTTAAATTTCAATATTTCACTTAATATAATAATAAAAATGGCTCCCGTGCTCACTTGAATTAAGAGGGTCCATAAAGGAGAGAATGGAAGAATGAGACCTAGAAAAAATACAATGATTGCCATTAAAATGGCAATGCCAAAAGCTGGCAAGATATCTTTTACTTGTTGTTTAAAAGAATATCCAATCATTTTCCCACTCCAGTAACTATTTAGGTAATAAGCAATAATTGTGTTCAGCATCATACCTGCAATCATTATTTTTATTCCCCAGATAATACCAATTATGATGATAGGAACAGCCAAAATCTTTTTTATGATTTCGAGCTTCAAAAATAAATCGGATCTTCCTTGCACTTGTAGCATATTCAAGTTAAGAGCATGAAGCGGATAAAACATACCGACGAAACAGAGCATTTGCAAATAAACAACAGAAGGGAGCCACTTTTCGCCAATAAGAGTTAATATCATTGGTTTAGCAACTGCTGCCATCCCTAACATTAGCACAAAAGTTAAGAACATCGTGCTGCGTATCAGTTTTTGATAATTGTTTTTTAAACGGGGGATATCATCTCTTATGCTAGCTAATAATGGATAACTCACTCTACTAATAATTCCATTCAGATTTTGAGACGGAAGTGCTTGAAACTGGTCGGCTCTGGTATAGTAACCTAATTCAGTGGCTGAAAAATATTTACCGATAACCAGGAAATAGATATTTCGGTAAGTTGTGTCGATTAACCCACTTATTAGGAGTTTACTTCCAAATGAAAAAAGTTCGTTAAACGATTGTTTGCTAAAGACCCACAACGGTTTCCATTTTGCCCATAGCCACAAAAAGAGGGCGTTTAAACCAAATCGGCTAATAGTAAGTGCGACGAGACTCCAAACGCCATAATTATAAAGAGCCATTGTTATAGCAATTGAAGCCGACCCCACTGTAGCAACAAATGAAATTTTCGTTTGCAGCTTGAAATTGATGTTTTTGGTAAGTATCGTACGTTGGATAATACTCGCAGCATTTAGAATTAATCCTAATCCCAATATCTTCAGCATTATTTCTAATTGTGGTTCATTGAAGAACGAGCTTATTGCGCTTGCTGAAACAAATAGTATTAGGTAAAAAAATATTCCAATAACAAGATTAAAATAAAAAATGGTTGAATAGTCAACTTGTGTACAATCTTTTTTTCGAATTAAAGCACTGCTAAACCCACTATCGATAAAAGATTGTGATATGGCTATAAAAATAGTTAACATCCCAATTAAACCAAATTCACGAGGCGAGAGAATCCTTGCAAGAATAATACCTACAACAAATTGCATTCCCGAATTCGAAAAAATATCAATAAAACTCCAAAGAAACCCTGATATTGCTTTTTGTTTAAGACTCATTTAAAATGGTTAAATGCAAAAAATATACTGCAATACTTTTAACAAAGATTTGTGTCTCATTTTTTCTAAATCACTAATTTAGGTTAATAATGAAAAATCTGATATTGTATGATCATGAAAATCATCAGTTATTATTTTTAAAATATTCAACAAACCAGGCCTGAAATATTTTTGTTCCCTGCTCAATACTAACCTTAGGACTATAATCATAATCATTAGCTAATAAACTTATATCCGAATAGGTCTGAATAACATCCCCAGCTCTTGTTGGTAAATACTCAATTTTTGCTTTCT
>DMBU01000090.1 GCA_003446015.1 Bacteroidales bacterium | reverse complement strand
TCAAGAAAAGAACAATAAAAAATTTATTATAAATCATAAAGTCATTCATGGTATACAAAAATCTAATTTCCTCTCCCTTAACTGATGTAAATATTAAATCATTTAATAATATTCTACTGCGCTTTATTCTCCATAGTTAAACATTCTGTTTGTTTTAATAATAGTTTTTCTTATGATTCAGCATTACAGCAGAGTCCTCTCCGAAGGTAACTTTTCGATACAAAGCTGGTTGCTTTTAGATCATCTTTAAGAGGTGTAAACGATACTTCTTTCTTTTTATAAAAGAGTAGCTAAAATTTATGCATAATTTTTATTATCCCACAAGAATATGAGGTGATCCATTAAGTATATATAACTAATACATAAAAAAAGCTCGGAATTTCCGAGCTTTTTGTTTTGAAATATACGCTGAATTATTTATTATTCATCTGATATTCAACAAAGTCTCTTTGTGATTTAACCAGATTAATAGACTGTAAAAGGAAGTTTTTAATTTCGTTTAAAATTCCTAAATATAAGGTACTATTTCTAGTTCCTGCTTCATTATGTTTTATTCTCTTAATTTGTTTCTTACGACAATCTTTCAATATATCAAGAATTACTTGTTGCTTTTCAATCAAATTAGGAATATTGCTAAACTCATTTGTGTCAATAGTAATTAGAATATTGTTAAATAAATCACTTACTGCTTCATTCAATTCATTTAACTCAATTATCTGTGCTGGTAACAATGGTTTATGATTATTATCGATGTGATCATAACCAGGATAAGAAATAAATGTTAAGGCATGTGCCATTTCTCTTAAATAATCAATTACCTGCACGTAGTAGTGTCCTGTTTCACCTTCTTCTTCCTGAAGCTTTAACAAGGTGTTATGAACATTGGTTTTTAAATATTTAGCATCAGTATTCAAATCCTCAACTTCTTTGCATACTTTTTTCAATAACTTACGATCCTCATTGGTAAGTCCAACCACCGTATCATTAAATACACTAACCACTGATTTTAACATATTTCTAACTTCCAAGGAGCATTTTGTCATTATGTTTTCAGTACGTAAATCTTCGTCAGCTAATCTTTTAATTTTCTTATCTTCAGCTTCTCTTTTATTAAAAGAAAGATGCATTCTAATTACAGTGTAAAAAGCAATTAAAACAAATGCAACAATCGCAATTGCTCCACCCCAGCTTATTACAAGAGCAATTATAAAAGCAAATGTAAATGCAACAAAAGCAGTCATAAACCATCCCCCAATTACTGTAATTACCCCGGTTATTCTATAAACAGCACTTTCTCTTCCCCAGGCTTTATCTGCTAATGATGAACCCATTGCTACCATAAAGGTAACATATGTAGTTGATAGTGGAAGTTTCATTGATGTTGCAAATGAAATTAAGATACTTGCTACAGTTAAATTTACAGATGCTCTTACCATATCAAACGAAGGAGCATCCTGAATATTTTTAAATTTTTTCTGATATTCTGTTGAATCAAATCTTTTTTCAATTCTCTTTTGTACAGCTTTCGGGGTAATTTTATTTACAACACTACTAATATCCATAGCAGCTCTAACAATTGTTCTGGAAAGCATGCTTGAGCCAAATCGTTCACTGCCAGCTCCCTGACGACTTAAATTAACTTCAGTTTCTGTTACTTTTCTGGCTTTTTTAGAAAACCATAAAGTAAGAACCATTACAACACCAGCAATTAATAATAAAACTGTATTTGCTTTTGCTTTACCTGTAAGAGCAATCATTAAAAATCCATCCGGTTCAGCCCCCGGGTTTGCAATGAATGCTTGAAATGATTTTAAACCAGCTAAAGGCACTCCAATGAAGTTAACAAGGTCATTACCAGCAAAAGCCATTGCTAATGCAAATGTCCCAACCAAAACAATCATTTTTAGAATATCAAGTTTTGCTATCCAATACAATAATTGCAATAGGATTGTCCATCCTATAAAACTATAGATGATAATTAAATTAGAATTAATATTAATCCAATCGGTTGTTGCATCAGATAAAAATGAAGAACCTTTTGCTCCTTTAACTAAGATAAAATAGGTAATTGCTGTGATTGCAATTCCTCCCCAAATTGCTCCGAAGTATTTGAATGTCTTTTTATAATTAAATGAAAAAACTAAACGTGTTAAATACATCACAAATGCACCTACGGTAAACGATATTACTACAGATAAAAGAATTCCGGAAATTATAGCAAGAGCTTTTCCTGAGTTTATATATGTATTAAGATCCCCAACTGTTTGCCCTAAATATTGAATTTTAATTAAAGCAACAGCGACTGCCGATCCTAAAAGTTCAAACACAATTGAAACTGTAGTGGATGTAGGTAATCCTAAGGTATTAAAAATATCTAACAATACAACATCGGTAAGCATTACGGCCAGAAATATGACCATGATTTCAGAAAAATAAAATTGTTCTGGATGAAAAATTCCTTTCCTTGCTACTTCCATCATCCCACTCGAAAAAGTTGCCCCAATTAAAATCCCTAAACTTGCAATAATCATGATAACATAACGAGGTGCAACTTTAGATCCAATAGCTGAATTTAAGAAATTTACCGCATCATTACTAACACCAACAATTAAGTCTGAAATGGCTAATGCAAAGAGGATTACAACCAGGACGATATAAAAATTTTCCATTTTTAATTATGTTTTAAATTTGGGTTAAAAGTAGTTATACAAATGTTATGTAGATATAGTGGAAGTTTAAATTTTAATTAAATCAACGTTAAATTAATGTTAACAAGTTAATAAATTATTCAGATTATTAAAATTATTTCATCGTATAAATCGCATTCAAATTATGTTCTAAATTATTGAAATAACAATATTTTTATTCTATTCTTTTGTTTTTTAATTAATAGCATTAAATTTAACATTTGGTTAGGAATAAATTGGGCACATAGATTATACTCAGAAATAGTATTGTTGCATGAAGAGTTACGATGTAGTTATTAATCACAAGG
This sequence comes from Bacteroidales bacterium, assembly GCA_003446015.1. Taxonomy (GTDB): domain Bacteria; phylum Bacteroidota; class Bacteroidia; order Bacteroidales; family UBA12077; genus UBA12077. The sequence continues at coordinate 26,791 of DMBU01000090.1, read as the reverse complement.
GATATCTTAGCCTGGACGCCATTGATAATATTTTGCATCAATTAAAGACATATCTTTCACACAAACAATCAGATAAACTATTAAAGAAAAGAGTTTACTCTTTATCTGTTGAATGTCTTGATAATATATATAAACATTCTGATTTAAACGAAGAAGATCATGAGCTATTAATTAAGTATCCTCCACGTTTTATTGTTGAGAAAATAGCAGATAACTACCTGATTCATACCGGAAATATTGTTATGAATGTAAATATGAATGAAATTATTCCAAGACTTGAAAATTTAAATAATCTGGAATTTGCAGAGGTAAATGACCTGTATAAAAAGTCACTTGCAAATGCTGAAATTTCTGATAAAGGTGGAGCCGGACTAGGATTAATAGTAATGTCGAAATTTACAAAACAAAAAATCAGATATGATTTTGAAAAAATTAACGATAAGTTTTCTTATTTTGCAATGCAATTAAATTTAAAAAAATAAATCATTCATATGAAAGGACTCAATATTCCTGCAACAGATAAATCTCCTAAAGTGCTATTCGATTATGAGAATTACTTATTTGAAATGCAAGGTAATTCGCGTCCGGAGAATGTTAGAGATTTTTATTTTCCAATAATTTATAAAATTCGAAAACATTTTGAGAAAATTATAAATAAAAATCAAATTGAAGAATTTAACGAAAAATCGTTTAAGTTTAACTTTAAGCTTGACTACTTTAATTCATCATCGGCAAAGTTTATTTCAGATATTTTAGTGTTAATTAAAGATTTTACTGATGCAGGCTTGAATTTTAAAGTCTACTGGTATTTTACTGATGGTGATGAAGATATGAAAGAAGTAGGCGAAGATTTCTCAGAAATGATATCTTTTCCTTTTCATTTTATTATGGTTGAGAGATAAATAAAATTAGATGTATTTTAAAAATAAGGTCGTTTGGATAACTGGGGCCTCTTCTGGGATAGGAGAGGCTTTAACTTATGAGTTTGCCCGTCAAGGTGCAAAGCTCATTATATCTTCTAATCAAACTGAAGAGTTAGAAAAGGTAAAAGCAAATAGTGAATCGTTAGGAGCAGAGTGTTTTATTCAATTTCTTGATATGATGGAGATTGATAAAATGCAAGGTATTACCATTAGTTTAATTGATAGATTTGGTAATATTGATGTTTTAGTAAATAATGCAGGAATAAGTCAACGTTCGTTAGTTGTTGAAACACCATTAGAGCTTGATAGAAAAATAATGGAAATAGATTATTTTGGTACGATAGCTTTAACAAAAGCGGTTTTACCTTATATGATTAAAAATGGAGGAGGTTATATAGCTGCAACAAGCAGTATTTCCGGCAAATTTGGGTTTCCATTAAGATCTGCGTATTCAGCAGCAAAACATGCCTTACATGGTTTTTTTGAAACACTTCGAGCTGAGGTATACGAGTATAACATTAAAGTATTAATCGCTTTTCCGGGTCGTATTAAAACAAATATTTCATTACATGCATTGACTAAAGATGGATTGCCTCATGGTAAAATGGATGATGGACTAAATGCAGGAATACCTGTTGAAAAGTGTGCGAAACAATATGTGAATGCAATAAGAAAAGATAAAAAGGAAGTATTAATTGGAGCTAGTGAGCTACTCATGGTTTATATACATAAGTTTCTTCCCGGATTATTTTATAAATTAGCCCGAAAAATTAAGCCTACATAAAAAGTATAAAAATGAATAAATTAATTAGTGGAATACAGCAAATTGGAATTGGTGTTCCAAATGTTTATGAAGCATGGAAATGGTATAAAGAATATTTTGGAATGGATATCCGGATTTTTGAAGACGACACTGTTGCAGAGTTAATGTTGCCTTATACCGGAGGAAAACCGCATCAAAGACATGCGGCTCTTGCAATGAACATCTCTGGTGGGGGAGGTTTTGAAATTTGGCAATATACAAGCAGAACTCCTGTTGGACCCGATTTTGAAGTGCTTCTTGGTGATTTAGGAATTAATATTGCCAAAATTAAAAGCCCTGATGTGAAAAAGGCTTTTGGTGAGTTTAAATCCCGTAATCTAAATATTCTGGGAGATCTTTATGAAAATCATTTTTTTGTAAAAGACCCATACGGGAATATTTTTCAGGTAATTGAAGAAGATAATTGGTTTAAAAAAACTAATAAGTTAACAGGAGCAGTAGCCGGTGCAATTATAGGAGTAACAAATATAGAAAATGCTCGCAAAGTGTATAGCGAAATACTGGGATACGACGAGGTGGTTTATGATAAAGAAGAGGTTTTCGATGATTTCTCTAAAATACCTGGTGGTGATAAGAAGTTCAGAAGAGTTTTGCTAAAATCCAGTCAAAAAAGACAAGGTAGTTTTAGTAAATTATTGGGTGAGAGCAAGATAGAATTGATTCAGGTTATAGATCGCAAACCTAAAAAGATTTTTAAGGATAGATTTTGGGGTGACCTTGGATTTATTCATTTGTGCTACGATATTAGTGGCATGGATGCTTTAAAGCAAGATTGCGAAACACGGGGATTCCCATTTACTGTTGATAGTTCTGTGAAACATAATAAAGATAACAGTTTTGATATGGGTGAAGCTGCTGGTCATTTTTCATACATTGAGGACCCTGATGGAACTTTAATTGAGTTTGTTGAAACACATAAGGTGCCAATTCTTAAGAAATACGGATGGTACCTGAATATGAAGAAAAGAGATCCCCTAAAACCATTACCTAACTGGATGTTAAATGCACTTGCATTAAATAAGGTAAAGTTTTAGTTATATAAGATAAAAAACTGTAGATGCAGGATATTCCTGCATCTACAGTTTAAACCAGTTTCTCAAATGTTATTTAATATTCAGGTTCAGGCAAGGGGAGAGTAAAAGTAAATGTGCTTCCTTTATCTGGTTCGCTTTTAACCCAAAGTTTGCCTCTGTTTTTTTCAACAAATTCTTTGCAAAGAATTAGTCCAAGACCTGTTCCTTTTTCGCGTTCAGTTCCAGTTGTACTGAAACTTTCATCTATTTTAAAAATTTTACTTATATTCTTTTCGCTAATACCAATACCATTGTCTGAAATGCTAATTTCACAAAAGTTTTTATTGCTATGGCTATTGATATTTATATATCCTCCCTGTTTTGTATATTTTATGGCGTTTGAAATTAAATTCCTAATAATTGTTCGTGCCATATTTTTATCAGCAAAAGCATTTATTTCGGTATCAAATTCAGAATATATCTGTATGTTTTTATTGTGAGCAGTTGATTCTAATAATTCAATGTTTTCTTCAATAATATGATTAACATTAAATTTTTCTGGTTTGAATTTCAATGTTCCGGTTTGTGATCGTGACCAGTCTAATAAGTTTTCAAGAAGATTATAGGCGAGTTTTGAACTATGATGAATAATATTTGCAAACTGCCCAATTTTAGGTTTGTCGTACTTATCAATATTCATAGCTAATAACTGCGTAAAACCCATTAAATCATTAAAAGGGTTTTTTAAATCGTGTGCAATAATTGAAAAGAATTTGTCTTTAGTTGCATTAAGTTCACGAAGTTGTTGTTCAGATTTAATTAATGTTTGTTCTGCTTTTCGTTGTAAGGTAATATCGCTAAATACGCAATGAGTTTTGTAAAACTTACCTTGGCTATCGTATTCTATTTTTCCATGATAATTAACATTTATTACAGAACCATTTTTTCTGATTAAAACAAACTCAATATTGCTTATAATACCTCTTTTCTTAAAGGTTTCAAATGAATTATAAAATTTTTGAATATTTTCATCAGGTAAAAGAGAAACGAAATTCTTTCCCATCACTTCATCTCTGTGATATCCCGTAATTTCTTCCAAAAGTGGATTAATATCCATTATAGTTCCTTCTTCATTTAGTGATAGATAGGGTAAAGGGAAATTATGAAATATGTGTCTGAAATGCTTTTCTTGTGAAGCTAATATTTTTTTCTTTTCTTCTTTTTCGGTTATATCTATTGCTATACATCTAAAGCCTGAGATTATCCCCTGTGTATGTATATGAGTATTGTAAATTTCAAGCGTTTTGGTTTCTCCATTTTTAGTAAATACATTGTAACAATTACCTGATTTTTGAATACCATTAAGATTCTGAGTAATACTTTCTTTTATTCGGTCAAGATCAGAAGGAACAATAATTTCGTTTAAACTTAATTTTTTATTTATTAATTCTTCCTTCTTATACCCTGAAATTCTCTCGCATGACTGATTTAAGAGCTTAATATTTAGATCTTTATCGATTTCAAAAACAATTTCTGGTAAAAGGTCTAAAAATTCCGAATGGTCTATCATCTTATCGTCTTCCATTATTCACTCTTTATATTACCTTCAACGTATATGTAGCTTAATGGTTTTTTATAAACGACATTTTATTAAATAAATTTTTATCTAAAAATTATGAAAATGAAAGATTAAACGGAAATATCGCAGTTAATATTATTCAACAATCGGGTAATACTTTATTGATCTACATAGCTCATGATTTCAATTTTAAGTATTTCTTTGGTGTTTTTTGTTATTTTAAATCTTTCATCAATTCTGTATCCAAGTATCCAAACAATTTTATTGTTGCTTTCAAGAATCCATGTGTTTTCTTTATCAGAAATTGATAGTTTGTTATCGATAAAAAAATCGCTAAGCTTTTTTAGATTTTTCATTCCTAAAGGCATAAAATAATCGCCTTTTTGCCATTTCCTGAGGATCAAAGGGAACACGATCTGATCTAAATCGAATAATCCAATTAAATTCGAGTTGGTGATATTGAAATCAGACTTAAGTTCAAGTTTTGAAAATTTTAAAACCAAAGGGGTATTAATACTTTCAGTATGAGCCTCAATATAATATTGCCTGTCATTTATTGATGAAATTTCTTCAAGAATCAAATCCGTTCTGTCTTTAATTAAGCGATGTGTGAGTGAGTAGAATTGTTTCCCCGGGGTTTTAACGAGCGATTCTTCAATATCTGTAATTTGTGTTTTTGAGAAACCATAGGGTCTAAGAAACTCAAAAAGAAAACTTGAAAGAGGAGTAAGCTTGTTAAGTTTTTCGAGATTAATGAATATTCGATGTTCATCCTCTTTAAAAACTAAATCTCTGCTATGCTCTATGTAATCAATGTAAATTGTTTCAGTATCCCGTAATCTTGATATATTTTCGATCATTGTATCACGAAACCGTGGATTAATTTGTTCAAATAGTGGAATAATTTCGTGTCGTATAAGATTTCTGCTATATTTTACAGAACTATTTGAAGAATCTTCCCGAAAATTATAATTACCAGTATGAAGATATTCCAAAATTTCTTTTCTTGCTGCAAAAAGCAAGGGTCTTATTATATTTCCTGTTTTTGGTTTAATACCTGTAAATCCTTTAATTCCTGAACCACGTGTAAGGTTAATTAGAAAGGTTTCAATTACATCATCACGATTATGTGCAATTGCAATATAATCGTAGCTATATTTACTTCTAATCTCTTCAAACCAATCATACCGAAGATCTCTGGCAGCCATTTGTATTGAAATACCTCTACTTTCTGATATCTCTTTTGTATTAAATTGAGTTGAAAAAAATGGAATATCAAATTCTTCAGCCAGATTCCTGACAAATAATTCATCCTGATCCGATTCTTCACCACGTAAAAGAAAATTGCAATGAGCAATTCCAATTGAGTATTCTAATTGGCGAAACAGATGAAACATGCAAACAGAATCGATGCCTCCACTAACACCAAGTAGTATTCGTTCTGTTTTATTAACCAGTTTATTTGATTCAATGAATGTTTGAAAATTTGTTAGCATAATTTTAACTAAATACTTTTATCATTGCTTCCGCTTTTACCATGCATTCTTCATATTCTTGTTCAGGATCTGAAAGACTTGTTATTGCTCCTCCAACGGTAAAAGATACATAATTTTTTGATTGGTTGTATAAAATGCTTCTAATTACCACATTAAAATCAAAATTATTTTCAGGAGTTATATAACCTACCGAACCTGAATATAGACCCCGTTTGGTTATTTCAGTTTCTTCAATTAACTGCATTGCTCTAATTTTAGGTGCTCCGGTCATTGAACCCATTGGGAATGCATTTTTAATGATATCAATAATGTTGGTGTTCTCTTTAACTTCAGAAACAACAGTTGATATCATTTGATGCACTTGCTTAAAACTATATATTCCATAAAGTTCTTCTACTTTAACCGATCCTTTCTTTGCCGTTCTTGATAAGTCGTTTCTTACCAGATCAACGATCATAACATTTTCTGCTCTTTCTTTTGGATCATTATACAGTTTGTTTTTTAAATCAAGGTCTTCTTTTTCATTTGCTCCTCTTTTCATTGTTCCTTTTATGGGTTGTGAAATGATTTTAGTTCCTGTTTTTTTTAAAAAACGTTCAGGGCTTGCAGACATTAGATATTTATCATTTAACTTATAGAAACAAGAAAACGGTGTTGGTGAAATCTTATTTAATTTCGTATAACTTACTATAGGATCTATATGGGTTCGACAATAAAATTCATGACAAAAGTTTATCTCGTAAATATCACCTTGTTGTATATGTTTTTTAAGTTTTTTAACGGTTTCAATATACTCTGTTTTATTAAATCGCTGGTTCAATATTACAGAAACTGAATTGTCATTTTCTGTCAACACAATTGACTCAATTTCTTGAATTATATCCAGTATTTGATTGATTGAATATGTGTTTTCATGATATAAAAAAGTTACTTTTTTATCTTTTGATAAAATAACTATTTCGGGTGAAAAGAAATGGATCGATGGGAAATTTAATTCGTCAATGTTATTGGATTCTAAATTCTCAAGTTCATTTTTTAAATCATAGGTAAAAAAACCAAAAAGCCAATCATTTAATTCGGTATTCAATTTTTGAAGATTGTCAAATCCAGAATGCTCTGAGCCAGAAATTTCTTTTATAGAACCCAATCCTGCAAGGAAATCGTATTCGTAATAGCTGTGTTGTGATTGTTTTGAATTGTAGTTATTACTATTTAGAAAAACGAATTTCTCATATTTATTCCCAAAAGTAATAAGCTTTTTCTTAAATGATTCGATGTTGGAAATGTCAATCTGGAGTTCTTTTCGCATTTAGCAAAAATAAAAAAAGCATCTCAATTTGAGATGCTTTTAGAATATCTATTATTTGATTAATTACTTAAATAATCAGAAATACCTTTTTGGGTAGGTTTTAAGGCTTTATCGCCTTTTTTCCAGTTTGCAGGACAAACTTCGCCGTTTTCTTCAAAATATTGTAATGCATCAATCATTCTTAGTGCTTCTTCAATACTTCTTCCCAAAGGCATGTCATTTACAAGCTGATGACGAACAATGCCTTTTTTATCAATTAAAAACAATCCCCTGTATGCTTGTGGGGTTCCGTGAAAAATACTTTCTCCACTTTCAGAATAGTCGTAATGTCCTGCAAGAACATCATAATTCTCAGATATGGTTTTAGATAAATCAGCTACAAGTGGATATTTAACTCCTTTTATTCCTCCGTCTTTTAATTCTGTTTGTAACCATTTCCAGTGTGAGAATGCAGAATCAACTGAGCATCCGACAACTGCTACGTTTCTTTCTTCAAATTCCTTCATTTTTTCCTGAAAAGCAAGAATTTCGGTTGGGCATACAAACGTAAAATCGGCAGGATAAAAATAAAACAATACGTATTTTTTCCCCAGATATTGTTCAAGTGAAAAGTCTTCAATTAATTGATTTCCATTAATAACGGCATCCGTTTTAAATAAGGGTGCTTTTTTTCCTACTAGTACTGACATAAATTAAAATTTAAATGGTTTTTAATTAAAATGTAAATTTTATACTAGGATAACAAAAGGACAGATTCTTTGTTCAACGAAATGATATGGGAACTATCTATACTCTATGATATATGGTATTTTAGGATCAAAATTTACAGGTTTTTGATAATTTTCTCCTGAAATGATGTAATAAAATTGTTCAGCATTATTAGGGATAGTTGGATAATAAGCAAACCTGATTTGAAAGGTTTTAAATACAAGGTTTTCATTACGAATTCTAATTCCCAGTCCAATCCCCGAATATAGTTTATTACTAAAAACAGACCTGTTTTCAGGACCAATTAATCCAAGGTCTCCAAAACCGAAAAATAAAAATCTGAAATTATAAATGTACAAATTTGAAAAGACTACAAGTTCTGAATGAAATGAAATTTTTTGAATACCAAAAAGATCTTCACTTGAGAAACCCCAAATATCGTTTGAAGTTAAATATACTTTTTCGTCACTAAATCTATTTATACCTCTCGTATAATTTAAGCTTAAGAATTCTCGCAATTTAAATCTATTAATATAATGTAAGTTGCTAATTGTTTGTCCGGTGACTGAAACAACACCTTGCTCAAGTTGATTTTCATAATATAAACCACCAAACTCGCTATGTATATTCAAATAACCAATTTTAGGATAATATATTCCTTTTGAAAGCCTTAAACCCAAATACGGTCGTTTATAAAACTCGTCAATCTCGATTCCTCCATTTAATTGAATTAGGCATCCTATAGGCATATCTTCTGTTTTCCCAAAACCATAAATTAAATTTGATTTATAATACCGTTGTCTTGAGAAGGCAATTCCTGTAAGTAATACCTGATTGTCATGATATTGAAAATTATATCTTTCACTAACTTCGGGTCCTTTATAAAAAATATTATTTATGTATCTAAACCCCACAATTAATCTTGTTCTATTTTGGTATTGCCAGCTGTTAGTTTTTAGTAAAAATGATCGGGCAATTCCAATATCCTGGGTAGTATATTTTAATCTTACATCTAATAAGGTTGTATCTGTTTTCTTAATGTCATCTAAGGTAGATGTTTGGTAAAGCGTTAATGAACCTGCCCATTTTGTGTTGTAAGTGAAGAAATCCCGGTTTAGTGTTATTCCATATTTCTCTGTTTCAAATGCTTTTAAATATTGAATTCTTGATTTTAGAAATGATCCGCCAATATTGTCAATATTATAGTTAATTTCAAATCCTGTTGGGGGACTTTCAGCTGTATTTAAATAAAGACTCCCGTTGAGTTTATGTCCCAGCCCTGCAAGATTGTTTTCGTATAACTCAATTACTCCTGATTCAAGATTATATAAATCAACATAAAACCCAGCCGAATATACATCCTTGGTAACAACTAATATGTCGACAAGGTCTGGATTTCCGGGAACTTCGGCAATTTGTATTGATGCGTCTTTAAGGTAGTTTAATTCACGAAGTAACCTTTCATTGTCAACTAACAACACAGGATCGATGGAATCACCTGTGCTGAAAAACAGGTTGTTTCGAATAATAAATTCGCGGGTTTTAATATGTGTTTTATTACCAACTTTATCCGTCCATCGTTTTGAAACGGCTACTGTATCTTTGAATGTTGGACCAAAAACATCAAGTTTGACAATTTCGATATTCCGGATAATTTTTCCTGCATATAAATTGTAATATTCTTCGTTTCGCAAATCTTCAACACCAATAAATTTGCCTGAAGCAGGCTCGCTTACTAAAAGAAAATTAAGTGCTGTTTTTGTAATTTTATTCTTAGAAGCTTTGGTTTTCAATGAATCATAAAATCGATCTGATTTTAGTTGATTATTTACATATAAACTATCATTTCTCGAAGTATATGAAGGATTCCAATCAATAGTGTCAGTTGGGTTGTTAATACTTTTTTTAATTTGACCTAATAACAATACGGGTATTGTTATTAAAATGATTAAAAAATAATATTTAAAGTTTTTTATGTTCATGCACTATTGTGAGAAAAAAAGGTTCAATAAATATTTATTGAACCTTTTTAGTTAAGAAATATTGTTTTAGTTTAATCCAAGCATTTCTTTTTCCTGTTTAAATCTAATGTCTCTAGGGATTCCCGCTGAATTAATTCTGTCTAAATCTTTTTGCAATGATTCGGTTATCATACCATCTGATTCAACCCAGGCTTTTGCAGCTTCATAATTTCCATCACCCTGAATAATTAAAATTTTCTCAGTAAGTTCGTCCATCGCTGTTTTCATTTTTTCAAAATCAACTTTGAATGTGCCCGTAGCTTCATCTCTTAAAAATGCTCCTCTTTCTTCGAAGAAATAAAAACGCATCATGTTCGCTTTACCATGAGAACTTGCTATTCCAAAACGAGCTGAACGGAAAATTCCTGCCATAAAGGTCACATAATTATCCATAAGTTCGCCGCTATTAAGTTCGCCCATTTCATATAATTTGGTAACAATATATAATCCTAAAATATCAGCTTTGCCTTCTTCGATTGACGAGTAGTAATTTTGTAAAGCTTCGCGAACCGTTTGACTACCATCAATAGTTGAGCCCATACCTAAACCATGAGCTACTTCGTGAAACATAGTATTCTCAAAAAAGGCATCAAATTTTACATGTTGTCTTTGATCTTCACTTATCAGTATGTTTGATATTGGAACTAAAATCTTATCGAATTTAGCTCTCATTGAGTTTTTTAACTGAAGTTTACGACTTCCTTTATCTAATCGAACTTGCTCGTCGTTAGGTAAGTTAATGGCAATAGTTTTGCTTCCGGCATTACAATCACCGGCATAGTAGACCGCATCATAAGCACCAAGATCAGAATCGCTACCGGGAGTTTCACTCTTATATTCAGCTGCTACCGGTAAATCTTTTTGGAATTGGGGTAATAAAGCTGCAAATTTATCGAGTTTTTTACTCCACTCAAGGTCTTTAATAAGGATAAACGATTCATTGGCAGCCTTGTAACCATAAAGTGCATCTTCATAATTTTCTATTGGTCCAACAACAAAATCAATTAGATTTGATTTCATTTCCATCCATGCAACATCACTTTTGTAATAATCATCTGTTTGTAATGCTTTAGCTCGAAGCTCCAGGTATTTCTTAAACCCGGCATCATCTGCTAATTCCGCTGCTTTTTGTATAAGTTCAACAGCTTTTTCAACTTCTTCTTTATATGCCTCATGATAAGGAATCGTGTAAAGCGATCCGTTTTCATCTCTTCTAATAATAGTATAAAGGCTTGTTTTGTCTTCTGATTCAAGAGCCTCAAATTCTTCTTTGGTCATATCAATGGGGTAGAAGTTTGCGCCGGCTGGTTTTGGGCCAATACCTTCAACAAAAGATTTATTGTTATTTAATCTTTCCCAGGGACCAAAGTTGATTTTTACAAATTCTTTAACTACAGGATCAGTAATGCTATTTAACAACTCCTCTTTATTGCCATAAGCTTGTTTCCAGTAAATATCTTCCATAAGCTTACCTGCATCGAATAAATATCCTAGCATTTCTTTCTGATTGTCAGATAAATGACTTATGTCTGTAGTTAGTTCTACTTCTACAAACTCATCAACTTTCTTCTGAAGTTCATTTTCTGTTTCCATTGTTTTTGTTTGATTTCCACAACTTGCAAATAAAGCAATTGCAAGTACTAGTAAAATAATTGATGAAATTTTTCTTCTCATAATATTTAAGTTTTAATTTTTTATGGTATTATTTTTAAAGTTGCAAGATATAATAATGCTATTAAAATTCATAATAATTAAATCTTTAAAATGAAGAAATATAGGAGATTCAGGTCATGTTATTAATGACTGACGGTAATCAACTGTAGATTTATTTTTGACAATATTTAAATGTTTGCCCGGAAAACATTAAACTAAAAGAAGTATAAACCCAATATTGTTACGATTAACTAATTCAAATCAGATTTGAGGAGCTGTGTCCAAATTGAAACACGAAGTTTATTCTGATCTTCATCCGAATCATCATCTAAGGGTAAACCCATAAATTTATCGCCAAAAATTGATAAGGAAGAAGAAAAATGATAACCATTGGTAGGGAACTCACCAACGAATATAACGCCTTTGCCTTCCAGTGCTTCAAAAATAATCCCTATTGAATCAACAAAAGAGTTAGGGTAAACTGATGAATCTCCGGTGCCAAAAATTGCAATTTTTTTACCTTTTAAGTTTGCAATTTTCAAAACATTGTAAAGGAATTGCTCAAAGTCAGGCTGTAATACACCTTCTCCCCATGTAGATGAGCCTAATATAATATTGTCGTATCTTTCCAGGACTTCTTTTTTTACATATTTAACGTCGTAAATGTCAACCAGTCCGGGTTCTAAATTTGATTTAATGTTTTCTGCAATTTTCTTTGTATTTCCGGTTGATGATCCGTAAAATATGCCAATAGGTTTCATTAGGTTTACTAATTTGTGAATTATAATTTTGATGTTTAAGTAATAACAAACAAGATGAATAGTTGTTTAAATTAACTGTATCTCAATTTGAATTTTACTGACTTGTTTCTTCTAATTGATTATTCTTATTCTTACTAAGTTTCATATTTAATAATTCGACAAATAATGAAAAGAATACTGCAAAATAAATATACCCTTTTGGAACTTCAATGCCTATTGATTCAAGGATAAGCATAAACCCAATTAAGATTAAAAATGATAATGCTAACATTTGAAGTGTGGGATGATTATTAATAAAGCGACTAATGGCTCCTGATGCTAACATCATTATTCCAATTGAAATAACTACAGCGATAATCATAATGATTAAATGGGTTGTCATACCAATTGCAGTAAGAATTGAATCGAACGAAAAAATCATATCTAAAGCAACAATTTGCAAAATGATTCCTAAAATTCCATGTTGTTTAACCACTGTTTTATTTTCGTTCTCTCCTTCTATTTTATGATGAATTTCAGATGTGCTTTTAGCAAGTAAAAATAATCCTCCAAACCCCAGAATTAAATCTCTTCCACTAATTTCGAATGAAAAAACAGTAAATAATGGTTTTGAAAAACCAATAATCCAGGTAATACCTATTAAGAGGGCTATTCTAAATATTAAAGCTGCTGCCAGTCCTAATGTTCTTGCGCTTCCCTGCTGATGTTGGGGGAGTTTGTTTGTGATAATTGAGATAAAAATGATATTATCTATTCCTAATACAATTTCTAAAAATGTTAGCGTAGCCAATGCTACCCATGCCTCGAAAGTTAAAAATATTTCCATATTAAATATGATTTTGAACTTAGCTTTTGTAATTTGGTTTATTCTTTAAATTAAAAGACAAATTTAATGAAGATTTTATTAACTGGTGCAAATGGTTATATTGGTAAAAGACTTTTACAGGAATTATATCAACAAGGACATTCAATAGTATGTTGTGTAAGAAATAAAAGTCGCATAGATGTTCGTGATTTTGATAATGAAAGAGTGCAGGTTATTGAATTGGATTTTGAAAATGATCAAACGGATAAAATTCAAATTGATAATGTAGATGTTGCTTATTATTTGATTCATAGTATGGTAAGCTCAATTGGCAAATTCACTGAAGCTGAATCACGCTCCGCCATGAATTTTGTTCGGCATTTGAACGGAACCGGAATTAAGCAAATAATATATTTAAGTGGAATTTCAAATAGTGAAGATTTATCAGAGCACTTATCTTCTAGAAAAAATGTTGAAGAAATTTTAAAGAGATCTAATATTCCTGTTACTATTTTGAGGGCTGGAATTATTATAGGATCAGGGAGTGCATCATTTGAAATTATTCGCGATTTAGTTGAAAAAATTCCTTTAATGATTACACCGAAATGGCTTAATACAAAATCGCAGCCTATTGCAGTTAGAAATATTATTCAGTTTCTAACAGGAGTGTTATTAAATAAATCTACATTCCATAATACTTACGACGTTGGTGGACCTGAAGTACTTTCATATAAACAAATGTTGTTGAAATTTGCTGAAGTTAGAAATCTTAAACGATATATTTTTATCTTACCTATTATGACTCCGAGACTTTCATCATTCTGGCTTTATTTTGTTACTTCAACATCATATCGTTTAGCTGTTAATTTAGTTAATAGTATGAAAATTGAGGTCGTAGCCAAAGAAAATAATCTCAAAGAATTAGTTAGTATTGATTTAATTGATTTTAAAACCGCTGTGAGAGAGTCTTTTACAAGTATAGAGCAAAATATGGTTGTCTCAAGTTGGAAAGATGCTTACGCATCAAGCAATGAAAGTATTGATGTTTTGAATTTTATACAGGCTCCTCAAAATGGTTGTTTTATTGATAAGAAAGAAATTGTAATAACAAATGGTGCTGGCAGAATTATAGAAAACATTTGGAATATTGGTGGTGAAGAAGGTTGGTATGGTGCAAATTATTTATGGATTATCCGCGGATTTATCGATAAATTAGTTGGAGGAGTAGGTCTAAGACGTGGCAGAACAAATCAAGATAACTTAAATGCAGGTGATGCATTAGATTTTTGGAGAGTTTTGATTGCTGATAAGCAATCAGGAAGATTATTGTTGTTTGCTGAAATGAAGTTGCCAGGTGAAGCCTGGTTGGAATTTAAGATTGAAAAAGAATCTTCTGTGAATAAATTAGTTCAGACCACTACATTTAGACCAAAAGGATTAGCAGGAAGATTTTACTGGTATATGTTGTGGCCAATACATTTTTTTATTTTTAATGGAATGATTAAAGGTATTTCTGAAAAAAATAAGGGCATAATTTAAATTAATTATACCCTTTTAGGTTGAAATATATGTGGTTTTAAATTGGCAGTATTAATAAATTCTATTTAAAACTTTCCCCCAGGAATTTCTTTTACCAATCTTAAATTTTAGTTGTTTTCCTTCTTTAAGTATAATATTTAAACCATTAGGGAATATTTTCATTGTATTAAAATAAAGAATCTCTTTGATCTGATTTGGAAGAATCTCTAGATTATAATTTGAAAGTTCATCTTCTTTAGTTTTGAAGTATACCCGTTGATTTGTAAGAATTAATTTTCCATCAACATTTTTCTCTTCAGCGAAGTAATTTGAGTCACCTGCTTTAAGAACTAGCTCGTTTGCTTTTAAATCTACTACCATGATTTTGAATATTAAGATTATACTTTGAATTTTACATATATTATGCCATAATATCTAAATGTCAGTTTATTAATGGCTTAAGCATGTTTTATTATTTTTGTTTTATTTTTTATTGTTCGATTACGAAACAACATGTGTACGAATTCAAACAATATACTTTTTGAATAAAAGACGATATGGAATCTAAATTGATGCAAAAAAGCCTGAACTTTTTTTAATTTTTCAGGCTTTTGTTTTCTATAATGCTATATTTCAGTAATTAAGATACGTCGTCGGAATTAAATTTAAAACCTAGTCGTTTACCAGTTTTCATTTTATGATACTCAACTTTTTCAATTAATTGCGCCACAGAGGCAATTTTAACACTATCATAAGGAGGTACTAATAAATCAAAGTCAAGCGCATAATTAATTATTCTGAGAACGATATCCTTAAGAGTTTCTTTTGTTAAAACAGAATTGCCAAAATTATTGTATAAATATTCTTGTTGTCGTTTTCCTTCGACAAAAAAATGTTTTTCAAGATTTATGAACACTCTTGCAATTAAATACCCGAGGTCTTCAAGTCGGTTATATTTGAACGAGTCGGCTAAAAAATTGTATACATTAATTATTCCACAGAAGCTAAACAACGAATTGTCTTTAACATAGTTCAATTTCCAAACGTTGTGATCTCTGTCAAACTCAAATATATTTGAATGCATACTAAAGATAAGTAAATCACCTGCAACTTTTAATTCTACTTCAAATTGACTTCTTTCTTTAAATTCAAAACTAACACGGGGATCTTTAACCTGTAAATCAGAATTAAACTCAATTGCTATTTCCTGCAATATTTCTTTAAGCAAATTGAATACTTCAATAGTTTGGTCGTAAACTTTTTGCTTTACCAGCGATTTCATTTCAAGAGCTGTTAAAATTTGCTCTTTTTTATCTTGTTCTGTCATATGCCAATTTTTAAGTATGACTTATTAATATGCTTTAGCAAATATAACTCTCTTTTTTGATGGATTGCCCGAATATATACATTTTCCTTCTTCTTCAACAGCATCTAAAGGAATTACTCTAATTGTTGCTTTTGTTTCTTCCTTAATTTTTTGTTCAGTTTCAGGAGTTCCATCCCAATGAGCCATTACAAAACCTCCCTTGTTTTCAATTATATCTTTAAACTCTTCGTAGGTATCAACCTTGAAGGTATTTTCTGTTCTAAAATTAAGTGCTTTTTGATAGATATTTTTTTGAATATCATCAAGTAAGCCTTCAATATAATCTTCAATACCCTCTTGAGATTTTATTTCTTTTTGCAATGTATCTCTTCGTGCTATTTCTAATGTATTATTTTCAATATCGCGAGGACCGATTGCAATTCGGACAGGAACACCTTTTAGTTCGTATTCCGCAAACTTCCACCCAGGCTTATGTGTGTCTCTGTTATCATACTTAACTGAAATCCCTTTTTCTTCTAATTTTTTCTTAATAGGAAGAACTTTCTCGTCAATTTGCTGTAATTGGTCATCTCCCTTATAAATAGGAACAATCACTACATGAATAGGAGCCAGTTTTGGAGGAAGAACCAATCCATTATCATCAGAGTGAGCCATAATTAAAGCTCCAATTAACCTCGTTGAAACTCCCCATGAAGTAGCCCAAACATGATCAAGACTTCCGGTTTTATCTGTAAATTTTACATCAAAAGCTTTGGCGAAGTTTTGACCAAGAAAATGCGATGTTCCGGCTTGTAATGCTTTTCCATCTTGCATTAGCGTTTCAATTGCGTAAGTTTCCAGTGCTCCTGCGAAACGTTCGTTCTCTGATTTATACCCTTTTATTACCGGAACTGCCATCCAGTTTTCAACAAAATCGGCATAAACATTAATCATTCTTTCTGTTTCTTCTATCGCTTCCTGTTTTGTGGCATGAGCTGTATGCCCTTCTTGCCATAGGAATTCAGCTGTTCTTAAAAATAAGCGGGTTCTCATTTCCCAACGAACAACATTGGCCCACTGATTAATTAAAATAGGCAAGTCTCTATACGACTGAATCCAATTTTTATATGTATTCCAGATTATTGTTTCTGATGTTGGTCTAACTATTAATTCTTCTTCAAGTTTTGCTTCTGGATCAACAATGATTTCACCTGAGTTCTCGTCTTTTTTTAATCTGTAATGTGTAACTACAGCACATTCTTTTGCAAACCCATCAACATGACTTGCTTCTTTTGAAAAGAATGATTTAGGAATAAAAAGAGGAAAATATGCGTTTGAATGTCCTGTATCTTTAAACATTTTATCTAAAGCGGCCTGGACCTTTTCCCATATTGAATATCCGTAAGGTTTAATTACCATTGATCCACGTACAGCAGAGTTTTCAGCTAAATCTGCTTTTACTACTAATTCATTATACCATTGCGAATAATTTTCTGCTCTTTTTGTTAGTTTTTCAGCCATGTATGGTATGATTTTTGTTATTCTTTTAATGATTATTATTATAAATTTAAGAGCTGCAAAAATAACGAAATTAATTATTAAAATATAACCAAACAGGAGGTTCATTATGAAAACAAAAATTTATTATCTCATTTTCTTATCCATTTTGTTGGCCTCATGCTCATCATTACAACAAAGCACAGTGAATGACGATCTATATTATTCACCTAAAGACGAAGTTGCTGTAACTGGTGTTTATGCAAATACAACTAATGATAAGGAACAATCAACCATATTTAACAAGAAATACGATAAAGAGATTTCAGATATTCTTGAGGATGATTCTAAAACGGAAATCGATACTGTTATTTATAAGAACGATGAAGAATATGAGAGTCCTTACGAAAGCATAATTGTTGATAGTTACGAAGAATCGTATCAGAGAAGACTTGATGCTATGCGAAGCCCTTATTATGGATTTAATAATTATTTTATAACATTCTCTGATGACTACTGGTATGCTCAGGCATATTTCAATGATCCTTTCTATAATGTAATCATAGTTGGTGATCAAATATGGGTTGAGCCTTATTGGATGTCTTCGTGGTATTATAATAGGTACCCATATTACTATGGCTCATATTACTATGGAGGATATTATAGTCCATATTATTCATATTACAACAGATATTATAGTCCATACTATTATCCTTATTACAGCTATAATTCATATTCTCCAAATTACAATCATAATGATAATTATGTTAGTTCTTCGTTTCATTCGTACAGGCAAAGATCATTATCTGGGACAACCGGAGCTGGTTCTTTAACAGGAAGAACTTCAAGAGAATTGCCCGAAAACTATATAGCAAGAGATGTTAGCTCATCAAGCACTGTGAAATCAGGCTTGGATAGGCAATCTGCACGTACAGCAAGATCAGGTGAAGTAAGAACAACAACTAGAACAGGTGATAATAATTTGGCTGGTGAAACAATTCGTGTAAGAGAAACAAATAGAGAAAGAACTGGAGAAAGCATTAGAACTACCAATACACAAGGACAAACATCGGTTGTTTCAGGCGAGAATAGAAATTACACCAGACCTCAGCAATCCACTCGTTCTACATATAATAGTCCATCAAGTTCAACAACTCGCTATAACAGACCTTCAAGCACAAATGTTAATACAGGAAGCAGTACAACGGGTTCGTCAAGAACATCAACATATTCACCAAATGGATCAGGTAGATCAGGTTCAGGGAGTACCTATACTCCAAGTAAATCAAGTGGTTCCTCTGGGAATTCAAGTGTTGGAAGATCATCAACAAGATCATCTGGAAGTTCAGGATCATCTGGAAGTTCAGGCTCAGTTAGAAGTTCTGGTTCTTCATCGGGAAGTTCAGGTACATCATCTGGTAGTTCTGGATCAAGTAGGAGTTCTTCAGGATCAAGTGGAGGAAGAGGCAGAAGATAAATTATTAACTCTTAATGTTTAACAATTTATAATAAATTAATATGAAAAAGATATTTCTAATTTTAATTGTAGGACTTATTACGAGCACTTTTGGTTATTCTCAATATGTGGATAATGCCTTAAAATTCTCGATGAATGAATATGGAGGTACAGCTCGGTTTGTTGGAATGGGAGGAGCATTTGGGGCACTTGGAGGAGATTTCTCTTCGATTGCTATTAACCCTGCCGGTTTAGGTGTTTACAGAGGGTCTGAATTAGTGTTTTCACCGGGACTGAGTTATAACTCAAATTCATCAACATATATAGGCAATACAATTGATGATAATGGTTATTCTATGAACCTTAATAATTTGGGTTTTGTTGCTTCATATGATCTCGAAAATTCGGATACGCGTTGGGTTAACTTTAACTTTGGTGTAGGTTTTAATAGAATTAATGATTTAAATAGCAATGTGCAATTTCAAGGTGTTAATAATTCATCTTTAATGGAAATGTTTGTTGAATACGCAAATGCAACAACTACAAACCCTTATGATTTGGATGGAATGTATGAGTTCTTAATTTGGGATGCTTATATCATGGATTTTGATACTACCGCGAATGAGTTTTATAGCGAAATTACTGACATAGTTATGAATGACCCTAATAATTTTGAGATCAATCAGAGAAAAATTATTCAGACAGAAGGTTCTATAAGTGAGTTCAATTTTTCTTTTGGAGGGAATTACGCTCATAAATTATATATTGGAGCAAGCATAGGTATTACCCGATTAAGATATGATGAATTTGCTTCTCATTACGAAAGTGAAACTACCGGATTGCCAATTCCTTTTATTAACGCTTTTGAGTTTAGAGAATATTCTAGCACAGAAGGAACCGGCTTTACATTTAAAGTTGGAGCAATTTATAAACCCATGGAGTTTTTAAGATTAGGTGCCTCGTTGCATTTACCAACCTTTTATGATCTTGATCAGGAGTTTCATAATGAGGCATATGGTGAATTTGAAACATTTACTGCCGAACCTAGCAGATCACAGGTACAAACATATAAGTACAGTTTAAATACTCCACTTAGAGCTGTTGGTAGTATTGGATTTCAGATTGGTAAATTTGGCCTGATTGATATTGATTATGAATATGCTGATTATTCAACAATGAAAATGGATGATCAGGATAATAGTCAGGGTGTTATAGATGATAATGCTTTAATTGAAAATGCTTTTCAAAAAACTCACAATATTAGAGCGGGAGCTGAGCTTAGGTATGGCCCGTTATATTTTAGAGCCGGAGGTAGATATTCTACAAGTCCTTATACTGATAAAACAATTAACTCAGATTATAAGAAAATAACTCTTGCCGGAGGATTAGGTTATAGAGTAAATAATTTCTTTGTAGATTTTGCTCTTTCTCAAACTTCTGTAAATTATAATATGATAGCATATGACCTGAATTCAATTTATCCTAATTATATAAATAACGAAGCAAGTATTGAAAACAAATTGAATAATTTTATATTGACTTTTGGATTTAAATTTTAACGGTCAGGATTTTAGGTTGGGTTTTTCTTTATTTAGACTGTTCATCAATTTTTATGAGCAGTCTTTTTTTTATTATCATTTTTAGGATAAAATTGTAAATTTATGTATTTTAACATTTAATGCTAAAATTCTTTGAGTATTAGTAGTTAAATATTTATTTTCGTAACCTGTAAATTGATAAGTGATTTTTAAAAATCATTTGTACAGTAAAACAATTATTATGAGCACTAAAGATCTACAAAACTCTGATTCCGTTCAAGATGAACAAGCAAATGAGAATCTTGAAACGAAAGAAAACAATCAACAAACAGATTCTGAAAGGGAAAAGGAAGATAAAGAAACACCGGATCAACCGGATGATAAAGAACTAAGTGAAGAAAATTTATCTGATGAAGATTCACCTGAGAGTGAAGAGATTGAAGGTTTTAGTGTTGATGAGTCAGAAGATGAAGATTCAGAAAATGTTGACGTAGATGGTCCTTTAGCTGTTGATTACACTAAATTAAGCAGAGAAGATTTAGTTAAAGAGTTAAGTGTTATCATTGAAGGGAATCCTATAAACGATATTCGCAAGGAGATTGAAGCCATTAAAGCAAGCTTTTATAAAAAGCAAAAGGCTTTAAATGAGAAAAAACGCAAGGAGTTTTTAGCAGAAGGAGGCGATTTAGAAGATTTTGCTCCAGTTGAAGATCCTATTGAATTGGAATTAAAAGAATTATTTAAAAGATACAGAAGGCTGAAGGCTGATTTTAACAGACAACTTGAAAATGTTAAAGATGTAAATTTAAAAAAGAAATACGAAATAATTGAAGAGCTCAAGGAATTAGTTAATAAGGATGAATCTATTGGAGACACATTTAAGGAGTTCAGAGAGCTTCAACAACGATGGAAAGAAGTTGGGCAGGTACCTCAGCAAAAATTAAAAGATTTGTGGAGTACATATCATCATCATGTTGAAAAATTTTATGATTATGTAAATATCAATAAGGAACTTCGTGATTTAGACTTAAAGAAAAATTACGAGATAAAAGTTGAACTTTGTGAAAAAGCTGAAAGCCTGATTCAGGAAAATTCTGTTGTTACTGCATTTAAAACTTTACAAAAATACCACAACCAATGGAGAGAAATTGGACCTGTTCCTAATGAACAAAAAGAAGACTTGTGGGAAAGATTTAAAGAGGCCACCAGAATTATAAATAAACGACATCAGGATTATTTCAAAAATCTAAAGGACGACCAAAAAGCCAATTTAGATAAAAAAGAAGATTTATGTGTGCAAGCAGAAGCTATTGCTGGAAAAGCATTAGAATCTCATGCAGAATGGACAGATAAAACTACTGAAATAATTGAACTGCAAAAAGTGTGGAGAACCATTGGATTTGCACCCAAAAAGGACAATAATAAGATTTACTCGCGATTTAGAAATGCCTGTGATAAGTTTTTTGCATTAAAACGAGAGTTTTATGCTCAAAACAAGGAACTTCAGGATGATAATTTAAATAAAAAAATCGAACTGTGCGAAAAAGTTGAGGCACTGAAAGATAGTACCGACTGGAAAAAAACAACCAAAGATTTAATAAACCTTCAAAAAGAATGGAAAGAAGTAGGTCCGGTTTCTAGAAAACAATCCGATAAGATTTGGAAACGATTTCGTGCAGCATGCGATCACTTTTTTAATCAAAAATCTAAGTATTACAGTAATATTGAGCAGGAGTTTGATAAAAACCTGAAGTTGAAACAGGAGATTATTGAAAAAGTTAAAAACTATGAGTTTGCAAGTGATGTAAATGTAAATTACAATGCCCTTAAAAAGTTTCAGGAAGATTTTTCTGAAATTGGATTTGTACCATATAAATTGAAAGATAAAATTCAGAACGAATTTAGGGAGGAGCTAAATAAGCAATTTGATAAATTAAAAGTTAATGATGCTCAAAGGAATTTATTAAAGTTTCAAAACAGGCTTGAAACATTGCAGCATAAGCCTAAATCTTCAAATAAAATCAGACATGAACGCGATAAGTTTTTCAATAAAATCAAGAAACTTGAAAATAACATATCCTTATGGGAAAATAATATTGGTTTCTTTTCAGCAGATTCTGCTCAGGCAAAAGAAATGCTAAAAGAATATCAAGAGAAAATTGATAGTGCTCGTAAGGAAATTGTTTTGTTGGAAGAAAAAGTAAGAATGATTGATCGCGCTGATAATGAATAAAACATTAATTAATAAACATTAAAAATAAAAGTTTTGTCGACAACAAAATACATATTTGTTACAGGAGGTGTTACTTCTTCCTTAGGAAAAGGAATTATATCAGCTTCATTGGCTAAATTGTTACAGGCCCGAGGTTATTCTGTAACGATTCAAAAATTAGATCCTTATATTAACATTGATCCGGGAACCTTAAATCCATATGAACATGGAGAATGTTATGTTACCGAAGATGGTGCTGAAACAGATCTCGATTTAGGTCATTATGAAAGATTTATTAATTTGCCAACAACCCAGGCAAATAATGTTACAACTGGCAGGATATATCAAACCGTAATTAACAAGGAACGCAGAGGTGATTATCTTGGAAAAACAGTTCAGGTAATCCCTCATATAACTGATGAAATAAAGAGAAATATTAAACTTTTGGGTAAAAAGTTTAATTACGATGTTGTAATTACCGAAATTGGAGGAACTGTTGGTGATATCGAGTCTTTACCTTACATTGAAGCTGTTCGTCAATTAAAATGGGAGTTAGGGCCACAGAACAGTTTGTTTGTGCATCTTACTCTGGTTCCTTATCTTTCGGCATCAGGCGAATTGAAAACTAAACCAACTCAACATTCTGTTAAAGTAATGCTGGAAAATGGTATTCAGCCCGATGTATTAGTGTTAAGAACTGAGCATCCATTAAATACTGAAATTAGAAAAAAAGTGGCTTTATTTTGCAATGTCAATATGGAGTCGGTTATACAATCTATCGATGTTTCAACAATTTACGAAGTTCCTCTTTTAATGAAAGAGGAAAAACTGGATATTACAGTTCTGCAGAAACTAAATTTACCTGTAAATGAAGAGCCAAAGCTTGATAAATGGAAACAATTTATAAGCAGACTTAAAAATCCAAAAAAAGAAATTACAATTGGTTTGGTTGGTAAGTATGTTGAATTACAAGACTCGTACAAGTCAATTATGGAATCATTAATTCATGCAGGTTCTGTAAATCAATGTAAAGTAAATATTAAGAGTATACATTCTGAAAAAATAAATGAAGATAATATCGCAGAAACATTAAAGGGTATCCAGGGTATAATTGTTGCTCCAGGCTTTGGTCAAAGAGGTGTTGAAGGGAAAATTGCTGCGGTTAAATATGTTCGTGAAAATAACATTCCGTTTTTAGGAATTTGTTTAGGAATGCAATGTGCAGTTATCGAATTTGCCCGTAATGTGTTGGGTTTAAAAGATGCCGATTCATCTGAAATGAGCAGGACAACAACGAATCCGGTTATTGATCTGATGGAAGAACAAAAAGGGGTTACGGAGAAAGGAGGAACAATGCGTCTTGGTGCATATCCTTGCGATATTAAAAAAGGGAGTAAAGTATTTGAAGTTTATAATCAAGAACATATTCAGGAAAGGCACAGACATCGCTATGAATTTAATAACGATTATCTCGACAGATTCGAGAAAGCAGGCATGAAACCTGTTGGACATAACCCTGATACAGGTTTAGTTGAAATAATGGAAATTCCGGAACATCGATGGTTTATTGGAGTTCAGTTTCATCCCGAATATAAAAGTACAGTGGTAAATCCACACCCTTTATTTGTAAATTTTGTAAAAGAAATTAGTAAAGATTAATTAAATGCAATAATATTAGTTAAGTACATTTAAATAAGAGTAAAATAGAAAGAATAAGATGGATAGGAATTCGATTATCGGGATTATAGTAATTGCAGGGATTTTAATTGTTTGGTCAACCTTAAATAAACCTTCAAAAGAAGAAATTGAAGCTGCACGATTTAAAAGAGACTCGTTGGAGATTGTTCACCAACAACAAATAATTCAACAGGAAAAAATAGAAACTGCTAAAATTCAAAACATACAAAATAACATTACAGTAGAAGAAATTGTAGATGTTAACCAGTACAAAAGTCAGTTTGGAAGTTTTGCTGATGCAGCTGTTGGTAAACAGGAATTTACGATACTTGAAAATGAACTGTTAAGGTTAAAAATTGCAAATAAAGGAGGAAGGGTTTATTCTGTTGAGCTTAAAGACTATAAAACATATACCAAGAAACCTCTTTTATTGTTTGATGGCGATTCAACAGTTTTTGGTTTAAACTTTTTCTCTGAGAACAAGAGTATTATAACAAACGACTTGTTTTTTGAACCATTCGAGAAGTCATCGAATTCGGTTAAGATGAGATTATACGCAGGAAATGATAGATACATTGAATATGTGTATACCTTAAATCCCGAAAGCTATAAGGTTGATTTCGACATTAATTTTGTTGGAATGAACGAGGTTGTTGCAAGTAATTTAAGTGTGATTGACCTGAAATTCTCTATGTATTCTCCACAACAGGAAAAAGGAATGCAAAACGAGAATTTATATACAACAATGGGATATAAATTTTATCAGGACGAAGTTAAATCATTATCTGCAAGGAGTAAAGATGAAAATAAAGAAGAGATAAACACCAAATTAAAATGGATTTCATACCAACAACAATTCTTTTCTACAATTCTTGTTGCCGATACTTACTTTTCTAATGCTGTTCTTGAATTTACAAATCTGGAAAGTTCTGTAAAATATTTAAAGCATTTCGAATCAACAATTGGAATACCATTTGAGTATTCTGCAAAGTCAACAATACCATTGTCTTTTTATTTTGGACCAAATCATTATACAACCTTAAAGAAACAGAAGCTTGATTTTGAAGAAATAATTCCTCTTGGATGGGCTATTTTTGGATGGGTAAACAAGTTTGCTGTAATACCTGTATTTAACTTTTTAGATAACTATATTGCAAGTTATGGTATTATCATTTTAATACTTACTATTCTTATTAAGTTGGTATTATTTCCATTAACTTATAAGTCATATTTGTCAACTGCTAAAATGCGCGTTCTAAAACCGGAGATTGATGAGATAAGCAAGAAATTTCCGAAGAAAGAAGATGCCATAAAAAAACAACAGGCAACCATGGCCATGTATAAAAAAGTTGGAGTAAACCCTATGGGTGGTTGTATACCCATGGCAATACAAATGCCTATTTTATTTGCCATGTTCAGGTTTTTCCCTTCATCCATTGAGTTAAGACAGGAAGCTTTTCTTTGGGCCGATGATTTATCATCCTATGATTCTATTTTTTCATGGAGTGTTGATATACCACTAATTAGCAGTATCTATGGGAATCATATAAGCTTATTTACAATTTTAATGGCTGTTGCATTGGTTTTCTCATCAAAATTAAATACAGGTCAAATGAATGATACCAATCAGCAAATGCCTGGCATGAAGTTTATGATGACGTATATGATGCCAGTGATGATGTTAGTATTCTTCAATAGATATGCAGCTGGATTAAGCTACTATTATTTCTTATCAAACGTAATTACATTAGGGCAAACTGTCTTTATCAGACGTTTTGTTGATGATGAGGCTATTCTTAAGAAATTGCATGAAAATAAGAAAAAACCTGTTAAAAAATCGAAATGGCAGGAGCGTTTAGAAGCAGCAGCAAAACAGCGAGGATATAATCCACCGAAAAAGAAATAAATAAATTTTCAGAGCTCCATTGATATAATGGAGCTTTTTTATTAAACTAAGATTAGACAATAGGAGTGCAACGAACTAATGGCTTAGCTAGGTTTAACTCCGATCTGGAAGAACTTTATTTGTAAGCATTTATGATTACAAATCTTTAGTTTTACTTAATCGATTTGTTATTCTATCTTACATATAATCAATGCATAAACAATAGGATTCTCTAAAGGAGGTCATTAGAAACAAATGGCTAATGATAAATTTAGGTTAAATAACTTATAATCAAAAGTATTGCTATTATTGCGATTGCTGAATTAAATATATCTAAAAAAAAATGATAAAATATTGCGTTTAAAAGTTTGATATTACTGGAAAATTAATATTTTTGCAACGCTATTAAAAACACGTTCTTTTTAGAAAATTGCCGATGTAGCTCAGCTGGCCAGAGCAGCTGATTTGTAATCAGCAGGTCGGGGGTTCGAATCCGTCCATCGGCTCAAAGTACTAAATAGCTTGGGGAGATACCAAAGTGGCCAACTGGGGCAGACTGTAAATCTGCTGGCGTACGCCTTCGTAGGTTCGAATCCTGCTCTCCCCACAAA